>NZ_JBHSBL010000026.1:37825-39513 GCF_042650585.1 Actinoplanes subglobosus
GCCGCGGCCACGGACCCGGGGTCGGTGACGTCGAGCCGGAGCGGGACGGCGCCGGGCAGGTCGACGGATTCCGGGTCGCGGGCGCCGGCGTAGACCTTGGCGCCTCGTTCGAGCAGCTGAAGGGCGATCTGGCGGCCGAAACCGCGGTTGGCTCCGGTGACCACGGCGACTGCGTCGTTGAGTTCCATGCTGATTAGATTATGTTCATCATCTAATTCGCGCACTGTAATAGATGACACACATCATCTATAGTTGCGGCCATGGGACGGGTGTCGCAGGCGCAGGCCGCCGAGAACAGGGAACGCATCGTCGCCACCGCCGCGCGACTCTTCCGCGAGCGGGGCATCGCCGGGGTGAGCGTCGCCGACGTGACAGCCGAGGCGGGCCTCACGCACGGCGGTTTCTACCGGCACTTCGCCTCGAAGGACGCCCTGGCCGCCGAGGCGGTGGCGTCGGCCTTCGCCACCCAGGCCACCCAGATCCCGCCGGCGACCGCGGATGACGGCCGCCGGGCAGTGATCGACGCCTACCTCTCCGCCGCGCACCGTGACGATCCCGGCGGTGGCTGCCCGTCGGCCGGCTTCGGCGGTGACGTGGCCCGGGCCACCGGCGGCGACGCGACCCGCCAGGCCTACGCCGACGGCGTCGAGGGGTTCGCCCGCCACCTCGGCGGCGGCGAACCGGACCTGACCGCCCTCAGCACCATGGTCGGCGCCCTGATCCTGTCCCGGGCGACCGCGGGCACCCCCCTCTCCGACCGCATCCTCACCGCCGCCCGCGAGAGCCTCGGCATCCCGGTGGCCTGAACTACTGGACATCATGAGCGGGGACGACCCGCACACCGGCTCGGCGTGCCTCCCGCGGCAGGTTGCGACCCTGTGTCACGATCTTGGATGGCGTCCGGCGGAGCATGCGGAGGATCTTCCCGATGAAGAAGGTGCTGGGCTGGGTCCTGGTGTTCCTGCTCGTCTTCTGGATCGGCACCAATCCGGGGCCGGCCGCCGAGGTGGCCCGCAGCATCGGCGCGGGCGTCGGTGACATCTTCAGCAACATCGGGACGTTCTTCGTCGAACTGGCCAACGGCAGCTGACGTGCGCCTGCTCTTCGCCGGGCTGACCACCGTCGACCTGGTGCAGCGGGTCCAGCGGTTCCCCGGCGCCGATGAGAAGGTGCAGTCCGAGTCGGTGGATGTCGCCGCGGGTGGCCCGGCGGCCAACGCGGCGGTCACGGCGGCCGCGCTCGGCGCCACCGTCACGCTGGTCAGCGTGGTCGGTGCGCACCCGCTCGGCGATCTGGTCCGGGCCGATCTGGCCGCGCACGGGGTCACCCTCATCGACGCCGCCCCGGACTCCCCGGAACCGCCGCCGGTCTCCGCGGTGACGGTCCTCGCCACGACCGGCCAGCGCTCCATCGTCAGCCGCAACGCCGGCACCCGTGCGGTCGCCGCACCCGCGGCCGGTCTGCCCGGCGCCGACCTGACCATGGTCGACGGGCATCATCCGGTGCTCGCACTGGCCGCGGCACGATCCGCGAACCGGCTGCTCGTCGACGCGGGCAGCTGGCGCCCCGTCTTCGCCGACATCTTCCCGCACGCCGAGGTGGTGGCCTGCTCCGGCGACTTCCGCCACCCCGGAGCCGACCCGGCGATGGGCGACACGGCGATGGGCGACTTCGGCCACCCCGGCGCC
>NZ_JBHSBL010000026.1:39531-293505 GCF_042650585.1 Actinoplanes subglobosus
CGCCGCCGCGACCGACGCCGCGATCGCAGCGGCCGTCGCGGCGCCGGCTGTCGTGATCACGCACGGACCGGATCCAGTTCGCTGGTTCAGCGACGGTGGCAGCGGAGAAGTGCCTGTCCCCCGTGTCGCAGCTGTCGACACCGCCGGCGCGGGCGACGCCTTCCACGGCGCGCTCGCCGTCGCCCTGGCCCGCGGCGACGACCTGCCGGCCGCGATCGGCTACGCCTCCGGGATCGCCGCCGTCCGCGTCACGCACGCCGGCCCACGAGCCTGGCTGTCCCACCTGCCCTGACCGCCGGCGTCACCAGGCCTGGAGAACAGACGGCGGCGGCCAGGAACAGCGAGGTCAGACCGTCTGGGCGAGACGGTCGGCGAGGAGTTTGGCGAACCGGGCCGGGTCCTCCAGGTCACCGCCCTCGGCGAGCAGCGCTGTCCCGTACAGCAGCTCCGCGGTGTCCGGAAGGGCCGCGTCGCCGGCGCTCCGCTCATGGGCCGCACGCAGGCCGGAGACCAGCGGGTGGTTGGGGTTGAGCTCGAGGATGCGCTTGACCCGCGGGCCCTCCTGCCCCATCGCCCGGTACATCTTCTCCAGCGCCGGGGTGATGTCGTCGGCGTCGCTGACCAGGCACGCCGCCGAGGTGGTCAGCCGGTGCGACAGCCGCACCTCCTTCACCTGCTCGGTCAGTTTCTCGGTGAGGAAGCCCAGCAGCGGCGCGAAGTCACCCTCCGGCTCCGGCTTCTCCTCGTCCTTGGGCAGGTCGACCGCGCCACGGGCGATGGACCGCAGCTTCTTCCCGTCGAACTCGCCGACCACGTCGACCCAGATCTCGTCGACCGGGTCGGTGAGGACCAGCACCTCGTAGCCCTGTGCGCGGAACGCCTCCATGTGCGGCGAGTTCTCCACCTGGGAGCGGCTCTCACCGGTCAGGAAGTAGATCTCCTCCTGGCCCTCCTTCATCCGCTCGATGTAGGCGGTCAGGGTGGTCGGCTCGGTGCCCTCGGTGGTGCCGAACGACGCGATCTCCAGGATCGGCTTGTGGTTGTCGGGCTCGGCGAGCAGGCCCTCCTTGACCGCCCGGCCGAACTCGCGCCAGAACGTCGCGTACTTCTCCGGGCTGCTGCTCATCAGGTCCTTGATCGTGGACAGGACCTTCTTGACCAGGCGGCGCCGGATCATCTGGATGTGCCGGTCCTGCTGCAGGATCTCGCGGGAGATGTTCAGCGACAGGTCGGCCGCGTCCACCACGCCCTTGACGAAGCGCAGGTAGTCGGGGATCAGCTCCTTGCTGTCGTCCATGATGAAGACGCGCTTGACGTAGAGCTGCAGGCCACGGCGGGCGTCCCGCTGGAACAGGTCGTGCGGGGCACGGGACGGGATGAAGAGGAGCGCCTCGTACTCGAAGGTGCCCTCCGCCTTCATGTTGATGATCTCGAGCGGATCGGTCCAGTCGTGGCTGATGTGCTTGTAGAACTCGTGGTACTCGGCGTCGGTGACCTCGCTGCGCGGCCGCGCCCACAGGGCCTTCTGCGAGTTGAGCGTCTCGACCTCGTCACCGCTGGTCTTGCGGATCGGGAACGCGATGAAGTCGGAGTACCGCTTGACGATCTCCTTGATCTTCCACGCGTCGGTGTAGTCGTAGAGGGCGTCGTCCTCGTCCTTGGGGCGCAGGTGCAGCGTCACGGCGGTGCCGACCGGCGCGTCCGGCGCGTCGTCGATCGTGAACGTGCCCTCGCCGGCCGACTCCCAGCGGGTGCCGTGACCCTCGGTACCCGCCTTGCGGGTGATCAGCTCGACCTTGTCGGCGACCATGAACGTCGAGTAGAACCCGACACCGAACTGGCCGATCAGCTCGGGGCTCTCCTTGGCCTCCTTGAGCTTGCCCAGCAGCTCCGCGGTGCCGGATTTGGCGATCGTGCCGATCAGCGCCACGACCTCCTCGCGGGTCATGCCGATCCCGTTGTCACGGACGGTCAGCGTGCGCGCCTCGGCGTCGACCTCGATCTCGATGTGCAGGTCGGAGGTGTCCGCCTCGAGCCCGTCCTGTAGCTTCGCCAGGCGCAACTTGTCCAGCGCGTCGGACGCGTTCGAGATCAGCTCGCGCAGGAAGATGTCCTTGTTCGAATAGATCGAGTGGACCATCAGCTGCAACAGCTGGCGCGCCTCTGCCTGGAACTCCAACGTCTCCATCGTCACCCGTTTCCGTCATGTCCGGTGTTACGCACCCGATCGTAGGACGCCCGCCGGTCGGCCCGTCAGGCGACGTGGTGCACCGACCCGGCGGGCGCCGGCGGTACCGCTTCCGGATGCAGGATCGCGGCGATCGCCTCCACCCCGTCCACGAGACGCGGCCCCGGTCGTACCACCAGGCCGTCGCCGTCGATCGCCCACACCGACGCGGCGGGGAAATGCGGGACCACCGCACCGGCCTGCCGGATCGCGCCCTCCAGGTGGTAACCGCACGGCGTGACCAGCACGATCTCCGGCCGCGGAGCGGCCAGCTCGGCCCACGAGACCCGCACCGAACGCTGCCCGGCCATCGCGGCGACCGGTTCGCCGCCGGCCGCGACGATCAGATCCGGCACCCAGTGCCCCGCGGTGAACGGCGGATCGACCCATTCCACCACGGCCACCCGGGGCCGGGGCCTCCCGGCCACCGCGTCACGCACCGCCGCCAGCCTCTCCCGCAGGCCGTTCACCAGGTCGACACCCCTTTCCGGTACGCCCACCGCGTCCGCCACCGCGGAAAAGGTCTCCAGGACCTCGTCGAGGGAGTGGGGATCGAGCGACAGGACGTCACTGGAGCAGCCCAGGTGGCTCAGCGCCCGGTCGACGTGCCCCGACGGCAGCGCACAGACCCGGCAGAGATCCTGGGTGAGGATCAGGTCGGGGTCGAGCCCGGCGAGCGCGTCGGCGTGCAGCGTGTAGAGGTCACCGCCGGCCGACATCTGGGTGCGCACGTAGTCGTCGATCTCGGCCGGGGTCATGCCGCTGGTGTCGCGCCCGCCGACCACGACCGTCTTCGTCGAGCGGGCGTCGGCCGGCTCGTCGCACTCGAACGTGACGCCGACCAGGTCGTCGCCGAGCCCGAGGGCGTAGACGATCTCGGTTGCGGACGGCAGCAGGGACACCAGGCGCATGACCCCATACTCCCGGACTACGACTGAAGGATGATGCCGCGGCGCGTAGTTACCACCTTGGACCGATGTGGCGGCGGTGCCCGGGCGGGAATGCTCGACGGCACCGGATCGGCGGCCGGCCCGCCGGTCCGGGCCACGGGGAAACGGGACAACTGGGGGACTCTGATGACGACGGCACCGCCGGCCCACGACGACGTTCTCGTTCTCGACTACCTGGCCACGCTCTGGGCGGCCGCCGGAGACCTGCCACCGGAGACCCGCGACGACCTGATGAACACGGTGGCCGGCTACATCGCGATGCGCCGCGACCTGGCCGACGAGCCGTCGCGGGTGCTCAGCCGGTTAGGGCCGCCCGACCAGTTGGTCGCCGCGGTGCGCCGTAGCGGCACGCCCACCCACCTGCGCCTGCCGGCCGCGCCGCTCCCGGCCCCGGCCGTCCCGGCGGGCGGTTCCGAGCGGGTGGCCGTCGGCCTGCTCACCGGCGGCGCCGTCGTGCTGCCACTGGTCGGCCAGGCCGCCGGCCTGATGATCGCCACGGTCTCGCCGCGCTGGAGCCCGGTGCAGAAAGCGGCGGCCTGGCTCCTGGCCACCGCTCCGCTCGCCGGCACGCTGCTGCTGCTCATCATGCTGGCCGGCGTCTCGATCTTCTCCGGCCTGGGCTTCCTGATGCTGTATGCGGCGGCGTGCACCGGCTCCATCGTCGCGGGCCTGACCCTGCACAGCTCCGCCCGGCCATGACCCCGCCCGCCCTCCCCTGATCCGGGCGTCAGAGACGCAGGCCGGCGATGATCGGCAGGTGGTCGCTGCCGGTTCGCGGCAGCGTCCGGACCGCGGTGACGGTGAGGGTCCGGGCCAGGACGTGATCGATGCGGGCGATCGGCAGGGCTGCCGGGAAGCTGAACGCGAAATCCGAGCCGTCGGTGGCCAGGTGGGCGGTGACCGGCCGCAGCCCCGGGTCGCCGGTGGTGGCGTTCAGGTCGCCGAGGAGGATCACGCGCTCGTGTGGTTCGGCGGCCAGTGCCGCGCCCAGCCGGGCGGCGCTGTCGTCGCGGCGGGCCGTGTCGAGACCGGTCGGCGACGGCCGCACCGATGACAGGTGCGCGACGTAGACGGCGATGTCACCGTGCGGGGTGCGGGCGACGGCGCGCAGACCGCGGTTCCAGTCGTCGCCGAGGCCGGCCGGGCGGATGTCCAGCGCCGCGGCCTCGATCAGCGGGTGCCGGGACCAGAGCGCGACGGTCCCATGGATCGTGTGGTGCGCGTACTCGGCGGGGAACGCGGCAGCGTAGGCGGGTGCGGCCTCGGGGGTGATCTCCTCCATCGCCACCAGATCCGGATGGCCCGCGACGAGCGTGCGGACGGTGCCGGCCGGATCCGGGTTCTCGTCGCTGACGTTGTGCTGAACGGCGACCAGATCGTGGGGCTCGTCGCCGTCCGGCAGGAGGTGCCCGCCGAAGACGCCGAGCCAGGCGACGAGCGGCACCATGACGGCGGCCAGCGCGGGCCGGGAGCGGCGCCAGGCGGCGAGACCGGCCAGAACCGGAACGGCCAGGCCGAGCCAGGGCCGGATGGTGGGCAGCAGACTCCCCACCGGGAACACCAGCGGCACGGCGACGATCACCGCACCGGGCAGCATCACGAACCACCCGAACCGGTCCCGTCCTTCTCGCACGCGGCGATGCTCGCACAGCGGATCAAGTGACCCACCGCGCCGGACCTCCGCCCGGTCGTCAATGCAGCGCCGGGGTGGGTGGAGCCAGGCCGGCGGGGTTCAGGAGGGCGGGGTCAGGCGGTCAGGGTCAGGGCGGCGGGGTCGGGCAGGCGGGGTTCAGGCAGGCGGGGTCAGGCGGCCAGGGCCAGGATTTCGGTCAGGACCTGGGTCCAGACCGCGCGGGGCGGGAACTCGTGGCCCACCCCGTCGAGCCATACCAGGCGGGCTCCCGGGATGCAGCGCGCCAGCTCCTCCGGATGGCCGGCCGCTATGTGCCGGTCCAGGGTGCCGTGCAGGACCACGGTCGGGGTCTCGATGTCGCCGAGCAGGTCGCGGACCGGCGGGCCGTACCCCGCCAGCCGATGGTTGACACGGCTCGCGGCCAGGTCGGCGGAGCGGTCGAAGACGCGTTCGGCGAGGCGGCGCAGCTGGGGTTCCCCCGGGGTGAACGGGCCGCCCCGGGCACGTACCTCGTCGATCATGCGGGCCACCGCCGCCTTCCGGTTCGACCAGTCGGTCTCATCGGTGGCGGGAGGCGCTTCGACCGTACGCACGACGGCGGTGACCGTGCCCGCGGAAAGGGCGACCGGGCCGCCGACGGTGACCGTCGCGTTGCCGGGGGGTTCACCGTCGACGCTGGTCGAGATGAGGGTGAGGCTGAGCACGCGGGACGGATGGTGCACGGCGACGCGCTGGGCGAGGGCACCGCCGAGGGAGAAGCCGACCAGGTGCGCCGCGGGGACGCGGAGTGCGTCGAGCACGCCGATGGCGTCGTACATCAGGTCGGCGCCGGAGTAGGCCGGCTCGCCCGCGGGGTAGGAGGTCGACCGGCCGGTGTCCCGGTGGTCGTAGCGGATGACGAACCGTCGGCCGGCCGCCAGGCGCCGGCAGAACTCGTCGTCCCACCAGTCCATCGAACTGGCGTCCGCCGCCAGGAGCAGCAGCGGAGGGTCGATGGGCTCGCCGAATGTCTCCACGCACATCTGGATGCCGTTGACCGGCAACATCGTCTCGGTCACCACGTGTTCATTGTGGCCAGCCTCACTGACAGCGAGGTTACGCCGACATCACATCGGATGACCGGGCCGCTGAGAGAACCCGGTCATCCGTTCGACCCTTACCGGGTCCGTGATGCTGCCACGGCGGCGGCCCGTGCCTGGCCGCGCACCACCCGCAGCGAGACCGCGGTCAGGCCGAGCGCGATACCGAACAGGGTGAGGTGCAGGTACGGGTTGGCGATCGGCACGAACCCGATGATCGCGACCGGGATCTGGACGACCCCGATCAGTGCGGCCAGCAGCCAGCGGCTGCCCCCGCTCCACAGCAGCGCCGTCCACACCGGAGCGGAGACGACCAGCAGGGTGAGCCCGTCCAGCAGCGTGTGCATGGCCGGGTTGTGCACCGCGTTGTGAGCGAACGCGCTCGCGGGCGACGCGATCCACAGCCCGGCGAGGACGAGGGCGAGAACGACAGCGGCACGACGCATGGGATCCTCCAGCGCAATCAGACCGTTGCTCCGAGTAATCAAGGTATCACCGACATCGCGAATCACGTCGATTCATTCGCCCCGTCGGGTTTGTTACACAGCGTTGCCCTTGAGGTTGATGATCTCGACCGTTCAGCCAGATGACCACCGTGAGTGATCATGGCTAGCCTCTCCCGGTGCGTTTGATCGAGATAGCAATGGCCAGTGCGATTACGATGAGTATTGGCGGCGTTTCTTACGTTGCGTTGAACCCATCGAAGCTTCAGTCCCGTACCCAGGCAGTCGCCGACCAGGCCACCTGCCGGACCGTGGACACGGCGATCGTCGGCTACCTGATGAACAACGGAGCGGCGCCGACGTCGATCCGGCAGCTCACCGGCTACGTGCGGGGCGACATCTCGAAGTACCGGATCGTCGACGGGGTCGCCGCCGGCCCGGGATGCGCGCAGACATAAGGCTCAGACTCCGGCACAGGGCTCAGACATAGAAGAAGTTCACCGCGATGCAACACTGGGATCTCTGCCGTAAACATCGCGTGCCGAGAATCCGCGGAACCATTTCCACTTGGAAGGTTCTGCCCATGTCTCACGCGGTCGGGAACAAGCACCCGGTCGACCAGATGCTGCCGGTCGGCCGTCTGGCGGTCCTGGGTCTCCAGCACGTCCTCGTCATGTACGCCGGATGCGTCGCCGTACCCCTGATCGTCGGCGGGGCGCTCAAACTGGACGCGACCACCATCGCGATCCTGGTCAACGCCGACCTGTTCGTCGCCGGCGTCATCACGATCATCCAGAGCCTCGGCGTGGGGAGGATCCTCGGCGTACGGCTACCGGTCGTCGCCGGCGCCACCTTCGCCGCCCTGAACCCGATGATCCTGATCGGTGCGAAGTACGGTCTGCCCGCCGTCTACGGCGCGTTCCTGGCCGCCGGCGTCTTCGGCCTGCTCGTCGCCAGGCCCTTCGCGAAGATCATCCACCTGTTCCCGCCGCTGGTCACCGGCACCGTGATCACCGTGATCGGCCTGTCCCTGATCGACGCCGGGGCCGGGCTGATCGCCGGCACCAACGAGGACGCCCCGGGTTACGGCGCCCTGGACAAACTGGCCCTGGCCGCCGCGATCATCCTCCTGATCATCCTGGTCAACCGGTTCGCCCGCGGGTTCCTCGCCTCGCTGTCGGTGCTGATCGGCCTGATCTTCGGCGTGATCGTGGCCGCGCTGATGGGCCTGGTCGACTTCTCCGGGGTCGGCGAGGCGAGCTGGTTCGGCCTGGCCCGCCCGTTCTACTTCGGCCCGCCCGAGTTCCAGGCCGCCGCGATCGTGTCGATGTGCACGGTCATGCTGATCATCTACGTCGAGTCGACCGCCGACATGCTCGCCGTCGGTGAGGCGGTCGGCCGGCGCCCGTCCGAGAACGACATCGCCCGCGGCCTCGCCGCCGACGGCCTCTCCGGCATCCTCGCCGGTGTCTTCAACTCGTTCCTCGACACCGCGTTCGCCCAGAACGTCGGCCTGGTCCAGGTCACCCGCGTCCGCAGCCGCTTCGTGGTCACCGCGGCCGGTGTCATCCTGGTGCTGCTCGGCCTCATCCCGAAACTCGGCGAGATCATCGCCGCGGTCCCGGGCCCGGTCATCGGGGCAGCCGCCCTGGTCATGTTCGCGACGGTCACCGCCGTCGGCATCCGAAGCCTCCGCCGTGTCGAGTTCGACGGCACCAACAACCTGCTGATCATCGCGGTCTCGATCGGCGTCGGCATGATCCCGGTGGTGGCGCCGGCCTTCTACACCCGCATGCCCGACGAGCTGGAGATCATCTTCGGCAGCTCGATCACCACCACGGTGATCGTCGTCTTCCTCCTGAACCTGCTGTTCAACGGCTGGTCCCGCCCCACCCCGGACACCACCCCACCCGCACCCGACTCCCCTGCACCCGTCTCCCCTGCACCCACCTCGCCGGCACCCACCGACGGCACCGCCCAGGCCGATCCCGTCCCGGACGCACCGTCGGCAGCCGAAACCCCCGAACCCGCGGGGACTCCGGCAGCGACGGAACCACCGGCCAAACCCTGACCAGGTCCATCCACCAAAGATCAACGGCCCGCGGAGGTACGCTCCGCGGGCCCCGTCGTCAGCTGAGGCCCGCTCGCGCAGCACAAGCACCGCCTCCACCCACGAGCCGTCGCCCGGCCGATCACCGCACCAGCGACAGCCGAGATCGTCAGCCGTCACCCAGACACCCCTCGGGCCGGGAACAACCGTGCTACGCGACGGCCGACGACCTCAGCCGTCACCCAGACACCCCTCCCACCCCGGACAACCGTGCTGGACTACAGCTGGCGATCTGGCTTATAGGCAACTTGTTGCATAGGTGTTTTGTTGTCTATGCTGCGGCCAGATGGTGGCTGCGAGGAGGCAGACGACATGGCCGGTGCGTTCGAAACGCTGCTCAGCCCGCTCGATCTGGGGCACACGACGCTGCGCAATCGCGTCGTCATGGGGTCCATGCACACCAAGCTGGAGGACCGGCGACGGGACCTGCCGAAGCTCGCCGCCTTCTTCGCGGAGCGGGCCAGGGGCGGCACCGCCCTGATCGTCACCGGCGGCTACGCGCCGACGTGGCGGGGCTGGCTGCTCCCGTTCGGCAGCCAGATGACCACGGCGCGGCAGGCCCGGGCGCACCGGACGGTCACCGGGGCGGTGCACGAGCACGACGGGAAGATTCTGCTGCAGGTGCTGCATGCGGGGCGGTATGCCTACCACCCGTTCAGCAGGGGGGCGTCCGGGCGGAAGTCGCCGATCACGCCGTTCAAGCCGAGGGCGATGAGCAGCCGTGAGGTGGACCGGACGGCGACGTCGTTCGCGCGGGCGGCGGAGCTGGCGAAGCGGGCCGGCTACGACGGTGTGGAGATCATGGGGTCCGAGGGCTACCTGATCAACCAGTTCCTGGCGGCGCGCACGAACACCCGTACCGATGCCTGGGGTGGATCCGCCGCGAAGCGGATGCGGTTTCCGCTGGAGATCGTGAAGCGGACCCGGGACCTGGTCGGCGACGACTTCATCGTGCAGTACCGGATCAGCCTGCTGGATCTCGTCGACGACGCCCAGTCGTGGGAGGAGACCGTCGAGCTGGCCCGTGGCCTGCAGGAACGCGGCGTGTCGATCCTGAACACGGGTATCGGCTGGCACGAGGCACGGGTGCCGACGATCGTGACGTCGGTGCCGCCGGCCGCGTTCGCGTGGGTGACCGGCAAGCTGCGGCGTGAGGTGGGCGTGCCGGTGATCGCGTCGAACCGGATCAACCGGCCGGAGATCGCCGAGGAGATCCTGGCCGCCGGTGACGCGGACCTGGTGTCGATGGCGCGCCCGCTGCTGGCCGACGCCGAGTTCGTCAACAAGGCGGCGAGCGGCCGGGCCGCCGAGATCATCACGTGCATCGCGTGCAATCAGGCCTGCCTGGATCACACGTTCGGCAACAAGCGCGCCACCTGCATGCTGAACCCGCGTGCGGCGTACGAGACCGAGCTTGTTCTTCTCCCCACCCGTACCCGGAAGAGGATCGCGGTCGTCGGGGCGGGCCCGGCCGGCCTCGCGGCCGCCGTGGAACTGGCCGGCCGCGGTCATGGGGTTGATCTCTTCGAGGCGGCCGACCGGATCGGCGGGCAGTTCACGCTGGCGGCGCGGATCCCCGGCAAGGAGGATTTCGCGCACACGCTGGCCTACTACCGGCACATGATCGGGACGCGTGGGGTCACGCTGCACCTCGGCAAGCGGGCGACTGTCGACGACTTGACCGATTTCGACCACGTGGTCGTGGCGACCGGCGTGGTCCCGCGGGTGCCGCCGATCCCGGGGATCGACCATCCGAGCGTGCTGACCTACCAGCAGGTCATCAACGGAACCCACGCGAACGGAACACACGCGAACGGAACACACGAGATCGGCGAAACGGTAGCGGTGATCGGGGCGGGCGGGATCGGCTTCGACGTGGCCGAGTTCCTGCTGCACGAGCCGGGCGAGTCCGCCGAACACTGGATGCAGCGCTGGGGTGTGACCGATCCCGATCAGCAACGGGGCGGGCTGGCGACGAAGGTGAAAGCCCCGCCGCGCCGCGAGGTGTACCTGCTGCAGCGCAAGGCGAGCGCGCTCGGCAAGGGTCTCGGCAAGACGACCGGCTGGGTGCACCGCGCGACGCTGCAGGACTCCGGCGTGACCATGCTCGGCGGGGTGGAGTACGTGCGGGTCGACGACGAGGGCCTGCACATCACCGTGCCGGTGAACCCGAAGGACCCGAAGTCGCCGCGGGAGGCGCGCATCCTGGCGGTGGGCACCGTCGTCGTCTGCGCCGGCCAGGAGTCGGTGAACGACCTGGTCGTGCCGCTGACCGCGCGCGGTGTGGACGTGCACGTGATCGGCGGCGCCGACGTGGCCGCCGAACTCGACGCGAAACGAGCGATCAAACAGGCGACCGAACTCGCCGCGAAGTTGTAAGGAAACCCATGCCTCTTGTGACCACGCGGATCGAGGACGGGATCGCCCACGTGCGCCTGTCCCGCCCGGAGAAGCTGAACGCGCTCACCCTCGACACCCTCACCGAGCTGGTCGCCGCGGCCCGCAGGCTGCGCCGCGACCGGACGATCCGGGCCGTGGTGATCGCCGGCGACGGCCCGTCGTTCTGTTCCGGGCTGGACATCCCGGGCACGATGAAGAACCCGCGCCGGATCGTCGGTGCGTTCGTCCCGGCGCCGTGGCGGGGCACGAACCTGTTCCAGGAGGCGTGCTGGGCGTGGCGGCGGGTGCCGGTGCCGGTGATCGCGGCCGTGCACGGGCACTGCTTCGGCGGCGGTCTGCAGATCGCGCTGTCGGCGGACTTCCGGTTCGCCACGCCCGATTCGCGCTGGTCGGTGCTCGAGGGCAAGTGGGGCATCATCCCCGACATGACCGGTGTGCGCAGCCTCACCGAGGTGGTCGGCCTGGACGTCGCGAAGCGGCTCACCATGACCGCCGAGGAGGTCTCCGGCAGCGAGGCCGCCCGGATCGGCCTGGTCTCCGAGGTCCACGACGACCCGGTCGAGTCGGCGACCGCTTTCGCCCAGCGGCTCGCGACCCGGTCCCCGGACGCGGTGGCCGCCGCGAAGAGGCTGTTCGACGGCGCGGTCACGTCCAGCGCCCGTCGCACCTTCGCCCGGGAGCGCCGCGAGCAGCTGCGGCTGCTGCTCCTGCGCCGCAACACGAAGATCGTGCAGAAGGCCGCGATGACGAAGACGGCTCCCGAGTTCCGCCCGCGCGGCTCGTAACCTGGGTCCCGTGTCGCTACGCAACGCCGTCCTGGCCGCCCTGATCAACCGGGAGGCCTCCGGATACGAGCTCGCCAAGCAATTCCACGTGTCGGTCGCCAACTTCTGGACCGCCACGTCGCAGCAGCTCTACCGCGAGCTGGACAAGATGGAGACGGACGGCCTGCTCGCCGCCCGGGTGGTGGCGCAGGAGAAACGGCCGGACAAGCGGCTCTTCTCGCTCACCGCGGCCGGGCGGGCGGCCTTGACGGCCTTCACCAGGCAGGATCCCAAACCGACGACGGTACGCGACGAGCTGCTCGTCCAGATCGAGGCGCTGGCACACGCCGACGTGGCCAGCGTCCGGTCGTCGATCGAGTCCCGGCTGGAGTCGAGCGCCCGCCGCCTCGACTCCTACGAGCAGCGCCTCGCCGAGATCCTGGCCGGCCGCAGCGAGGACGACTTCCTGGCCACCGGCAACCGCATCGGCCCGTACCTGACCTTGCAGAGGGGCATCATCTTCGAGCGCGAGAACCTGACGTGGGGCCGCCTGGCCCTCACGGTCCTGGATCGTCGCTTTCCCGCGGGCTAACCGACCAGAGCGTGCTCGCGGTGCGGGGCGGACCAGCGGCTGCGGGCCGCCTCGCGGACCCGGGACGCCTGGTGGAGCCAGACGATGTCGCGGCCGAACGACCAGGTCAGCGAGCCCAGCGCGACGGCCAGGGCGAAGACGGACAGCCACGTCGGGAGCAGGCCACTGGCCACGACGGCGAGCATGACGCCCTGCTGCGCGGCGACGACCTTGCGGCCGAAACGCGGGGGCAGCGGGGCGGTCAGCCAGGGCAGCGCCCACGACGCGGCGACGAACACGTAGCGGAAGCCACCGATCGCCAGCGCCCACCAGCCGTACTGGGCGGCGGTGAAGACGCTCAGCACCAGGATCAGGAACGCGTCGATCTCCATGTCGAACCGCGCGCCGAGCGAGGTGGTGGTGCCGGTGCGGCGGGCCACCTGGCCGTCGACGCCGTCCAGGGCCAAGGCGACCGCGGCGACGGTGACGAGCAGGGCGACCGGGGCGTCCGGGGTGAACACCATCGCGGTGACGCCGCCGGTCAGGATCGCCCGGGAGAGGGTGACCGTGTTCGCCCATCCGAGCCGGGTCATCCCGGTGTGCTGTAACGCGTAGCCGAGCAGCCCGCACAGGACCGCTCCGTAGGCGACGCCGGCGAGCAGGCCCCAGGTGCCGAGCCCCACCGTCGCGGCGAGGGCGGCGAGCAGGAGAAGCTGGGCGGCAAACCCGGCCAGCGGAGCCCGGAGGGGACTCGTCGTGGTCGTGGCGGTACTGATCGTCACCGTTCCTCCTGGACGTAGGGTTTAGCCGCTGTCCCCGATCAACACGCTCTCCGGGGAGTTTTGGTTCAGTGTCGAAAGGAACCGCTTTGCAGGCTCGTGCTTTCTGGATGACTTGCCCCGGAACCGGGGAGATACGCCCCGAGCACGTGCCGGATCCCGGCCCGGGTGACGTGGTGGTGCGCACACTGCACTCCGGGGTGAGCCGTGGCACGGAGACTCTGGTCTTCCAGGGGCGGGTGCCGGAGAGCCAGTGGGCCGCGATGCGCGCGCCGTTCCAGGAGGGCGACTTCCCGGCCCCGGTGAAGTACGGCTACCTGAACGTGGGCGTCGTCGAGGCGGGTGTCCCGGAGCTGATCGGGAAGACGGTCTTCTGTCTGTACCCGCACCAGACCCGTTACGTGGTTCCGGCCGACGCGGTCACCGTCATCCCGGACGACGTGCCCGCGGCCCGCGCGGTACTGGCCGGCACGGTGGAGACGGCGGTGAACGCGGTGTGGGACGCGGCCCCGCAGATCGGCGACCGGATCACGGTGATCGGCGGCGGCATGGTCGGCGCGTCGGTCGCCGCGGTCCTGGCCGGCCTCCCGGCCACGGATGTGGAACTCGTAGACATCGACCCCAACCGGGAAAATCTCACCAAGTCACTTGATATCCGTTTTGCGCAGCCAGCCACAGCGCGCGCCGACCGCGACCTGATCATCCACGCCAGCGCCACCGAAGCGGGCCTCGACAAGGGCCTGGAACTCCTCCGCACCGAGGGCACCCTGGTCGAGCTGAGCTGGTTCGGTGACCGGCGGATCTCCGTACCCCTGGGGGAGAACTTCCACAGCCGCCGCCTCACGATCCGCAGCAGCCAGGTCGGCGGCATCTCCCCGACCCGCCACCGGGGTTACGCCGAGCGTTTCCAGGTGGCCCTCGAGTTACTCAAGGATCCCCGGTTCGACGCGCTGATCACCGGCCACAGCCCGTTCGAGGAGCTGCCGGCGGTCCTGCCGCGACTGGCCGACGGCACGCTCAAGGCGCTCTGCCACGTCATCGACCACCCGGACGACCACCCGGACGACCACCCGATTTGATCTTTCCGGATCGGGTACCCGTAGTACCGCACCGAACCACACCTGAGGAGTAGCCCTTGTTCAGCGTCACCGTCCGCGACCACATCATGATCGCGCACAGCTTCAGCGGCGAGGTCTTCGGACCGGCGCAGCGCCTGCACGGCGCCACCTTCGTGGTGGACGCCACGTTCCGCCGCCCGGAGCTGGACGACGACAACATCGTGGTCGACATCGGCCGGGCGAGCGAGCAGCTGCACACCATCTGCTCCGGGCTCTCCTACCGCAACCTGGACGACGACCCGGAGTTCTCCGGCGTCAACACGTCCACCGAGTTCCTGGCCAAGGTCATCGCCGACCGCCTCGCCGTCCGCGCCCACGCGGGCGAGCTCGGCGCCGGCGCCACCGGCCTCACCGGCATCTCCGTCACCCTCCACGAATCACACATCGCCTGGGCGTCCTACGAGCGCGACCTGTGATCCTCCCGCTGTTCGCGGTGCTGCCGGCGTCGGTCGACGACCCGGCGGCACCGAGCGGCGGCAATCGCTACGACCGCGAGGTTCTGAGGCGGCTCTCCTCCCCCACCCCGGCTCTCCCAGCGTCCGCCGTGTCTCTCCCGGCGTCCGCCGCGTCTCTCCCAGCGTCCGCCGCGTCTCTCCCGGCGTTCGACGTGCATGAGCATCTGCTCGGCGGAGCCTGGCCGCGTCCCGCCGAACCGGACCGCCAGGCTCTGGCCGCTCTGCTCGGCGACATCCCCACCGGCTCGCTCGTGCTGATCGACGGCCTGATCGCCTGCGGTGTCCCCGGCGTGCTCGAACCGCACGCCACCCGCCTGCGCCTGGCCGTCCTGGTCCACCTTCCGCTGAGTGACGAGACCGGCCTCACCGACAGTGACGCCGCCGAGCTCCGAACCCTGGAATCCCGCACCCTGCGCCTGGCCGCCGCCGTGATCGCCACCAGCGAACCGGCCGCCCGCCGAGTCGAGGAACTGCACGACCTGACCGGCGTCCACGCGGTCGCACCGGGAGTCGACCGGTCCCCGCTCGCCACCCCGTCCCCCACCGGTCACCGCCTGCTCAACGTGGCGTCCCTGACCCCGCGCAAGGGTCAGGACCTCCTGCTGACCGCCTTGCAGCAGCTCCCGGACCTTTCTTGGACCTGCACCGTCGCGGGCGCAGGCCGGATCCCGGCCCTCGCCGTCCCACCCCCGGCGACCCTGGCCCTGTCCACCGCCGGTGCCCTGGCACCGTCCTGGATCACCCGTCCGGTTCGCGGGCAGGACCGGCACACCGTCCGGTTCGCGGGTGCGCTCGCCGGTGTGGCGCTCGACGAGGTCTATGCGGAGGCGGATCTGTTCGTGTTGCCGTCGCGGGCCGAGACCTACGGCATGGTGGTGACGGAAGCCCTGGCCCGTGGCCTGCCGGTGGTCGCCGCCGAGGTCGGTGGGGTACCGGAGGCGCTCGGCACCGCGCCCGGCGGCGGGATCCCGGGCCGGTTGATCCCGCCGAACGACCGGGACGCCCTGGCCGCCGCCCTGCGAGACTGGCTCACCGACGGTGAGCTGCGAGAACAATGGCGTGCGCACGCCCGCGCACGCCGCGCGACACTGACCGGCTGGGACGAGACCGCCCGCAGCCTGGCCCAGGTGCTGACCGGCAGTTGATGGCAGCGAAGGCCGCCCCGGAGAAAGCGGCGCTGACGAACGGCCCGGAGACGCCGGCCGGCGGAGGTGGCCGATGAGACCGACGATGCCAATGACAACGACGATGCCTGAAAACGACGATGCCTGAAACGACGATGCCTGAAAACGACGATGCCGAGGAGAACGACGATGCCGAGGAGGCACACATGACCGAAGTGCACGGCAAGATCGAGTCCGAGACGCTTCTGGTGACCGGCACCGGCCGGCTGGGTGGGCCGCTGCCCGGGGCCGGGCCCAGGATCGGCGGCGCGTTCAGCGAGACCGGGCCGGCCGACCACACCGAGGCGGGTGGCGCCGACGGGGCGACCATCAGCGACGAGGCCGGTGAGTTCAGCGCCGCCTGGCTGTCGCTGCGCGAACCCGCCGACGCCGCCGCGCGGGCCCTCGACCTCGTCGACCTGCTGCCGGGCGCCGTGCGGACGGTCCGCGACCTGGGCTGCGGCACCGGCTCGCTGGGTCGGTGGCTGACGCCGCGGCTGGGCTCCGGCCAGCACTGGATCATGACGGATCGCGATCCCGCGCTTTTGCTGCGGGCCGCCGCGGGTATGCCGGACGGGGTGACGGTCAGCACACAGCGCCTGGACGTCGCCGACCTGACCCCGGCCGACCTGGCCGGCACCGATCTGGTGACCTGTTCGGCGCTGCTGGACCTGCTCACCGCCGAGGAGGTGGAACGGCTGGCCGGTGTGTGCGCCCAGGCGCGGGTGTCGGTGCTTTTCACCCTGTCGGTGACCGGCGAGGTGCAGCTGGCGCCGCACGATCCGCTGGACTCCGAGGTCGAGGCGGCGTTCAACGCGCACCAGCGACGGACGGTCGACGGGCGGCGGCTGCTCGGGCCGGATGCCCCGCAGGTCGCGGCGGAGGCGTTCGCGAAGGTGGGGGCGGCTGTCACGGTCCGGCCGAGCCCGTGGCGGCTCGGCCCGGCGATGCCCGCGCTGACCGCCGAATGGCTTCGCGGCTGGGCCGGGGCGGCCGCCGAGGAACGCCCTGACCTACCGGTCGGACCCTACCTGGAACGGCGTCTGGCAGCACTTCCGCATGCTTCCGTGGGTCACAAGGATGTTTTAGCGATCTTCGAGTGAACCCTGGGCCGCCGACCGGGCGTACTAGTCCTCGGAAGCTACGAGGGGACGATGGACGTGAACCGATCGATCTGGGCCTGGCTGCGCCTGGTGGGTGGCGCCGGCATTCTGGCTCTGGTGATGTGGCGGCTCGGGACCGGCGCGTTCCTGGACGGGCTGCGGGTTCTCGACGCGGGCGCGCTGCTGGCGGCGCTGGGGATCGGCGCCGCCACCACGTTGCTCAGCGCGTGGCGGTGGTGCCTGGTGGCCCGCGGCCTCGGGATGCGGCTGACGCTGAAGGACGCGACCGCCGACTACTACCAGGCACTGTTCCTGAACGCGGCCCTGCCGGGCGGGATCCTCGGCGACGTCGGCCGGGCGGTGCGGCACGGCAAGGGTGAGGGCGACCTGGGACGTGGGGTCCGGGCCGTGGTGCTGGAGCGTACGGCGGGACAGATCGTCCTGCTCCTGGTGGGTGTGGCGGTGCTGGTCTCCGTACCCTCGCCGGTCTTTGATCTCCTGGCCGCGCACGGGCCGGTGGTGGCCGCTGTCGCCGGTGGAGCCGCGGTGGCCGGCGCCCTGATCGTTCTCGGTCTCCGCCGGCTGCGGGCCGGGCGTTCGAAGGCGGCCGGCGCGGCCCGGACCGGGATGAACGAGATCCGCGCTGGTCTGCTGTCGCGGCGCAACGGGCCGGGCGTGCTGGTGGCGTCGGCGGCGGTGCTGGCCGGGCATCTGGCGACGTTCCTGGTCGCCGCGCGGGCCGCCGGCAGTGCCGCCTCGCTGCTGGAGCTGGCGCCGCTGCTGCTGCTGGCGCTGATCGCGATGGGCCTGCCGGTGAACATCGGCGGGTGGGGCCCCCGTGAAGGCGTGATGGCCTGGGCGTTCGGCGCCGCGGGCCTGAGCGCCGCGCAGGGTCTGACGATCGCCGTCGCCTACGGCATCCTGGCGTTCGTCGCCGCCGCTCCGGGTGCTGCCGTCCTGGTGGTGCGGCTGATGGCCCGGCGGACCGGGCAGGCCGTGCCGCAGCCGGTGCGGGAGCTGCAGCCGGTACAGAAGCCGCAGCCGGCGCAGAAGCCGGCACCGGCGATGGCGGCGGTCCCGGTGGTCGTGCCGCTTCCGGTCGCCCGCACGATTCCGGCGATGGTACGTGTGGGCGCCCGGCAGCCCGCCTACTCCGGTGGTGTCGCGGCTTGACCGCAGCGTTAGAAGTCTCGGAGCGGTGCGGCGGCTCAGCCGTGCCCGAACCGCTCGGAGAGCGCGTAACGCAGCAGCACCACGTCGCCCATCTGACGGACCTCGGCGAGGGTCGCCCGATTGTCCGGGCCCCACGGGAACACGCCGTCGTGCACGAAGCGGGGCGCCCGCGAGTCACCGACGAAGAACGGCGCGACCACGAGCTGCAGCTCGTCGGCGAGACCGGCGGCCAGGAACTGGGTGTGCATGTGCCCGCCACCCTCGACCATGAGCCGGCGGACACCACGCCCGCCCAGGTCGGCGGCGACCACCCGGACGTCCACCGGGTCGCCGCCGTCGATGACGGTGGCCCGGTCGCCCAGCAGCTTGCGCGCGCCGTCCACGGTCGACGTCGCACAGTAGACCAGCTTGTCGGCCTCGCCCGTGGTGAAGAACGACGCCCCGGGGTCGAGGTGGCAGCTGCTGGTCACGGTGACCTTCACCGGGTCGGGATCCGCCCCGCGGGCGACCCGCTCGGCGCGGCGGGCCGCGGAGCGCACCAGCAGGCGCGGGTTGTCCTGCCGGATCGTCGCGGCGCCGACCAGGATCGCGTCGCACCCGGCGCGCTCGGCGTCGACCCGGTCGAAATCGGCGTCGTTCGACAGGAGCAGCCGCTCCTCGGTGGCGTCGTCGAGATATCCG
Organism: Actinoplanes subglobosus; assembly: GCF_042650585.1. Taxonomy (NCBI): domain Bacteria; kingdom Bacillati; phylum Actinomycetota; class Actinomycetes; order Micromonosporales; family Micromonosporaceae; genus Actinoplanes; species Actinoplanes subglobosus. The sequence goes on from NZ_JBHSBL010000026.1 coordinate 58,181, forward strand.
TCGATGGACATGCCACAACTCAGCAAGGTGTAAGGACGCTCAGCCACCGATGATGCCTCCAGGTATCGGCCCCCACCATAATCCCCGTGTGCGGGGGCCGAACTCTGGGCAGAGGATCAGACGGTGCGGATCAGACGGTGCGCCGAGTTCGGCGGGAACCACACGAGGAGGACCGATGTTCGAAGCCACGACCGTTACCAAGGCCGGCATCCGACGGCAGGTGACTGTGCCGCTGCGGTTCCCCGACGGCTACGCGACCACCGCCCGGGTGATGACCTTCGACGGCCTGGCCGACGGCAAGGAGCATCTCGCGCTCGGTCTCGGTGACTGGCAACGGGCCCTGACCAAGTCCGCGGCCGGCGGGCGGGCCCCACTGGTCCGGCCGCACAGCGAGTGCCTGACCGGTGACGTGTTCGGCAGCCAGCGCTGCGACTGCGGACCGCAGCTGCGCGAGGCGGTGGAACGGATCGCGGAGCAGGGCGGCTTCCTGCTCTACCTGCGACAGGAGGGCCGCGGCATCGGGCTGTACGCGAAACTCGACGCGTACGCGCTGCAGGACGACGGCCTCGACACGTACGAGGCGAACGTGGCGCTGGGCCGGGGCGAGGACGAGCGCGACTACACGGCGGCCGCGCAGATGCTGCTCGGGCTGGGTGCGACCCGGATCCGGCTGCTCTCCAACAACCCGGACAAGGCCGGCCAGCTCGCCGACCTGGGGATCGACGTGACGCAGCGGATCCCGACCGGCGTGCACCTGTCGGCGGCCAACGTCCGCTACCTCAGCGTCAAGGCGTCGCACACCGCCCACACCATCGATCTCCCCCTGGCAGAGTGACGTTCAGAGCCTTCCCGCGGTAGGTCCGGCACGATGGCATGGTGACGGACGGCAGGGTGACGGACGGCAGGGCTACGGGCTTGGACATTCCGGAGGCAGGCGATCTCGGGGCGATGATCGCCGCGGTCGATCAGCTGCCCTTCATCGTCATCGTGTCGGAAGGGCCGGACCTGCTGGTGGTCGGCAGCAACGCGGCCACCCGGGCGGTGCTGCCCGGCCGCCGGATCGTCGGCCGGACCATCCGCGAGGTGCTCAGCGACCTGTCCGGGCAGCAGTTCCTGGACGCGTTCCACGAGGTCTACCGGACCGGGGAGACGATCAGCGGCAAGCAGTGGCGGGTGCACCTGGCCCAGCCGGACGGCACCGTCGGCGAGATGTTCGCGACGTTCGCGCTGGTCCCGTGGCGACACGCGGACGGTGCGGTGCGCGGGGTGATCGGGGCCGCGTTCGACGTCACCGAGCTGGCCCGGGAGCGGCAGGCCGCCGAGGCCGAGGCGGACCGGCAGCGGCGGCGTTACGAGCAGACCCGCGACGTGATCAACGCGCTGCAGCGGGAACTGCTGCCGGCCGGGCTGCCGGTGCTGCCCGGCCTCCAGGTGGCGGCGGCCTACCTGCTGGCCGACGCGGACAGCCGGGCCGGCGGCGACTGGTTCGACGCGGTGACCACTCCGGACGGGCGGATCGCGCTGGTCGCCGGGGACGTCGTCGGGCACGGGGTGACCGCGTCCGGGGTGATGGGACAGCTGCGGGCGGTCCTGCAGGAGCGGCTCGACGCGGGCGCCGGCATCGCGGAGGCGCTCACCGCGGTGGACCGGCTGGCCGGGCGGGTGCGTGCGGCGTACGCGGCGACGGTCAGCCTGGTCGTGCTCGACCCCGGTAGCGGGGAGCTGTCGTACTGCACGGCCGGGCATCCGGCGCCGCTGCTCATCCCGGCCGACGGGAAGGCCCGCTACCTGGACGGCACGCGGGGCACGCCGCTGGGCACCGGTGGTTCGTTCCCGGTCCGGGGCGGGCGGCTCGGCCCCGGGGAGACGCTGCTGCTCTACACCGACGGGGTCCTCGAACGGCCCGGGGCCGGTGCCGACCCGGATGCCGAGCTCGCGCATGTGGCCACCGACGCGGCGGCCGGGCGGGCCCTGCACGACCCGGCGGCGATCCCCGCCGAACGGGTGTGCACGCAGACCCTCGAACTGCTCGTCCGCTCCGGTGGGCACGCCGACGACATCACGCTCCTCGCCGCTCAGCGCGTGGCGCCCGTACCCCCGCTGGCTCTTGATCTGCCGGCGCAGCCGGAATCCCTGGGCGGCTCGCGCCGGGACATCGCCGCCTGGCTGGCCGCCGCGGGCGCCGCCGACGAGGACGTCTTCGTGCTCCAGCACGCTCTCGGTGAACTGACCACCAACGCGATCGAGCACGCTATCGGCGGGGAGTCGGTCGAGGTCGAGGCGCGGCTGCTGACGTCGGGCGTGGTCGAGGCGACCGTCACCGACCACGGCGGCTGGCGGGCGCCGGAGCGGCAGCCGACCCGGGGACGCGGGCTGGCGCTCACCGCCCAGCTGGTGCAGAGCCTGCGGGTGGAACCGGGCGTGGACGGGACGGTCGCCACCGTGCGGCATCCGCTGCTGCGCCCGGCACGCCTGCTGACCAGCTTCGACGACGCGCCGCGGGCCTTCCCCCGCGACGGCGATCTGACGATCACCGAACTTCCCGGTGGTGACGAGGCGCGGATCCGGATCGACGGTCCGATCGATGCCGTCACCGCCGCGGAGGTACGGTCGGAGCTGTTCCGCCGCAGCCGCGGCGGCACCGTGGCGATGACCGTCGACCTGTCCGGTGTCAGCCATCTGGCCAGTGCCGGGGTGTCGGTGCTGCACGAGGTCAGTGCCCAGCACCTGATCGGGAAGGCACCGCTGGTCCTGGTGTCGGCCCCGGGCAGTCCGTCGCGGCGGATCCTCGACCTGGTCGGGCTCGCGTCATCCACAGGGCTCTAGTTCATCCACAGGGCGTACTCCGGTCGTCCGTCCGGCTCTCTAGACTTCGCGGGGTGACTGAGGCCCCTCTGCTCTCCGTGTCCAGTGCCACCGACGCTCTCAACCGTGTCTTCGGCTACCCATCGTTCCGTGGGGAGCAGGCCGACATCGTCGAGCACGTGATCGGCGGTGGCGACGCGCTGGTGCTGATGCCGACCGGTGGCGGCAAGTCGCTGTGCTACCAGATCCCGGCCCTGGTCCGCCCCGGCACCGGTGTGGTGATCTCGCCGCTGATCGCGCTCATGCAGGATCAGGTCGACGCGCTGCGCACCCTCGGCGTGCGGGCCAACTTCCTCAACTCCTCGCAGGACCTCGACGAGCGCCGGCTGGTGGAGGCCGAGTTCGTGGCCGGTGAGCTCGACCTGCTCTACGTCGCGCCCGAGGGTCTGGGCACCGCCGCGGTGCAACGCCTGCTCGACCGGGGGAAGATCTCGCTGTTCGCCATCGACGAGGCGCACTGCGTGTCCCAGTGGGGCCACGACTTCCGGCCCGACTACCTGGCATTGTCGATGCTGCACGAGCGCTGGCCCGACGTGCCGCGGATCGCGCTGACCGCCACCGCCACCCCGGCCACCCGTGACGAGATCGCCACCCGGCTCCAGCTCACCGAGGCACGGCACTTCACCGCCAGCTTCGACCGCCCCAACATCCAGTACCGGATCGTCGGGAAGAACAATCCGGCCCGCCAGCTGCTCGACCTGCTGCGCACCGAGCACGACGGCGACTCCGGGATCGTCTACTGCCTGTCCCGCGCGTCGGTGGAGAAACACGCCGAGTTCCTCGTCCAGAACGGGGTCGCGGCGCTGCCGTACCACGCGGGTCTCGACGCACGGACCCGGGCGACGAACCAGTCCCGGTTCCTGCGGGAGGACGGTCTGGTCATGGTCGCGACGATCGCGTTCGGGATGGGCATCGACAAGCCCGACGTGCGGTTCGTGGCCCATCTCGACCTGCCGAAATCGTTGGAGGGCTACTACCAGGAGACCGGGCGCGCCGGCCGTGACGGTCTGCCGTCGACGGCCTGGCTGGCCTACGGATTGCAGGACGTCATGCAGCAACGCCGCATGATCGAGAACTCGGAGGGCGACGCGGCGTACCGGCGTAACGCCGCCAGCCACCTCGACGCCATGCTCGCCCTCTGCGAGAGCATCACCTGCCGGCGCGCGCAGATCCTGCGGTACTTCGGCCAGACGGCCCCCGCCACCTGCGGCAACTGCGACAGCTGCCTGGCACCGCCGGAGTCCTGGGACGCGACGGTCCCCGCCCAGAAATTGCTGTCCACCGTGTTCCGCCTGCACAAGGAGCGCAACCAGCGGTTCGGGTCGCAGCATTCGATCGACATCCTGCTCGGCAAACGCACCGAGAAGGTCACCCGCTTCCGCCACGACGACCTGTCCGTCTTCGGCATCGGCAGCGACCTCAGCGAGGTCGAGTGGCGCAACGTGGTCCGCCAGCTCCTGGCCGGCGACTTCCTGGCCGTCGAGCCCAACCATCAGACGCTCACCCTCACCGCCCGCAGCGGCGAGGTGCTGCGCGGCGAGCGAAAACTGCTGATGCGCCGGGAGGCGCCGCGCAGTTCTTCCCGCAGCGGTTCGCGGGCGTCGGCTTCAGGTTCGGGTTCCGGTTCGGGTTCCGGTTCTTCAGGCTCCGGTTCTTCAGGCTCCGGTTCCAAGGCGGCCCCGGTCGATCTCACTCCCGAGGCTGCGGCCCTCTTCGAGCGCCTGCGTTCCTGGCGAGGCGCCACCTCCAAGGAGCAGGGCGTCCCCGCCTACGTGATCTTCCACGACGCGACGTTGCGATCGATCGCCGCCCTCGCCCCGGCAACGCTGGCCCAGTTGGGCACGGTCAGCGGAGTCGGCCAGAGCAAGCTGACGAAGTTCGGCGAGGCCGTGCTGGCCACAGTCCGTGGAGAAACCCCCACCGACGCCACTCCACCTGCATCACCTTCCTCCTCGCCGTCGTCCCCGCCGTCGTCCCCGCCGTCGTCCCCGCCGTCGTCCCCGCCGTCGTCGTCGCCGTCGTCGCTTTCTTCTCCGCCGTCGTCGCTTTCCTCTTCGCCGCTTTCGTCCTCGCCGGGGCGGGCTCCTGCGGCCCCACCCGCTCCCGCAGCCGGATTCTCGGCGGATGCGCCCGACTCACTCTTCCCGGTGGCCCCCGACCGGCCGTCGACTCCGTCCACCGCCGCCCGGCGGTCCACCACCCAGCCTTCCGCGTCCCGTTCGGTCGCATCCAAACCGTCTATGTCCCGCGACTCGGCGTCTCGTTTCTCCGCATCCGGGCCGCCGCGGTCCAGCTACCCCGGGGTCACGCCCTTCGACGACCCGGACCTACCGCCGCTCCCGCCAGAGCCGGATGAGGACTACGACCCCTACTACGAGGGCTGACCCCACTGACCGGCGTGATAGTCGATCCCTGACGATCACGCCGACATCAGCGTCCGCCCCGCCATCCAGGCCCGCCATGTCGGCCCATCAACGGCGACACGCCACACAAAGCCCCGAAACAGGAGCTGCCAACCCGACGCCGTTCCACCAGGCTGCCGTTCCACCTGGCTCGCGTTCCACCAGGCTGCCGTTCCACCAGGCTGCCGTTCCACCAGGCTGCCGTTCCACCAGGCTCCCGTTACCGACAGACCGCCACCCGGCTCGCGGCCATTCTGCTGGATCTGTCCAACCGAGCTGCGGCCCGCGGTCGAAGCCTGGCAGGCTCCGCCCGCGTGCCGCATCGCGCCCGCCTCGGTGGCCAGCGCATGCCGGGATCCGGGTCGGCGTGTCAGGGAGTGGCTGTGATGAGTCGCGGATTTCCGCTGGTCAGGAGCTGCGCGCAGCCCTCAGCAGAGTGGTGTTGCCGATGGCTTCTGACCAGATGTCGTGGGTGGCGGGGTTGCCGATCGCTTCTGGTCAGGGAACTTCGATGGGCTCCGGTCACGTGTTGCGGATGGCTTCGCCTGCCAGCTCAATGCGGATCTTCTTGCCTACCAGGACGCCGCCGGACTCGAGGGCCACGTTCCAGAGGAGGCCGTAGTCCTCGCGGTCGAGTTCGGCAGCGGCGCTGAAGCCGAAGATCTCCCGGCCGTAGGGATCGCGGCGGGCGCCTCCGAACTCCATCTGCATGTCGATCGGCCGGGTCACCGCCTTGACCGTCAGGTAGCCCTGGATCACGAAACGCCCGGACGCCCGGGTCGCCGCGGGTGGTAGATCGGCAATGGTTCCCCGGCGGCCCAGCGGATTGTTGCGAAGGCGTGCCCAGTTGAAGATCGGGTCGCTGTCGGCTTCCCAGGCGATGCCGGTGCTGCGGTACTCGATCGTCGGATAGCGCCCGACGTCGAGGAAGTCCGGACTGGACAGATGGGCGTCCCGTTCCGGGTTGTGCGTGTTGATGCTGTCCGTCCGAATCGACGCGCTGATCGTCGACCGCAGCGGATCGGTCCCCACCACGATCGTCGCGGTGCCCTGCGCGAATTCCCCCCGGATCGGACTGACCATCATGTGCTGCGCCACGAAACCGATTCGCTTGTGTGCCTCATCCAGTGTGTAGACCCCTGGATCCGGAATGATCAAGCCGTTCCAGTTGCGGACCGGCCGTTCGACGGTCACGTAGCTCTCCCCCTCGGCAGCATCGCTGCCGCACGGCGGCGCACGAGCCCCCCGGCCCGCCCGATGCTGATTTCGCGAGGATTCTATGCACCACAATATTCAGATAGTTAACCCCCCGATTGCGGTACGTGGTGGGCGCCACAGCGGATCAACTCGCCCCGAAACGGTGTTTCCAACCCAAATAGTACGTGTTTTGAACTGCCGAAACACAATGAGGGAAACAATTCGGGGCGATCCCGCGCCGTCGGCGGAGCGTGTCGGAAGAGCGACACGGAGCGTGAGTCTCGTCATCCTCGAACACCGAGCGTGAACCCGCGCGCCGGTTCCCGACCCCGGTCACCCGTGTGTGATCATTCCGGGAGCGGCCGGGCACGTCGCCGAAGCAGCCCGCGAAACGCGACGTCCGGCCACACTGGTCGACGCTGACCACCGGGCTCTGATCAACGCCGCCTACCGGCCACTGATCGACGCCGCCTACCAGCCACACTGATCAACGCCGGCCACCACCGGCCCCTGACCAGCACGGATACGACGCTCAGCACGGGCACAGCACCTGGCCGGAACGAATACAACGCTTGACCAGCACGGATACGACGCTCAGCACGGACACAGCACCTGGCCGGAACGAATACAACGCTTGACCAGCACGGATACGACGCTTAGCACGGATATGGCACTTGGCCGGAACGGCTACGACACCTGGCCGGCAGGGGATCGGCACCTGACCGGCCACACACGACCGCGCCCGGCCCCGGAGGCCGGACGAGGAAACACCGGAGGACAGATGGGCACCTGGGATTTCGGGCCGTTCGACAACGATGACGCCGCCGACTGGAGCGGTGATCTGCAGGACGCGGACCCGGCTCGCCGTTCCACCCTGATCCGGGAGACTCTCGACAGTGTGCTGCACGACGGCGAATACCTCGAGGCCGACGCCGCGAACCAGGCCGTCGCGGCAGCAGCCGTGATCGCCTCGCTTCTGCCCACCGGCACGCCGCTCACCACCGCCTACGCCCCGGATTTCCTGGCCGCCGGCGAAACCCTCGACCTGCCGGACGACCTGCCCGCGCTGGCACTGCGAGCCCTGGACCGCGTGTCCGGCGACGACTCCGAATGGAGCGACCTGTGGGAGGACAGCCTTCCCAAGGCCCTCGCCGCCCTGCGCCCCATCCGCGAGGCCCTCGAGTCCGCAGTCTGACCCGTGGGAGGACAGCCTCCCTAAAACCCTCGCCGCCCTGCGCCCCATCCGCGAGGCCCTCGAGTCCGCAGTCTGACCCGTGGGAGGACAGCCTCCCCAAAACCCTCGCCACCCTGCACCCCATCCGCGAGGCCCCCGAGTCCGCAATTTGAGCGGAGGCGCCCAGGCGCGTGGGCACCGAACGTCCAGCACGACGCAGCCAGCCAGCGAGATACAGCCAGCCAGCACGACGCAGCCAGCCGGCAGGACGCAGCCAACCAGCGAGGTGCAGCCAGCGGGCACCGAACGGCAGGCCAGCAGGAAGCGAACGGCCATTGGGCGCTAGCGGGATGTTCGGCCCGCCGCTCGGGGGCTGCGGACCGGGGGCTGCGGACCGGGGGCTGCGGACCGGGGGCTGCGGACCGGGGGCTGCGGACCGGGGGCTGCGGACCGGGGGCTGCGGACCGGGGGCTGCGGACCGGGGGCCGCCGCTCGGGACCGGCCCGGGGCGCGAACAGCATCCGGCGCGCGCCCCGGTGCCGGTGTCACTGGGTGATGTTGACCATCCATGGGATGCCGAAACGGTCGACCAACTGGCCGAACTCGTCGCCCCACATCTGCTTCTCCAAGGGGACGCGCACCTGGCCGCCGGCGGACAGCTTCTCCCACGCGTTGCGCAGCGTGTCACCGTCGGCGCCACTCAGGCTGACGGTGATGTTCTCGCCCGGCTTGTACTCCATACCGGGCGGACAGTCGGAGGCCATCAGGGTGTAGCCCTGCGGTGTCTCCAGCTGAGCGTGCATGATCAGGTCGGCCGACGCCGGGTCGGGAGCGCCGAAATCGCCGAACGTGTTGACCTTCAGCTCGCCGCCGAAGATCGAGTGATAGAACTCGACGGCCTCGCGCGCCTTGCCGTCGAACGTCAGGTACGGGTTGAGCAGAGACGTCATGAGTCGCTCCATCGTCGTCATTGACTCCGTCCCCTCGGACGCTAGACCCACCCCCCGACATTTTCCGCGGGATCAGCCCGCCACCACCCGCCCGAGCGGTCGGCCGCAGCCGGGAAAGCGACGGACGCGTTCGATGTCGTACCCCGCCGGTAGCATCCGGCGCAGTGAATTGAATCGATGGGGAGGCACGATGGCGGCGACCAGACGACCCGGCGTCACCGTGCTCGACCGGCGGCTTCGGCTGTCGCTGCTAGACCGCACCGGTTCCGACGAACGCTTCCGCCAGCTCGTCGATCAGGCTCTGGGAGCGGCCGAGGCAGCCGGGGGCGACCTGCCCCTGGTGCTTTATCTGAGTCTGGTGCGCGCCGGGTTGAGCGGCTCCGGGGCCGGCGGGCGCGGGGGCGCTGCGCCGTTCACTCCGGAGGGTTCACCGGCTCCCGGTGACGAGCAGGAGGGCTGTCTGCGGGAGATCCGGGTGCGATGGCAGGCGCACACCCGCCGCCATCTCTTCACCGATCCGGCGGTCCGGCTCGGGGCACTGCTCCCATCCGCGCCACTCGCCGGGAACCCGTACTCGCTGGCCCGGCTGTTGCGGGTGTTCGTGGGACACCTGGCCGGCACCGACTGTGGCCGGGCAGCCGCGCTCGCCGCCCTGATCGAGGACCCCGGTGAGGCCGCGGTCGCCCAGTGCGCGCTGGTCGGGGCCGGTCTGGCCGCGCACGATCTGGAGCGGGAGGCGCAGGCCTGGTCCCGGCAGCGGCATCTGTTGACCCGGATGCCGTCGTGGTCCTGGCCGGGCGGGCGTGACGGTCACGACCGGGAGGTCCTGGCCTACCTGCGACCGGATCACCGGGCCCGGTTCGACACCGCGGTCGGGGTGCTGCCGTTCGCCACGGGGCTGGGGCATGCGCTGCTCGCCGGGCTGCCGGCGCTGGGCGAGGTCCATCGGGCGGCGTTCGTGTGTCACGGGTCGGCGGTGTATGCCGAGCAGCGTCTCGCCGGGCGCCGCCCGGATCCGGAGGCGGCCGCGGCGCACGACGAGGTCCGGCGGAATCCGGCGGCGGCCGGGCCGGTCGTCGCGGCGGTGGTGTCGGCGAACGAGCAGGTGCTCGGGGCTGCGGAGCTACCGGTGGGCGATCCGGTGTATCGGTTGTATGCCCGGATCACGGCACGGACCACGCGGGCTCACCGGCTCGGTGCCGACAGTCTGGCCCCGGAGCCGGTTCCGGACGGATTCGACGTGCGGCGGCTTCCGGCGTATGCCGAGATCGTCCGGCAGAACGCGGACACTCCGATCGTCGCCGCGCTGGCCGCCCGGGTGCGCGCCGAGGCGACCGCCGGCGGAGACCGCGAGGCGCTGCTGATCCTGGCCGACGCCGGATATGCCGACCCGGACCCGCTGCTGGACGCCACCGATGCGCCGACAGGCCGACACCCGCTGCTGGACGCCACAGACCCGCCGCCAGGCCGACACCCGCTGCCGGACGCCACCGATGCGCCGACAGGCCCACACCCGCTGCTGGGCGGCACGGGTCCGCTGCCCGGCAGCCCGGGCCCGGTGCCGATCGAGCCAGGCCCGGCCCGGCGCCGCGGCCGGGCCGGCCGGTCCCGGGATGTCACCGTCGAGCGCTGTCCGGAGCTGGCGGTCCTGCTCTTCCGGCACCGACCGGCCGAAGCGGTCCGCCGGGTCGGCGCGGCCGCCCGCGCCGACTGGACGGTGGCGGCTGCCATGCTGGAGCACGCCGCCGCCGAGTTACTTGCCCTCGCCGGGCCGCGGATCGCCGCCGACCTGCACGACGCCGTCGTCCGGGCGGCGACCTGCACGGCACCACCCGGAGTCACACCGCCGGTCGTCGACGGCGCCCACCCGGCCGGCGGGGCGAGCGACGGCTGACCGCCGAAGCCGCAGATGGGCGGTGAGTGGCCGGCGGGCCAACGACGCGCTGGCTGACCGATTCAGGTGACTGACCGATTCAGGTGACTGACCGATTCTGGCGGGTCTTAAGGCGTCTTGGGCCGCATTCAGCCCGGCGGGCGCGCTGCGGTCCGGTGTTGCGGGGGCGTCGCGGTGTAGTTCGAGAGGTGTGGTCCGGCGGGAGGGGGCACGGCGTACCGGATAAGGGGGTGGTGGGTGTGGAACGAACCGCGCCGCACCCACCACCCGGGCTGAGGAGGAACGTCAGCGGTGGTCGGAGCCTTCGGCGGTGACGGCGGCGCGACCGGCCTCGATCCGGGCGATCGGGACGCGGAAGGGGGAGCAGGAGACGTAGTCGAGGCCGACCTCGTGGAAGAAGTGGACGGAGTCGGGGTCGCCGCCGTGTTCGCCGCAGACGCCCAGTTTCAGGCCGGGACGGGCGGCGCGGCCCTCCTCGGCGGCGATGCGGACGAGGCGGCCCACGCCGTCGGCGTCGATCGACTCGAACGGGGAGATGCCGAAGATGCCGAGTTCGAGGTAGCGCCAGAAGAACGCGCCCTCGACGTCGTCGCGGGAGAAACCCCAGGCCATCTGGGTCAGGTCGTTGGTGCCGAAGGAGAAGAACTCGGCGGCCTCGGCGATCTGGCCGGCCGTCAGCGCCGCCCGCGGGACCTCGATCATGGTGCCGATCAGGATGTCGACGTCCGCGTCGCCGACGATCGTGGCGATGATCTTCTCGGCTTCGGCGCGGACCGTCTCGAGTTCCTGGACGGCGCCGACGAGCGGGACCATGATCTCGGGGCGCGGCCGGCCGCCCTCGGCGGCCAGGGCGACGGCGGCCTCGGCGATGGCCCGGACCTGCATCGCGAAGAGACCGGGAATGACCAGACCCAGGCGTACGCCGCGCAGGCCCAGCATCGGGTTCTGCTCGTGCATGCGCCGGACGGCGGCGAGCATCTGCTCGTCGTGTTCGACACGCTGGCCGTGCTCGTGCTGGACGGCGACCTTCACGGCGAGTTCCTCCAGCGACGGCAGGAACTCGTGAAGCGGCGGGTCGATCAGCCGGATGGTGACGGGCAGCCCGTTCATCTCGCGGAAGATGTCGAGGAAGTCGGCCCGCTGCAGCGGCTGGAGCGCGGCGAGGGCGTCGTCGCGTTCCGTCTCGGTGCGGGCCAGGATCAGGCGTTCGACGAGTTCACGGCGGTCGCCGAGGAACATGTGCTCGGTGCGGCACAGGCCGATCCCCTGAGCGCCGAAACGGCGGGCGCGGGCCGCGTCGGGGCCGGTGTCGGCGTTGGTGCGCACCGTCAGGCGGCGCTTCTCGTCGGCGTGCGTGATGATCCGGTGCACCGCCGCGACCAGCGGATCGTTGGCACTGGCCGGCTCCAGGTCACCCTCGAAGTACTGCACGACCTCGCTGGGCCGGACCGGGACCTCGCCGAGGTAGACGCGGCCGCTGGTGCCGTCGATGGAGATCGTGTCGCCCTCACGGACCGTCACCGAACCGATCGTGAACGACGACGAGGAGACTTCCATCTCGTCGGCGCCGCAGACGCAGGTCTTGCCCATGCCTCGCGCGACGACGGCGGCGTGTGACGTCTTGCCGCCTCGGCTGGTGAGGATGCCGTTGGCGGCGATCATGCCGGGCAGGTCGTCGGGGTTGGTCTCGCGCCGGACCAGGATGACCGGCGTCCCCGAGGCAGCGACCTCGACCGCGCGTGCCGAGGTGAAGACGACCTGACCATAGGCGGCGCCCGGCGACGCGCCGATGCCACGCGTCACCGATGACGGATCAGAGGTCAGATCGAAGCGGGGGAACATCAACTGTGCCAGCTGGGCGCCGGTGACCCGGTGCAGCGCCTCGTCCAGGTCGATGACGCCCTCGTCGACGAGCTGGGCGGCGATGGTGAACGCGGCGGCGGCCGTGCGCTTGCCGACACGGGTCTGCAGCATCCACAGTTTGCCGCGCTCGATGGTGAACTCGATGTCGCACAGATCCCGGTAGTGGCCCTCCAGAGTGGCCATGATCTGCATCAGCTCGTCGTAGGAGCGCTTGTCGAGCCGTTCCAGGTCGGCCAGTGGCAGCGTGTTACGGATGCCGGCGACCACGTCCTCGCCCTGCGCGTTGGACAGGTAGTCGCCGTAGACACCCTGCTCGCCGGTGGCCGGGTCGCGGGTGAAGGCGACACCGGTGCCGGAGTCGGCGCCCAGGTTGCCGAAGACCATCGCGACCACGTTGACGGCTGTACCCAGGTCGGTGGGGATGCGCTCCTGCCGGCGGTAGAGGACGGCGCGGTCGGCGTTCCACGAACGGAACACCGCCTCGGTGGCGAGGTCGAGCTGCTCGCGCGGGTCCTGCGGGAACTCGTGGCCGGTGTGCTTGGCGAACACCTTCTTGTACGCGGTTACCAGCGCCCGCAGATCGTCGGCGTCGAGTTGCACGTCGTCGCGGACGCCCTTGGCGGACTTCGCGTCGTCGAGGGCCTTCTCGAACTCGTGGCCGGGCACGTCGCACACGGTCTTGCCGAACATCTGGATGAGACGGCGGTAGGAGTCCCACGCGAACCGGTCGTTGCCGCCGGCCTGCCGGGACAGCCCGTCCACGGACTCGTCGTTGAGGCCCACGTTGAGGACGGTCTCCATCATGCCGGGCATGGAGAATTTGGCGCCGGACCGCACCGACACGAGCAGCGGGTCGGCCGGGTCGCCGAGGCGGCGGCCCATCTTCTCCTCGAGCGCGGCGAGGTGCGCGTCGATCTCGGCGGCCAGGCCGTCGACGTGGGTACCGTTGCGCAGGTACTGCTGGCACGCCTCGGTGGTGATGGTGAAGCCGGGAGGCACGGGCAGGCCCAGGTTGGTCATCTCCGCGAGATTGGCGCCCTTGCCACCCAGAAGGTCCTTGAGGTCCTTGTTGCCCTCGGCGAAGTCGTAGACGAACTTCATGCCTCTACCTCCCGGTTAAGAATCCGCGGCGGATACCAACTCCTGCCCTGGGATTCGTAAGGCTAAGCACGACCGGGGTGAATAGTTAACAGTCCCGTGGCTTTTTCCACACGGGTACGGCCATCACTGAGCGGTACACGCTCTCTCCGAGCAGTAACGAGCAGCGGACTTGCCCGCCGACAACCCGCCGGCTGCTGATCGCGTGGTGGAGAAGGGGGCGCCGGCACGGTTCACGGCAGAAAATAAGGGCGCCGCTGCGAATTCCACGGGGGAAGAACTCGCAACGGCGCACCGCGAACATTAGACGACGATCGTCGCCGTGTCTATCCCACGCGCTGAACGACCGACCCGACGAGCTTCTTCCAGTCGGCCTCGAAGTTGGGCGCGGGACTCGCGTTGTTCAACTGGTAGATGGCGTAGCTGTCGACGAGCACCACGTTGCGGGTCCGCAGCACGGCCACCGCGACGTCGGCGGTGCCGGGGTGGGCCGCCTCATACAGCTTGTGGCGCACGATCACGAACCCGGACCAGACGCCCTCGTCGAGCTCACGGACCTCGACCGTCTCGGTGTAGGCCGGCTCGTTGCGATCGGCGGTCACCGCCGCCGGGACCTCGGACGTCTTCTCGCACTGGTCGGCGACGGTCCGCAGCAGGCCCAGCCCGGCCGAGGCGCTGTCGGCGTCGGCGTAGACCAGGGCGGACTGCTGGAGCGTCTGCGCGCCCTTCTCCCCCTCGTCTGCGGCGTTCGACGAGACCAGCTCGGCGCCCGGTGGCACCTGCGGCGGGGTGCTGCCACCACCGCAGAAGCTGACGAGCGTGGTCGGCGCGGCGCTCTCCTCGGGGGCGGCCCACGCCGGACCGATCTCGGCCGGCTGGAGGAACGAACCCCGCATGGTGGTCACGGTGATCAGCCCGGCATCCGGCTCGCCGTCGTCGGAGGAACTGCACCCGGCGGCCATCACCACCAGGGCACAGGCGGCGCCCAGCGCGGCACGGACGGGTCTGGCGGTCAGGAACATCCGGCCATCCTGCCAGACGTCCCGACCAGGCGGAAAAGTATCCACAGTCGGTGGCAGGACGGCCACCACCCGCTTATCCACAGGTTCGATTCCCTTGTCGCGCGGGGCGGCGATCACGGTTAGCGTGGCGGTGGGCAGAGTTGCCGAGGAGGTTCGGATGACCCTTTTGTCGCGTCTGCGTTCCGAGCTGGCCCCGGACCAGGTGATCACCGACCGCCAGCGGTTGCGGACCTACGAGTGTGACGGCCTCGCCCACTACAAGGTGATCCCCGCGGTCGTCGTCCTCCCCCGGACAGCCGCGCAGGTCGCCGCCGTGGTCCGGGCCTGTGCCGAGGAGCGGGTGCCGTTCGTGGCCCGGGGCTCCGGCACCGGGCTGTCCGGCGGGGCCCTTCCGCACGCCGACGGCGTCCTGATCGTCACGTCCCAGCTGCGGTCGATCCTCGAGGTGCGGCCGGAGGACGAGCGCGCCGTGGTCCAGCCCGGCGTGATCAACCTGCATGTCAGCGACGCCGCCCGGGAGTTCGGCTACTACTACGCGCCCGACCCGTCCAGCCAGCAGATCTGCTCGATCGGCGGCAACGTGGCGGAGAACTCGGGTGGCGCGCACTGCCTGAAGTACGGGTTCACCACCAACCATGTCACCGGCCTGCAGGTCGTCACTCCCGACGGCGATCTGGTCCGGCTCGGTGGGGCGGCGCCCGACACTCCGGGGTACGACCTGCTCGGCGCCTTCGTCGGCTCGGAGGGCACGCTGGGCGTCGCCACCGAGGTCACCGTCAGACTGACCAGGCTGCCGCAGACGGTCCGCACGCTGCTGGCCGCGTTCGCCGGCACCGACCAGGCCGGGGCCGCCACATCGGCGATCATCGCGGCGGGCGTGGTCCCGGCCGCGATCGAGATGATGGACGCGCTCGCCATCGAGGCCGCCGAGGCCGCCGTCCACTGCGGCTACCCGGCCGGCGCCGGCGCGGTCCTGATCGTCGAGCTGGACGGGCCGTCGGCCGAGGTCGACGCCCAGTTCGCCGAGGTCAGCCGGTTGTGCGCGGCCAACGGCGCGTTCGAGACCCGGGTCGCCGCCGACGACACCGAGCGGCAGCTGATCTGGCGGGGGCGCAAGTCGGCGTTCGCGGCGGTCGGCCGGATCAGCCCCGACTACATCGTCCAGGACGGCGTGATCCCGCGGACCGCGCTGCCGACGGTGCTGCGCCGCATCAACGAGGTCGCCGACGAGCACGGGGTCCGGGTGGCGAACGTGTTCCACGCCGGCGACGGCAACCTGCATCCGCTGGTGCTGTTCGACGACGGCGTGCCGGGAGCGGCCGGCCGCGCCGAGACGGTCTCCGGGGCGATCCTCGACCTGTGCATCGAGCACGGTGGTTCGATCACCGGCGAGCACGGCGTCGGCGTCGACAAGGCCCGCTACATGCCGCGGATGTTCACCGACGACGATCTGGACACGATGCAGCTGGTCCGGTGCGCGTTCGACCCGGACGGCATCGCCAATCCCGGCAAGGTCTTCCCCACGCCACGGTTGTGCGGCGAGAGGCCGGGCCACCATCGCGGCGCCCACCCGTTGCGGGAGTCCGGCGTGGCGGAGGTCTTCTGATGCCGCCTCCCGATTCCCGGCCTGTCGCCGTCATCCAGAGCGTTTGCGTCACCCAGAGCGTTTCCGGGGGCCGTTCATGAGCGTGCTCAACGATCTCGCGGTCAAGGCGGGGGACGGCGATGTGGTCGCCGGGGTGCCGGCCCGGCTGGTCGCGGCGCCGGCCAGCACCGAGGAGGCGGCCGCGCTGATCGCCGCGACCCGAGACCTCACGGTGGTGATCCGCGGCGGCGGCACGAAGATCCACCACGGTCCGCCACCACGCGAGCTCGACCTGATCATCGACACGCGACGGCTGACCGGGGTCGTCGAGCACGCCGCCGGCGACCTGATCTCCGTGGTCCGGGCCGGCACCCCGATGGCCGAGTTGCACAACCTGCCCGGCCAGCAGCTCGCCCTCGACGCGCCGGCGGCGGCGACGGCCGGGGGAACGGTCGCGGCGAACGCCAGCGGACCCCGCCGCCTCCGCTACGGCACGGCCCGCGACCTGCTGATCGGCATCACCGTCGTCCGGCCGGACGGCCGGATCACCAGATCCGGAGGCAAGGTGGTCAAGAACGTCGCCGGATACGACCTGGGCAAGCTCTACACCGGATCGCAGGGCACACTCGGCCTGATCACCGAATGCGTCTTCCGGTTGCATCCGGTCCCTCTTTTCACCGCATTCGTACGAGCGGTCGCCCCACCCACCCACGCGGCGAACGTCCTGGCCGGCCAGTCCGCAGTGAGCGCCCTCGAGGTCAACGCCGCCCCCGGCACCGAACCGGAAATCGCGGTCCTCATCGAAGGCACCGAGACCGGCGTCCGCGACCGTGCCGCCGCCCTGGCCCGTCTCCTCGACGGAGAGGTGTCCACCACACCACCGCCCTGGTGGAACACACCACCGTGCCCGGCCGGCCCGGACACCCTGTCCCTCAAAACGACCAGCACCCTTTCCGGTGTCCCCGCCCTGATCAGCGCCGCTGTCGACGCCGGCTTGACGATCCGGGGCTCCGCCGGAAGCGGTGTCCTCTACGCCGGCGCCGCCTTCCCCGCCGCCGTCTCCCCGGGGGCCGTCTCCGCCGCCGTCTCCCCGGGGGCCGTCTCCGCCGCCGTCTCCCCGGGGGCCGCCTCCGCCGCCGTCTCCCCCGCGGCCACCCTCCCCGCTCCCACCCCTGCTCCGGGGGCCGGGCCGGGGTCGAGCGACCAGGTGGCACGTGTCGTGGACCGGCTGCGGGTGGTCGCAGCGGCGGCCGGCGGGCATGTGGTGGTGCTGAGCGCGCCGGATTCCGTGCGGGAACGGATCGACATGTGGGGGCCGGTGCCCGGGATCGACCTGATGCGCCGGGTGAAAGACCAGTTCGACCCGGACCACCGCTTCGCGCCCGGCCGTTTCGTGGGAGGCATCTGATGCCCGAGACCACCGCCCCTGATCCGGCCGGTAACTCGCCGAACCCGGTCGACGCCACCCGTGGGACCGGCACCCCGCCCGCCGAGGCGCTGCCCGGGGCCGGTTCTGATGCCGGTTTCGGTGCCGGCGCTGGTGCTGGTGCAGGTATTGGTGCTGGCGCTGTCACGACCGACGTGCTGCGGGCCGCCGAGAACGGGACGGCGTTCGACGCTCACCATCCACCCAGTGCTGATCTTGTGTCCGATTGTGTTCACTGCGGGTTCTGCTTGACCACGTGCCCGACCTACGTGCTGTGGGGCGAGGAGATGGACTCGCCGCGCGGCCGGATCCACCTCATCGGGCAGGGGCTGTCCGGCGAACCGCTGAGCGACTCGATGGTCGGTCACTTCGACAACTGCCTCGGGTGCATGGCCTGTGTCACCGCATGTCCGTCGGGAGTTCGCTACGACCGGCTGATCGAGGACACCCGCGCCCAGGTCGAGCGCCGTCACCAGCGCGGACCACGGGAACGGGCGCTGCGGGCGGCGATCTTCGCGCTGTTCCCGTACCCGAATCGGCTCCGGCTGCTGCGGGGGCCGCTCCGGGCGTACCAGAGATCGGGTCTGCAGAAGGCCCTCGCCCGCACCGGTCTCCTGCGACGTCTAGCGCCCACCCTGGCCACCCTCGACTCGCTCGCGCCGCGGCTGCGTAGCGTGCCGCGCCCGCCGGCCCGCGTCCGGGCCCGCGGTGAGCGGCGCGCGGTCGTCGGCATGCTGACCGGTTGTGTTCAGTCGGCGTTCTTTCCGGACGTCAATTCCGCGACGGTACGGATCCTCGCCGCCGAGGGATGTGAGGTGCTGATCCCGCCGAGCCAGGGCTGCTGTGGTGCGCTAAGCGTGCACAACGGACGGCGCGCGGAGGCGCAACGGTTCGCCCGGCGGCTGATCGACACGTTCGAGCAGACTGGCATGGACTATTTCGTGGTCAATGCGGCCGGGTGTGGCTCGTCGCTCAAGGAGTACGGCGAGTTGCTCGCCGACGATCCGGGCTGGGCCTCGAAGGCGGCCGCGTTCGCCGCGAAGGTCCGTGACCTGTCCGAACTGCTCGTCGAACTCGGGCCGGTCGCCCGCCGGCATCCGCTGCCGATGTCGGTCGCCTACCACGACGCCTGCCATCTGGGGCACGCCCAGGGGGTGCGGGTCCAGCCGCGGGCGCTGCTGCGCGGCATCCCCGAACTGGAGGTACGGACCATCGCCGAGGCGGAGATCTGCTGCGGGTCGGCCGGCGTGTGGAACGTCCTCAACCCGGAGCCCGCTGCCGAACTCGGCGACCGCAAGGCCCGCATGGTGCTCGCGACCGGCGCCGAGCTACTCGTCACCGCCAATCCGGGCTGCCTGATGCAGGTCGCGGCGGCGGTCGGCCGACAGGGTGGCACGATCGCGCTGGCGCACACCGCGCAGGTCCTCGACGCCTCGATCCGCAACCTGGGCCCGGAGCCGCTGCTGTCCCGGCCCGCCTGAGCGATGCCGGCCCGGCTAAGCGATGCCGGTCCGCGTGAGCGATGCCGGTCCGCGTGAGCGATGCCGGTCCGCGTGAGCGATGCCGGCCCGCGTGAGCGATGCGCGGACGCTTGAGCTACCCCGGGACGCGGGGAGCCGGGCCCGTAGCCGCCCGGTCTCCCCGCTCTCCCGGCGGGCGACCGCCGTGAGGTCGCGACGCCCCCGCGCTGCTGACCTCACTCCACCACAGCCGCCCACCCATGCGGCACCCATCCCATCGCGCCGCACGTCTCGCTCAGCACCAGCGCCTCTCCTTGCGCCTTCACAAACCCTTGCGCCTTCACGAACCCTTGCGCCTTCACGAACCCTTGCGCCTTCACGAACCCTTGCGCCTTCACGAACAGCCTCTCCGGTGCGCGGCGACGAATCGACGGATTGCCGTTCTCCCAACGCGCATTGATGTGCGTTAATTGGGAGCGCTCCCAGCGTGCTCCGTCCCCGCACGCCCGTCAAGCACATCCCCGGAGGCATCCGTGCAAAGACGAAAATGGGCCGTCCTCGGCCTCGCCACCGCCCTGCTCACCTTCGGCGGCGTCGCCGTCGCCACCAGCGCCAACGCCGCGTCCGGCTGCGCCGTGAAGTACACCGTCAGCAGCCAGTGGCCCGGCGGTTTCGGCGCGGCGGTCGACGTCACCAACCTCGGCGACCCCGTCAACGGCTGGTCGCTGGTGTTCACGTTCCCGGCCGGGCAGACCATCACCCAGCTGTGGAACGGCTCGGTCACCCAGTCCGGCACCACCGTCACGGTCCGAAACGCGGCCTGGAACGGCGCCCTGGCCGCCAACGGCACGGCGTCATTCGGCTTCAACGGCTCGTGGACCGGCAGCAACCCGGTGCCCACCGCCTTCACCCTCAACGGCGTCAGCTGCACCGGAGGCGTAGTGCCGACCACATCGCCCAGCGGATCCCCGTCACCGAGCGGATCCCCGTCGCCCAGCGGATCCCCGTCGCCGTCGACGAGCACGACACCCGGCACCAAGAAGAAGATCATGGCGCTGGGTGACTCGATCACCGGCTCGCCCGGCTGCTGGCGAGCCCTGCTCTGGCAGCAGCTCCCGGCTGCCCAGGTCGACTTCGTGGGCACGCTGCCCGGCGACGGCTGCGGCTTCGCCTACGACGGCGAGCACGAGGGCCACGGCGGTTACCTGGTCACCAACGTGGCCAGTCAGAGCCTGCTGCCCGGCTGGCTGAGCGCCACCGGGCCGGACGTCGTCCTGATGCACTTCGGCACCAACGACGCGTGGAGCAACATCCCCGCCGCCACGATCCTCAACGCCTACACCACGCTGGTGGGCCAGATGCGCGCCGCCAACCCACGAATGAAGATCATCGTCGCGCAGATCATCCCGCTGAACCCGTCCACCTGCACCGACTGCGGGCAGCGGGTCGTCACCCTCAACGCCGCCATCCCGGCCTGGGCCGCGTCGCTGAGTACCGCCGCGTCACCGGTCACCGTGGTCGACCAGTGGACCGGATTCAACACCACCACCGACACGTACGACGGCGTGCACCCCAACGACGCCGGCAACGTGAAGATCGCCGCCCGATGGCTGCCCGCCGTCCAGGCCGCCATCGCCTGACCCGGTCCGGCCGGTGGGTGCGAGCCGCGCCCACCGGCCGCGGGGCCAGATCACTCAAAGGCCAGATCGCTCAGGGGCCGATCAGTCAAGAGGTAGATCGCTCAGGGGTCAGATCAGTCAGGGGTCAGATCAGCCAGGAGCCAGATCAGCCCGGGTCAGGGCAGCCCGGGTCAGGGCAGGGGGCCGGTCGTCCAGACGTACTTCACGGCGGCCATGTCGACGCCGTAGGCCTCGTCCCGTACCTCGGCGTCCGGGTGCCGGCGCAGCTCGTGCACGAGGTCGCACCACGGTGCCTTCCAGCCGAACTCGTCACCGACGGCGACCAGCGCCAACGCGAGCAGCCCACCCGCCGGATCGCCGCGTCCCGACAGGCGGGTGACGGCGGCGGCGACGGCCTCGGGGCTGACCGCCGCGGCCAGATCCGGCAGGCGCTCGCCGAGGTAGCCGGCGGCGCGCACAGCCAGGACCGGACGGCCCGCGCACCGGTCGGCGACCTCGTCCAGACCGTCCAACCGGCCGACATCGATCAGCAGCCGGACGGCGGCGGTCACGAATCCGGGCCGGTCGGCGAGCCAGCGCGCCCGGTCGACGAAATGGGACCGGTCCGCGTCGTACGGGCGCGCGCCGGAACGGATCGACACGGCCTGGGTGAGCAGCTCGGCACGACGCCGGGCCGGGCGGTCGGCGTCCGGGCCACCCGGCAGGTCGTCGGCGGCGTCGCGCTCCACGAGCCGGCCCAGTGTGGCACCGAAGACCTCGTCGCCGCCCGCCGTCACGAGTTCGACGACCTCCCCGAGATCGGTCGTCTCGCCGAGGTCGGTGATCCGGTCCACCACCAGCGTGATGATGTCGTCCAGCCACGGTGCCCACTCGTTCAACTGCCCGAACGCGGTGCGCCGCACCTCCCGGTCGGCGGACCTGCACGCCCCGACGATCAGCCGGCCGTAGCGCCGGCGGCTGTGCTCCGGGACGGCGTACGCCCGGGCGCCCAGGACGGCGTAGCGTTCCTCACGGCTGCCGGCGAGCGCCGTCTCCAGGATGGCCCAGCTCGCGTCGGTCCACAGGCGCTGCCGGGCGGCGGCGACGATCGCCGCACGCACGTCCCGGTGTGCGGCCGGATGGGTGTACGCGTCGAGCAGCATCGCCATCATGTGCGGAGGCCCGTAGCGGGCGAGCAGCCGTGCCGCCTCCTTCCGGCTGGTGATCTTGGCAGGCCCGGCGAGCACGGGGCCGAGCACCTCGGGCAGCCGCGACGGCGGGACGTACCGGACCGCCCGGCCCGCCGCGTACAGCGCCACCCGCGCCCGGTCCCCACCGGCGTGTCCCACCAGCACCGGCAGCGCGTCGGCGGGGCGGTCACTCCAGGCCAGCGCGCCGAGCGCCGCCTCCGCGATCGGCACCTCGGCGGCGTCGACGTGGCGCAGGGCCAGTTCACGCCCGGCCCCGGGCACCACCGCGGCCGCACGGATCGCCCTCGCACGCTGCCACACCGTCTGCCCGGGGTCGGCGATGACCAGTTCCTGCAAGGCCACGAACCGGGCCTGCTGGCGGGGCAGCCACTGCTCGACGTGATGGGCTTCGGCCGGCACCCAGCGGGTCCCCGTCTCCACGAAACGGCCGCGTGGGACGTTGTCCAGCACCTGGTCGAGCAGATCGGCGCGGGACCGGCAGACGATCCACCACACCAGATGGATCGTCACCGCGCTGGCGTCGGCGGCGAGGACGTCGGCAACCCGGTCCGCGCGCGTCCGCGGGTCGTCGAGCCACAACCCGATCGCCGTACGGGCGACCGACGGCAGCGTGTCCGGCCCGGCCGCACGGCGCAGCAGGTCCTGCAGTGGCGACACATCGCGGGCACGGCCGCCGAGCGCGTGGGTCAGCGCGAACAGCGGACCGTACCGGCCCCGGGCGATGGCGGCCTCGACCCAGCCGCGCAGGCGCTCGAAGACCGCCGTCTCGTCGCCGCGGCGCAGCACCGAGTCGAACCGGCGCAGCACCGGCGTATGCGACCCGCTGGTCACCAGGTCGATCGTGAGCAGCGCCCACTCCCGCAGCTCCGGCTCCGCGACGTGATGCCGGAGCACGTCGGCGGCGAGCCCGCTCAGCGCCCGCATGGTGGCGGCCGACCCGTCACGGGCCTCGACCGCGTCGGTGGTGAGCCGGGTGAGCCCGTCCGCGGTGCCGGCGGTGAGCAGCGGCGCCACCCGGGCCAGGGCGGTGAGCGCGGCCGCACGGACCGGATCCTGCTCGTTGCTCAGCCGGCCGAGCCGGCCGACCACCTCGGCGACCACGCCGGTGTCACGGGACCGGCGGGCGGCGTCGACGATCAGCGCGTAGCCGGTCGCGCGTACACCCGCGTCCCCCGACCGCAACGCCGCCTCCAGCGCGGCGGACGCCTCCGGCCAGGCCAGGTAGGCGCTCCACTGGAACACCGTGGACTCCCGTTCCCGGACCTCCGCCGTCGCCAGCATGCGGGCCGCCTCGCGGATCCGGACAGCGGCGGGCAGCACCTCCATGATCACGGCGGCCGGTGCCCGTGCCGCCGTGTCCACCTCGGCCATGGCCAGGTCGTACAGCTCGCCACGCCGGTGCGGCGCGACGGCGCGAAGAAACGCCGCCAGCGCCCGGTCGTTGTCACGGCACCGGACGGCGAGCGGCACCAGCTCCGCGGCCGGCAGCGCGGCGAGACGGCTCAGCAGCGCCCTCGGCAGCACGGTCCGCCGCAGCCAGGCCGTGCGTCCCGGTTCGGTCAGCAGGCGTACGACACGACGGACGTCGTATGCGGCAAGGACGCCGTACGCCCGTAACGGGCCGGGCAGCGAGTCCTCGGGTGCGTACCGTTCCAGCAGGTCCAGCGCCCGCGCCGGGTCACAGCGCAGCACCGCGCCGGCGGTCTCGGACCAGATCCGGTCACGCCGTTCGGCCGGTGCCGCGGCCAGGCGCTCCCCGACCCGGTCCAGCAATGCCCCGGAGTGCCGCCGCACGAGCCGCCCCGGACTCAGCGCATGCTCCAGCTCCGGCAGCAACGCCCGTACCGTATCGGTGCCGCAGCCCGGCAGCAGCGCGGCGGCCTCCTCGTCGCCGAACTCGGCCCGGACCCCGCCGATCAGGGCATCAGCAATCAGGGCATCGGCAATCAGGGCATCAGCAATCACGGCACCACCGATCACGGGCAGTGGCTCGCGGCGGAGCGTCCGATAGACGAGGTACCGCTCGGCCGCGGGCCGGGCCGCGTGGTCGCCGATCGGAAATCCGGCACGCAGCGCCGCCGTCAGCGCGACGGCGCGGATCGACGCCTGCGGATCGTGCCCCGCCTCGGCGACACCGGCCGGGTCGGCGACGACCAGCGCCGCGACCAGTGCGAGCATCCTCTCGTAGGGACCCTGACCACGCAGATCGGCGCAGACCTGGGCACGGTCGGGCGCCACACGGGCCCACGTCGCCAGGAGATTCATCCGCCCGCGATGGGTCAACGGTTCCAGCGAGGCCAGGAGATCACGGGTAGCTACGAGCACGCCGCCCATTGTGCCCAGCCGACCGGCCGGCGAGAGATCGAATATCCGGCCCGGTCAGCGGCCGACGGCCATCTCGCCGAGCTCGGACCAGTCGGACTGGTCGACGGACTGGCTGATGATCCGTGGCGTGGCGGCCAGGTAGGGCGGCAGGTCACGCTGGGCCTGCTTGAAGTGGTCGGAGCCGACGTGCGCGGCGCCGGCGTCACCGTCCCGGAACGCCTCCACCAGCACGTACTCGGCGGGATCGTCGAGGCTGCGGGACCAGTCGAACCACAGGCAGCCGGGCTCGGCGCGGGTCGCGGCCGTGAACGGGGCGGCGATGCGCGGCCAGTCGTCGGCGTGCTCCGGCTTGATCAGGAACTTCGCGGTAATGAAGATCATCGGACCTCCCTCGAGGAGATCCCATTCCATCACGGCTGGCGGGCCGATTGCGTGGGTCCGCCGACGAGATCGCCACTGACGAGATCCCCACGGGCGAGATCCCCACGGGCGAGATCCCCACGGGCGAGATCCCCACGGGCGAGATCCCACCGGCGAGGGTCCACCGGCGGCCACCGATCGGGAGAGCGACAACCGGGCGGCCGGGCCCTAGGCTGGGCGGATGGCGGAGCCGAAGACGACACGCAACGAGGGTGACGTGGCCGCGTTCCTGGCCGCCGTCGCCGATCCGAGACGGCGGGCCGACGCCGAGGCGACCTGCGCGCTGATGGCCGAGGTCACCGGTGCCGAGCCGGTGATGTGGGGTTCGGCGATCATCGGGTTCGGCGTCTACCACTACCGGTATGCGACCGGCCGGGAGGGCGACTGGCCGGCGGTCGCGCTGTCACCGCGCAAACAGGCACTGACGCTGTACGTGTCGGCCGGCTTCGACGGCTACCAGGACCTCCTGGACCGGCTCGGCCCGCACACCACCGGCAAGTCGTGCCTGTACCTGAAACGACTCGCCGACGTCGACGAGAATGCTCTGAAAGACCTGGTGGCGGCAGGGTTCCGGCATCTGGACGGACGGACGGTCATCTCCGAGCAGCAATAGGTCGAATCGGGCGGCATAATCATCGGCGTGGACAACTGGGAATACGCGCGCCTGGAATACCGCGCGGCGGGCACGCTCGGCGCCGACCGTTTCATGGACTGGACGGCGACGTTCCACCATCCAACCGGGGTGCTGCGCTGGGGCACCGACGAGCGGTTCGACGACCTGCGCCACCTGAACCGGGCGGGCCAGGCGGGCTGGCAGGCGTACGACCGGGCGGTCATCCACGTCAAGGACGAGCCGCACCGGCTGAGCAGCGTCACCTACTCGATGCGCCGGCCGATCCCCGAGGACCTGAACGGGACCGACCCCGATGCGTGAGGTTTAGCATGCCGAGGGAGACGGGCGTCAAGCTGATCGCGTCGAACAAGAAGGCGCGGCACGACTACGCCATCCTCAAGACGTACGAGGCAGGCCTGGTGCTGGCCGGCACCGAGGTGAAATCGCTGCGCCTGGGCCGGGCCTCACTGGTCGACACGTTCGCGCAGGAGCACGAGGGCGAGATCATGCTCTACGGCCTGCACATCGCCGAGTACGGCTTCGGCTCGTGGACGAACCACGCCCCGCGCCGCACCCGCAAACTGCTCCTCCACAAGGTCGAGATCATCAAGATCCTCAACCAGCTCAAGGAGGGGTCGGGCCTGACCCTCGTGCCACTGTCGCTCTACTTCAAGGACGGCTGGGCCAAGATCGAGCTCGGCCTGGCACGGGGCCTCAAGTCGTACGACAAAAGGCAGGTCATGGCCGAGAGGGACGCCAAGAAGGAGATCGCCAAGGAGATGGGCAGGCGCCTGAAGGGCCGCCGGTAGGCTCCCTGGCCGCCGGTAGGATCCGCTGGTGGAATTCGGTCTGGACACCTTCGGCGACGTCAACGGCAAACCCTACGCGCAGGTCATCCGGGACGTGGTCGAGCAGGGAGTGCTCGCCGACCGGCTCGGCGTCGACTTCTTCGGCGTCGGCGAGCACCATCGCGACGACTACGCGATCTCCTCACCGGAGATCGTCCTCGCGGCGATCGCCGCGAGGACCGAGCGGATCCGGCTGGGCACGGCGGTCACGGTGCTGAGCTCCGATGATCCGGTACGGGTGTACGAGCGCTTCGCCACACTCGACGCCGTGTCGGGCGGCCGTGCCGAGATCATGCTGGGCCGTGGCTCGTTCACCGAGTCGTTCCCGCTGTTCGGCTACGACCTGGCCGACTACGAGCGGCTGTTCGCCGAGAAGCTCGACCTGATGTCGGCGCTGCTCGACGAGGGCCCGGTCACGTGGGAGGGTTCGATCCGGCCGCCGCTGCGCGACCAGCACGTCTACCCGAAGACCGAGTCCGGGAGCATCCGCACCTGGATCGGTGTCGGCGGCAGCCCCGAGTCCGTGGTCCGCGCCGCCCAGTACGGCCTGCCGCTCGTCCTTGCGATCATCGGCGGTGCGCCGGCCCGGTTCGCGCCGTACACCGACCTGTACCGGCGTGCCCTCAAGGAACTCGAGCAGGAGCCGCAGCCGATCGGCGTGCACTGCCCCGGATTCGTCGCCGCCACCGACCAGGAGGCCGTCGACATCCTGTGGCCGCACGCCCGCCGCAACCTGGACCGCATCGGCCGCGAACGGGGCTGGCCGCCGGCGACCCGCGACCGTTTCGAGGCCGACGTCACCGAGGGAGCCTGGCACGTCGGATCCCCCGAGACGGTGGCCCGGAAGATCGCCGCGACCGTCCAGGCGCTCGGCGTCGACCGGTTCGACCTGAAGTACTCGCACGGGCCGCTCCCCCACGAGCACCTGACGACCTGCATCGAGCTGTACGCCACCCAGGTCGTCCCACGCGTCCGCGAACTGCTCGCCTGACCCCGCCGGGTCGTGCGGGCCGGGTGCCGGGGCGGGGCGCGGGTGCCGGGGCGGGGCGCCGGTGCCGGTGCCGGGGCGGGGGCGGGGGCGGGGGCGATTGCCAGTGCGGGTGCGATTGCCGGGGCGGTGGCCGTACCCCTAGCGCGGTCTTTTCGTAGTGACCGCGACCAACATCGTCGCCGCACCCGCGCACGCGATCGCGGTGGCCGGGGTGGTGAGTTCGGCGAGAGCGCCGGCCAGCAGCGGGCCGGTGCCCTGCAACGCCATCAGCCCGGTGGAGAGCAGGGCGAACAGCTGGCCGAGACGGTCTTCGGGTGCCGCCTCGAGGAAGGCCCGCTGGAGGCCGAGGCTGTAGGCGAACCCGAAACCGGAGGCGACCAGCAGGGCCGCGGTGACCGGGAACGGCGGGCCTGCTGGTAGTAGTAGCAGCGGTGCGCCGAGCAGGAGCACCAGCGGGCCGGAGAGGCGTTCGCGCCGGGCCGGGCGGACGAAACGGCCGACCACGAAGTTGCCGAGGAGCATGCCGGCGGCGGGGCCGGCCATCAGGACGGCGCCCGCGCCCGGCGGGAAACCACGGGCGGCGCTGTAGGCGACCAGGAGCGCCTCCGCGCCCACCACCATCGCCGACGGCAGCCATTGGGCGAGCAGCAGCCGGCGAATCGTGGGGTCGGCGAGCATGGCGATGGCCCCGGACCAGCTGTCGCGGATCGTACCGCCGCGGACAGCGCCGTCCCTGACAGCGCCGCCATCCCTGACAGCGCCTCGCCGGTCGTCGGCCGGACCGGGCGCGCGGTGGCGGGACGGCAGGGCGACCTGGACGATCACGGCGGCCACCAGGAAGAACGCGGCGGCCAGGAGAAGCGCGTGGCGGGCGCCGAGCGCCGCCACTGCTACGCCGCCGCCGGCGAGACCGAGCAGTTGGGCGAAGGACGAGGACATGCTGGAGACCGAGCGGCCCAGGACGTACGCGTCACCGGTGAGCCGTTCGGCGATGACCTTCGCGGCCGCCCCGGCGAAGACCGGCGTGAAGCAGGCGATCGCCGCCACCAGCAGTAATGCGACACCGACCGGCAGGTCGGCCAGCCCGAGGACGGCGGAGAGCACCGCCTCGACGGAGTAGCCGGTGACGATCAGTGGACACGGGCGCAACCGGTCGGTGAGCGAGCCGAAAAGCAGGCCGCCGGCGAACTGCGGGAGGAACCCGGCGCCGAACGCCACCGCACTGAGCAGCGGCGACTCGGTGGTCATGTACACGAGCACGGACAGCGCGAAGATCTGCAGCGACGTGGCGCTGATCGCGAAGATGCGGGCCACGAACAGGGTGCGGAAACTCGGCTCCGCGAACACCTCGCGGTAGGTGGCCGGGCGTGCGGCGACGGTCATACGCAAGAGCGTGCGCACGGCTTGCCGGGGAGGCGAATGTTTCGCTCCTGGGCGTAAGGTCGGGGCGTGCGGTTCGAGGTGGGTACGGAGGATCTGCTGCGGACCCGGTTCGCGCTGTCGCCGGTCTTCGAACTGCAGAACGTGATGCGGGCGCTGGCCGGGCCGCACAACCGCGGGATACCGGAAGCCTGGCTGGGCCGGCTGCGTGACCGATTCGAGACACTGCGGGCGGCGGACCCGGCGGTGGACGCGATCCTGGCACTGCACACGTCACGATCAGGCGCGACGTTCCTGTGCCCGCCGCCGCGGCGGATCGGGCAGACCATCGACGACGATCTGGCAGCGTTACGGGCCGCGCCGGACGAGGCGGCCCGGGCAGAGATCGACTTCTACCTGGAACGGCGGCCCGACACGAGGGACGCGGCCCGGGCGGTACTTCGTGGAGCGGACGTGCTGGAGCGGCTGGCCAGTGCGTTCGCGGCCGGTTGGGCGACGCTGCTGCGGGACGACTGGCCACGGATGCGGCTGCTGTGCGAACGTGACGTCACGCACCGGGCCGGCGAGCTGGGCCGATCCGGATGGGCGGCGGCACTGGCCGGGCTGCACCCCAAGGTGCGCTGGCGGGACGGCGGCATCGACCTGGCCGGGCGCGGTGACGGGACCATCGTGCTCGGCGGCGACGGCCTGCTGCTGATCCCGTCGGTGTTCATCTGGCCGGAGATCGCCGTGTACGGGGACGAGCCCTGGCCGAAAGCGATTGTCTACCCGGCTCGCGGGGTGGCGACTCTGCTCGAGACGGAACCGCCAGCGGCGCCGGAACACCTGGCGTCGCTGCTCGGACGGTCGCGGGCACTGCTACTCGACTCACTGGCCGACACCGCCAGCACGAGCCAGCTGGCGAGAGCATTCGGGATGACGGTCGGCGCCGTCGGGGACCATCTGGCGGTGCTGCGCCGGTCGGGGCTCGTGGAGCGGGCGCGGTCGGGCCGGTCGGTGCTCTACCGCAGGACGGCACTGGGTGATTCACTCATCGACGGCGGGCATTGACCGTACCCAGCTGATCGCCGTGCACCGTGCCAAGAAAAAAGGGCGGACAAGGATTCAACATCCCTCCGCCACTTCTAACGTATAGCACATGGGGGGCCTTGCCACAAGCCCTCGTATCCGGCGCAGAATCGCTGCTCAAGCCCAACTTTGCTCATGCACGGCGCTGGCTCATGCACGGCGCTGGCACGACTCTGCTCATGCACGACTCTGCGGGAACGGGGACACCGTGACAACCTCCACCACCAGCGCCTTCGCTCTGCCCGAGCGGCTCGCCGCCAAGGCCGCGCCGGCACTGATCGCCGCGGACGAGAAACACTTCGCCGGAATGGCGGAAAGCCTGGCCCAGTCGATCGCCGACCTCTCCGAGAACCTCGACGCCGAACGCCGGGCCCCGGCCGGCAAAGGACGGCAGGCGGTGGACCGGGACGACACGGTCCACCGGCTGAGCTCCCGGCTGCGGGCGCTCCGGCGCTTCAGCCTCGACCTGTGCCTGGGCCGCATGGTGTACGCGAACGGCGACACCGTCTACGTCGGGCGGTTCGGCCTCACCGACGGTGAGGGCGGACGTCTGCTCGTGGACTGGCGATCGCCCGCGGCCGAGCCGTTCTTCGGGGCCACCCACGCCAACCCGATGGGTCTGGAGTCCCGCCGCCGGTACCGGTGGAGCGACGGACGGGTCAGCGACTACTGGGACGAGGTCTTCACCGCCGACGAGTTCGAGGAACACGCGGCAGCGCTCGACGACCAGTCGGCGTTCATCGCGAGCCTCGGCAACAGCCGGTCGCCGCGGATGCGTGACGTCCTCGGCACCATCCAGGCCGACCAGGACGCCATCATCCGGGCCGGCGCAGCCGGTGTGCTGGTCGTCGACGGCGGGCCCGGCACCGGAAAAACGGTTGTCGCCCTGCACCGGACCGCCTACCTGCGCTACTCCGACCCGCGACTGGGCCGTGGCCGGGGTGGCGTCCTGTTCGTCGGGCCGCACCAGCCCTATCTCGCGTACGTCGCCGACGTCCTGCCCAACCTCGGCGAGGAGGACGTGCAGACGTGCATGCTGCGCGACCTGGTTCCGGAGGGGGCCGGGGCTGCGCCGGAAAGCCACCCTGAGACGGCCCGGCTCAAGTCGTCGGCTCGGCTCGTCCGGGCGATGGAGGCGGCGGTCCGGTTCTACGAGGAACCGCCGGCCCAGCCGATGACGGTCACCACCGACGACGGCGACGTGCGCGTCACGGCCCGGGACTGGGCCGCGGCATTCGAGGCACCCGACCCGGGCACTCCGCACAACGAGGCCCGCGACCAGATCTGGGAGGAACTGCTGGCCGTCCTCGCCGAACGGTCCGGCGCCGCGGAGACGGAACTGGCCCGCAGCGGCGAGCTACGGGCCGGCCTGCACCGGGCCTGGCCCCTGCTGGACGCCGCCGACCTGGTCGCCGACCTCTGGTCGGTGCCCGCCTACCTGCGAAAGTGCGCGCCATGGCTGACCGTTGACGAGATCCGCTCACTGCAGCGGCCGGACCCACGGGCATGGACCCTGTCCGACCTGCCGCTACTCGACGCGGTTCGGCAGTGGCTCGGCGACGCGTCGGTGTCCGAGCGCCTGCGCCGGGAGCGTGCCGCGGTCGCGGCCGGACGGCGGGAGATGGACCGCGTCGTCGACGACCTGATCGCCTCCAACGAGTACGACGACGGCGAAGGACTGATGACCATGCTCCGGCAGCAGGATCTGCGGGAGGTACTGGCCGAGGGCAGCGCGCTCCCGGCAGCCGACCCGGATCTGCTGGCCGGGCCGTTCGCGCACGTCGTCGTCGACGAGGCGCAGGAACTGACCGACGCCGAGTGGCAGATGCTCCTGTCGCGCTGCCCGTCGCGCAGCCTCACCGTGGTCGGCGACCGGGCGCAGGCACGGCACGGGTTCACCGAGTCGTGGCGGGAACGCCTGGAACGGGCCGGGATGGACCGGATCACGCTGGCATCGCTGACGGTCAACTACCGCACCCCCGAGGAGGTCATGGCCGAGGCGGAGCCGGTGATCCGGGCGGCGCTGCCGGACGCCAATGTGCCGGTGTCGATCCGGTCCAGCGGCGTCCCGGTACGCCACGGCGCGGTCGCCGAACTGGACGCGATCCTTGACTCGTGGCTGGCCGAACACGCCGAAGGGACCGCGTGCGTCATCGGTCGCGCCATCGGTCACGTGATCGGTCACCGGCCGGACCGGGAAGCGGAACCGGCACAGGGCCGGGCACGCGTCCGGGAACTGACGCCGGAACTGGCCAAGGGGCTCGAGTTCGACCTGGTCGTCCTGATCGAGCCGGACTCGTGGGGCGGCGGCATCGAAGGAGCCGTCGACCGGTACGTGGCCATGACCCGTGCAACGCGCCAGCTGGTGCTTTTGAAGGATTAGAGTTCGGTTTCGTGACCGAACGTCTGGACTGGAGCGACCCGACCGTACGCGAATGGGACTGCACCGTGGTGTGGTCCGACCCGGCTGACCCGGAAGCGGGCATCGTGCTCGACCGGTCCGCCTTCTACCCCGGTGGAGGCGGCCAGCCACCGGACCACGGAGTGCTGCTCTGGGAGGGGGTGCGTACCCGCATCGTCGACACCCGGAAGGGCGACGAACAGTACCTGATCCCGGCCCCGGGTGATCCGGTTCCGGCGGCCGGGACGACGGTGCGGGGCGCGATCGACGACGAGCGGCGGACCAGTCTCATGCGTACCCACTCCGGTCTGCATATCCTCTGCGGCACGGTGTTCCGGGACTTCGGGGCCCTGGTGACCGGCGGAAACATGCAGCCGGGCGAAGCCCGGATGGACTTCAACCTGCCGGAGGCGCCGCCCGGCGGATTCAACGGTAGCTGGAAGCAGGACCTGGAGGACGCGGTGAACGCGGAGATCAGGGCCGATCGCAAGATCGTCGCGCGGGTGCTGCCACGGGCCGAGGCCTTGGAGATCCCGACCCTGGTACGCACCCAGGACGCGCTGCCGCCACTCGACCATCCGGAGATCCGGGTGATCGACATCGTGGGGCTGGACGTGCAGGCCGACGGTGGTACCCACGTCGCGTCGACCGCGCAGGTCGGCCGGGTCGAGGTGATCAAGGTGGAAAGCAAGGGCCGGCAGAACCGCCGGGTCCGGATCAGAATCGCGGACTGAAGGCGGCCTGCCGGCCGTTTGCTGGAAAACCAGGCGCTACTTACTTGATCAGGCGTACTTACTTGATCAGGTGCTGCTTACTTGATGATGTCGGCGTCCCGGCAGGCCTTCTTGAACTTGGCGGTGCAAAGGGTGTCGGCCTCCACGAAGCCGGCCTCGACGACCGCCTTCACGTTCGCCTTGGTGATGGCCTGCGGCTCCAGCTTCTTGAACTGGATGTAGAGGCCGGACTCCGGGTCCTTCAGCTTGTCCTGGAGCGCCGGCTTGTCGTTCTTGTACAGCTTGACAGCCAGTTCGGCGGCAGCGTCCGCCTCCAGCTTCACGTCCTTGAAGATGGTCACGCACTGGTCGCCGGCGAGCACGTTCTGCAGGCCCTCGACCGTCGCGTCCTGGCCGGTCACCGGCACCTGGCCGTTGAGGCCCTTCTCCCGGAGCACCTCGATGGCCGCGTTACCGAGACCGTCGTTGGCGGCCAGCACACCACCGATGTTCGGATACTGCTTGAGCATCAGCGCGAACATCTCCCGGCCCTCGTCGTTGTCCCACTCGGGAACGTACTGGTCCGGGCCCTTGGCGAACTCGTTGGTGTCGTACAGCCGGTTCAGCACACTGTCGTAGCCGTCCTTGAACAGGTGCGCGTTGTTGTCGGTCGGCGAGCCGTTGAGCTCGGCGATCACCGGGATGTCGGTGCCACCCTTGGCGGCCAGGCACTGCTGGAGCGCCTGCGCCTGAAGGATGCCCACCTTCTCGTTGTCGAAGCTCACGTAGTAGTCGGCGTTGCCGTTCAGCGTCAGCCGGTCGTAGTCGATCACCGGGACGTTGCGCGAGTGCGCGTCGTCGATGACCGCCTTGCCGCTGACCGCGTCGAGGTTCGCGATGATGAGAACCTTGGCGCCCTTGTCCAGCAGAGTGTCGGCGAGCCGCTTGAACGCTTCCTTGTCGCCCTCGGCGTTGACGATCTGCGCCGCGACGCCCGCCTTCTTGAACGCCGCCTGCAGATACGCAGGGTCGGCCGTGCTCCATCGTGCGGAGCTCTTGGTGTCGGGCAGGATCACCCCGATGCCGGCGTCGCCGGTGATGTTCTCGCTCCCACCGTTCGACGTCGTCGCGCTGTCGCTCCCCGTTCCCCCCGTGTCGCCCGCGTCATCACAGGCCGTGAGCGTGACAGTCGTCAGGAGGCCGGCGGCGACCAGGGCGACCAAAGACTTGCGCATGGCGATAGATGTCCTCTCAGGGTGACCCGAGCTGCGGTGGGCGCTGAACGGTCCGCCAAGTATCGGTCAACGCGCAACGTGATCATCATCGGGTGGGGGGCCGGAGAACAAGATTATTCATTTCTCAGCGGTGACTGCCAACAATCACCGTCTGTGATCGGTTAGTTTCGTTTCCGTTTCGGCCCCCCGATTTCGTCCGTCAGTCCCGCAGGAACCGGCCGAACGGCAGCACGGAATCCGACCGGAATCGGCCGTCAGGACCGTCCTGCCCGCCCGAAGCGCACAGCGCCCGGCAGAATGGGCCGCATGACTCTGACGGTCCGGCTCGCCACTCACGACGATCTGCCCGCGCTTCGGGAACTGATGGCCGCGGCGATCACGGAACTACAGAAAGGCTTCCTCAGCCAGGACCAGATCGCCGCCAGCGCGGCCATCATGGGCCTGGACACGCAACTCGTCGATGACCGGACCTACTTCGCCGTCGTCGAAGATGCCGGCGAAGTAGACGGCGATGTCGACGGCGAAAAAGTAGATGGCAAAGGCGAAAGCGGTCGCGAAGCCATCCGGGGCTGCGGCGGATGGAGCCGGCGCGCCACCCTCTACGGCGGCGACCACACCGCCGGACGAGACGCCGCACTGCTCGACCCGGCGCAGGACACCGCCAAGGTACGAGCCATGTACACCCACCCGGCACACGCACGACGCGGCATCGGCCGGATGATCCTCACCGCCTGCGAGGAAGCCGCCGCGGCGGAGGGCTTCCGGACACTGGAGCTGATGGGCACCATGTCCGGACAGCCGCTCTACACCGCGGCCGGCTTCGTCGTCGTCGAGCACCTGCACGACGATCGGGGCGGCGCCCCGGTCCCGCTCGTCCGCATGCGCAAGACCATCACCGGTTGATGGCACCGCCAGTTGATGGCACCGCCGGTTGACGGCCCAACGGCTGGTGCCAATCGGTCGGCAGTCAACCGTTGACGGTGCCAACCGTTGACTGCCGACCGGCTCACCAATTGACGGCGATGTACTTCGACTCCAGGTACTCCAGAAGACCGTCGTGGCCGCCCTCCCGGCCGATGCCGCTCTGCTTCACCCCGCCGAACGGCGCCGCCGGGTCACTGACCAGGCCACGGTTGATGCCGACCATGCCCGCCTCGATCGCCTCGCTGACCCGCATGCCCCGCGCGAGATCACCGGTGTAGACGTACGCCACCAGGCCGTACTCCGTGTCGTTGGCCAGCCGCACGGCCTCCGCCTCGCCGGTGAACGTCACGATCGGCGCCACCGGGCCGAAGATCTCCTGCCGCAGGATCGGCGCATCAGCGGCCACCCCGGTCAGCACCGTCGGCGGGTAGTAGAACCCAGGCCCCGTCGGCCGGCTCCCACCGGTCACCGCCTCCGCGCCGCCCTCCAGGGCGCCTCGCACCAGGCTGTCCACCTTCGCCACGGTGTCCTCGTTGACGAGCGGGCCGACCTGCGTCTTCTCGTCCGTCCCGGGTCCCACCACCAGCGCTGACATACGCTGCGCCAGCTTCCGGGCGAACTCGTCGGCCACCGGCGCCTCCACGAAGAACCGGTTCGCCGCCGTGCACGCCTCCCCGCCGTTACGCATCTTCGCGATTATCGCCCCGTCCACCGCGGCGTCCAGGTCGGCGTCCGCGAACACCAGGAACGGGGCGTTGCCGCCCAGCTCCATCGACGTGTTCACCACGTTCTCCGCGGCCTGCGCGAGCAGGATCCGGCCCACCTCGGTCGAACCCGTGAACGACAGCTTCCGCACCCGGGCGTCACGCAGCATCGCCGACACCACCTTGCCCGAACTACGCGAGGGCACCACGTTCACCACGCCCTCGGGCACACCGGCCTCGGCCAGGATCGCGGCCATCGCCAGCGCGGTCAGCGGCGTGTCGCTGGCCGGCTTGAGGATCACCGTGCACCCGGCCGCCAGCGCCGGGCCGATCTTGCGGGTCGCCATCGCGGCCGGGAAGTTCCACGGCGTCACCAGCACGCACACACCGACCGGCTGGCGCACGACCAGAATCCGGTTCGCCCCGGACGGGGCGGTCGCGATCGCGCCTTCCCCACGCACCGCCTCCTCGGCGAACCAGCGGAAGAACTCGGCCGCGTACGTCACCTCGCCCTTCGCGTCGGTGAGCGCCTTACCGTTCTCCAGGCTGATGAGTTTCGCCAGTTCCGAAGCGCGTTCGGTCATCAATGCGAACGCTCGGCGGAGCACCTCCGACCGTACCCGCGGAGGGGCCGCCGCCCACGCCGGACCCGCCGCGGCCGCCGCATCCACAGCGGCGATCGCGTCCGCCTCCCCGCCGTCGGCGACCGACGCGATGGTGTCGCCCGTCGCCGGGTCGTGCACGTCGAACCGGCCACCCGACGACGCGGGCACCCACTTCCCGGCGATGAACAGGTCGGTCTCCACAGCAGCTCCTCACCCTCACGGCACATCCACGCCCCAGCATTCCCCGGAACAGGACGCGCCGCCATGATTCCGCCCAGCCCGTGATTCCAGCCTGTGAATCTGCCCAGCCCTGAATCTGCCCAGCCCCTGGTCTGCCCAACCCGTAAATCCGTCCAGCCCTATGATTCCGCTCAGGCCCGGCTGGGCACATGGAAGACATGCCTTCCATCACGCAGCGCATCCAAGCCTTCCTGAACAGTCCGCGCGGCCGGCAGCTCGCCGACCAGGGCCGCCGCCAGCTCGCCAAGCCGGAGAACCAGCAACGGCTCCGGAACCTGTTCGCCCGCTTCCAGAACCGGAGCCACCGCCGCTGACGGCAGCCACTGCCGCTGAACGCCCGGTGAGCGGTGCGACAATCAGGCGGTGTGGTGGACCGACGGCGTCGTCTATCAGGTTTATCCGCGTTCCTTCGCCGACGCCTCCGGGGACGGCGTCGGCGATCTCGCGGGCCTGACGGCCCATCTCGAGCACATCGCCGGGCTGGGCGCCGACGCGATCTGGCTGACACCGTTCCAGCGGTCACCCCAGGCAGATCATGGGTACGACGTGAGCGACTACACCGACGTCGATCCCCTCTTCGGTGACCTGGCGGCCTTCGACGCTCTGGTGACCCGCGCCCACGATCTGGGCCTACGCGTGATCGCCGACATCGTGCCCAACCACTGCTCCGATCAGCATCCGCTGTTCCAGGCCGCGCTCGCCGGCGACCCGTCGGCACGCGCCCGTTTCCACTTCGCATCCGCCCCGTTCGCATCAGCCCCGGCGGACGGGACCCCGAACAGCCAGCATTCGGACAGCCGCCTGCCGGACAGCCAGCCGCCGAACAACTGGCCCAGCGTCTTCGGCGGCCCTGCCTGGACCCGGACACCCGACGGCTCCTGGTACCTGCACCTCTACGCGCCCGAACAACCGGACTGGAATTGGCGTGACCCGCGGACCGCTCCCTACTTCGATGACGTGATCCGCTTCTGGCTGGACCGCGGCGTCGACGGCCTGCGTATCGACGTCGCCCACGGCCTGTTCAAGGCGCCCGGACTACCCTCGCTCCCGCCCGGTGCCGAGCCGGAGCCGGGCCGGCTGCGGGGCAACCCCCACGCCTGCGACCAGCCCGAAACGATCGAGATCTACCGCCGATGGCGCAGAATCACCGAGGGGTACGACCCACCGCGCGCTCTGATCGGCGAGGTCAACCTGGCCCCGCACCGGGCCGCCCGATACGTCGGCGACGACCGCCTGCACCAGGCGTTCGCCTTCGAGTTCCTGGTGGCCCCGTGGGAGGTGACCGCCTGGCGTGATACCGCCGACCGGCTGCTCTCCCGCCGGCCGGTGACCTGGGTCGTCGAGAACCACGACGTCGTACGTACCGCCACCCGCTATGGCAACCCGGCACGCGCTCGCGCCGCGTTGCTGACCATCCTGGCGTTACCCGGCGCGGCCTACCTCTACCAGGGCCAGGAGTACAGCCTGCCGGAGGCCGACGTCCCTGCCGAGGCGAGGCAGGACCCGGCGTGGCGACGGTCCGGCTTCTCCCGTGACGGCTGCCGGGTGCCCCTGCCGTGGACGGACGGCTTCTCCCCGCCCGGCTCCGCACCACCATGGCTGCCCGTTCCGCCGGGCTGGTCCCGGCATCTCGACTCTCCGACGCTGCCGTTGACACGGACCGCGGTGTCGCTACGCCGTCGGCTGCATCGTCAGGGTCTCCTCTCCGCCGGCGATCCGATGACCCTGAACGTCGACTACGACGATCGGCTGCTGGCCGAACGCCCGAACCTCACGATGGCCGTAGCCATGGGCACCGACCCGGTACCGCTGCCCGCGGGCGACCTGCTGCTGGCGAGCGGCCCGCTGACGCCGGACGGTCTGCTGCCGCCGGACACCGCCGCATGGCTGGCCCCCGCCGCCCGCTGATCCGCCGAGTTTGGTACCGGTCAACATGGGTGCCGGTCAACATTGGTTGGGTCAACATAGGTGCCGGTCAGCGTTGCGGTCGCACGTCGCTGCCACGCCCAGTACTCCGGCCGGCCGGTCCGGTGGATCGTCCGCCGTTCTTGATGCGGCTCGCCGTGGCATCACGCTCAGGAGCGGCGACGCGACGTGGTGCGGCTTCCCCGGTCGCGGCGTCCTGGGACGCCCGGCGTGTGACGTGTGCACGGTGGTAGTCGTTGCGGCGCGGCACACGGTGGGGGTCGAGCCACGTCGGGGGCAGGAACTCGGGGCTGCCGTCGCCACCGGTACGGATCTGCCAGCCGGTCTCCTCGTGGACGAGACGGTGATGGTGACCGCATAGGAGCACCAGATTGCCGAGGTCGGTGGGCCCGCCGTCGAGCCAGCTGATGATGTGGTGGGCATCGCACCAGCGGGGTGGACGGTCGCAGCCGGGGAAGGCACAACCGCCGTCGCGGACGTTGAGAGCTCTGCGGATGGGGCCGGTGGCGGTGCGGCGTGCGCGCCCGGCGTCGAGGATCTGGCTGTCTCCGTTGAGCATGACGGGCAGGACGCGGGCGTCGCAGCCAAGGCGCCGGACGGTGGCGGCGGAGACGGGCTCACCGTTGTCGAGCCGGCCGGTGCCGAGCTTCTCCAGTAACGGGTCGTAGGGGACGGTGACGGTGATCTGCGGCCGGTCACCGCCGCTGTCCGGCAGTGTGCCCTCGGCGAGCGCCAGCCGGCACACGTCGATGAGGGCGTCGGCACGGCGCTGGCCAGGGGTGCGCGGGTCGGCCTCGGGCGGGGAGCCGGCCGGAGTGGGCTTGCCGGCCGGGTCGAGTCTGTCGACAGAATCGAGTCTGCCGACAGGATCGGGTTTGCAGAGCGGGTCGAGGGCCGCGGTGACGACGGCTGCGGCCTCGGTGTCGAGGAGGCCGCGGATGCGGACGCGACCGGCGCCGGCCGGGCTCAGGGAAAGGTAGCGGTGTCGACGGGCTTCGCTCTCGACGCGTTGCAGCCACCGCTCCTCGACGGCGTCGGCGACCTCGGGGGCTACGTGCGACAGGACGCGGCGACCGGCGATCCGCAGCCCGTTGGGGTCGAGCCGGTCGGCCCACTCGGACAGCACGGCCGCCGCCCGCCCGTGGATCCCGGCCGGAAGGTCGGTCGGGAGCTCGGTGAGGGCGTTGGTGATGACGGCGAGTTGCTCGGCGTTGACCCGGCCGGCGCTGACTGCCTCGTCGACGGTGCGGTCACGATCGACGGTGGAGGCCTGGGCGAGCAGGCTGTGGGCGGCTCTGGCGCTGATGCGCAGCCGACCGCGGAGCCAGGCTTGCGGCGAGGGCGCGTGCTGGGCAGCGGGGATCTGGCGGCGCTCGGCCTCGTGGACGGCGTGCAGGACGGCGGCGTGGAGCATCTGCTGGGCGGTGTGCACGCTGTCTAGGAAGACGAGAAGGTCATCCTGGGACAGCGGGGCCAACCGCGTCTCGGCGGCCTCGGCCGCGAGATCGGTGAGCTCCTGCATCCTGTCCCGCACCCCACCATATTCGAACATACGTTCGAACCAAATCCCCCAAATCAGACACCCGCCCCCGTGTCCTCCCTCACACCCCCTCGACGCCGGCCGACGACCAGATACAGCTGCCCGTCGACGCCACCGAAGAGCAGGCACGACAAGCGTCCAAACCAAAGCACTGGCACGAAAGCACTGGCACGAAAGCACTGGCACGAGAAGCGCCGGCGCAGACCAGCACCGACGCAGACCAGCACCGGCACAACACCGCTCACGCCTGGCGGGCCCACGAGCGGAACTCAGGGAGAAGAGCGGGCAGAACCGGCGGCTCCAGCCGGTCAGGCAGGCCGTCCAGGTCGGCGGGGTCGATCCAGGCGTGGGTGAGGAGTTCGCTCTGCTCGTACGCCAGCAGGCCCTCCCGGACCACCGGCGGCCGTGACGTGCGGAAGAAGGCCGCGAAGAACTGCTCCGGGCCCACGAAGTGGGTCCCTTTCCAGACCGTGTCCCGTTGCACGTCGACGGCTCGGGCCCCGATCGCGCCCGGGTCGAGACCGGTCTCCTCGGCGAGCTCACGCCGGGCCGCCTCCAGTGGTGTCTCGCCCGGGTCGATGCCGCCGCCGGGTGGCTCCCACAGGCGCGCCCGGGAGACCGGATCCTCCCAGCGCAGAAGCAGGACGCGGCCGTCGGCGTCGAAACAGATCACCCTTACCGCCGGGCGGTGAACGCTCGCCATCACCGAAGCCTAAGCTGTCGGGAGTGGCCAAGTACTTCGACGTGCACCCGGACAACCCGCAGGCACGCAGCATCCATCAGATCGTCGAGCTGATCCGCTCCGACGGGCTGGTCGCCTATCCGACCGACTCGTGTTTCGCGCTGGGCTGCCGGATGGGCAGCAAGGACGCGCTGGACCGGATCCGGGCGATCCGGCATCTCGACGACCGGCACCACTTCACGCTGCTGTGTCACGACTTCGCTCAGCTGGGCCAATTCGTGACGATCAACAACGCGTTGTTCCGGGCGGTGAAGGCCTCGACGCCGGGGCCGTTCACGTTCATCCTCCCGGCGACGAAGGAGGTGCCGCGGCGGCTTCTGCACCCCAAGAAGAAGACGGTGGGGGTACGGATCACCGCGCACAC
This sequence comes from Actinoplanes subglobosus, assembly GCF_042650585.1. NCBI lineage: Bacteria > Bacillati > Actinomycetota > Actinomycetes > Micromonosporales > Micromonosporaceae > Actinoplanes > Actinoplanes subglobosus. Next base: position 98,986 of record NZ_JBHSBL010000026.1, read on the forward strand.
CACAGCGCAGGCGATCCTGGCCGAACTCGGTGAGCCGATCGTCTCGTCGACGCTGCTCCTGCCGGGTGAGACCGAACCGATGACGCAGGGCTGGGAGATCAAGGAGACCCTGGACCACGCGATCGACGCGGTGATCGACTCCGGGGACTGCGGCACCGAGCCGACCACGGTGATCGACCTGTCCGAGGGCGAGCCGGAGATCCTGCGTGTCGGCGCCGGCGACCCGAGCCGTTTCAGCGCCGGCGCACTCTGACTCCGGACCCGGACAAAGATCCATACCGAGATCCGGACATATCCAAGTTCAGTCCAGTGCGCGCAGTTTGTCCCGCAGCCCGGCCGCACCCGGATGATCGAGTCTCTCCAGCAGGGTGAGCGCCGTCCGCCATTCCCCGGCGGCGGCCGCGATGTCTCCGGAGGCGGCGTGGGTGTCGCCGAGGTGCTCCCGGATGTCGGCCTCGTTGGCCAGGTCGCCCGCGGCCCGGTAGAGGTCGAGCGACCGCCGGTAGGCCCGCACGGCGAGGTCGTGGTCGCCGAGATGATGGTGCGCCCAGCCGATGCTGTCCCAGGTGGCGGCCTGCCCGTGCCGGTCACCGAGTTCGTCATGCAGTTCGAGCGCCTCCCGGCAGTAGCGCAGGGTGAGGTCGTGGCGGCCGTCGCGGCCCAGTGACCAGCCGAGGGCGCTGAGGGCCCGGGCCTCGCCGACGACGTCACCGGCTTCCCGGTAGAGGGGTCGCGACTGCCGGACCAGTTCCTGGCACTCGGCGTTGCGTCCCTGCTGGTCGCGCATCCAGGCGATGCCGAACAGGATGTTGGCCCGGCCGCCCGGATCACCGAACCCCTCGTAGAGACGCACCGCCTCGGCGTAGTGGGGTTCGGCCTCGTCGTACCGGCCGACCTGCACATAGCCGCGGGCGAGGGACTGGTGGGCGGCGGCTTCGGCGCGGGTCTCGCCGCGGCGGCGGGCGGCGGTGACGGCGATACGTTCGGCTGCGGCCCAGTCGTCCCAGTGGCCCTGCCGGTCCAGGAAGTCGTCCATCGCCCACGGCAGCTGCCAGCCGTAGTCGTCGAGGTCGGCGGCCTGCCGCAGGGCGGCCATCAGTCCGGCGTGCTCGGCGGCGAACCAGCGCAGCGCGTCGGCCTCGCCGCTCAGCGGCTCAGGCCGGACCCCGGCGGCGGGCGGCCGGAACGTCAGCGGCCGCCGTTTCGGGTCCAGGTTGAAGGCGGCGGTGCGCGCGGTGTGCAGCAGGTGGTCCAGGAGGCGGCGCACCGCCGGGCCGCGTTCGGTCTCGGGCAGGAGATCAGCGGCGTACGCCCGGAGCAGATCATGCATCACGTAACGGCCGGGCCGGTGCTCGCTGAGCAGGCTGGCGGTGACGAGCTCGTCGAGGAGGCCGCCGACATCCGGGCCCGCGACACCCTGACCAACGACACCCCGACCGTCACCGCTCTCGCCGGCACCGCCCTCGCCGGCACAGCTCTCGCCAGCACAGCTCTCGCCAGCACCGCCCTCGCCGGCACCGCCCTCGCCGGCACAGCTCTCGCCGTCACCGCCCTCGCCGGCACAGCCCTCGCCGAATAGAGATCCCGCGAGGGCGGCCGAGATGTCCGGACCGGGGTTGGCACCGAGCAGCCGGAACAGCCGGGCGGCGGCCGGGCTCAGCGACCGGTAGGACCACGAGAACACGGTCCGCGGATCCGTCTCGTCATCCCCATCGGCGCCATCGAGGCTCAACCCATCGAGACGCACCCCGTCGAGTCGGCGCCCATCGAGGCGGGATCCGGTGAGTTCGGCGGCCAGTTCACCGAGCGCCTCCCCGGACCGGATGGCGGCCCGCGCCGCGACGGTGACCAGGGCGAGCGGCAGCCCCGCGGTGGCGGCGACGAGGGCCGCGGCGGTACAGGGCTCGGCGGCGAGGCGGGCCGCGCCGAGCCGTCCGGCGAGCAGTTCCCCGGCGGCGCCCGGGTCGAGGGCGTCGAGGGGCACCGGCACGGCGCCATGCGAGGCGACCAGGCCGGTGAGCCGGTCACGGCTGGTGACGATGGTGACCGACTCGCCGGCGCCGGGCAGCAGCGGTCGTACGTGGGCGGCGTCGCGGACGTTGTCGAAGACGATCAGCAGGCGACGGCTGGCGAGCAGGCCGCGGAGCAGCCCGGTGCGGGCGTCGAGGCCGTGCGGGACGGGACGGCCGGGGTCGAGGACGGTGATCAGGGTGCGGGCGGCCTCGTCGGGGGTCATCACCTCGTCGCTGCCGTCGAATCCGCGCAGGTTGAGGTAGAGCTGCCCGTCGGGGAAGCGGTGTGCGGCCCGGTGGCCCCAGTGCACGGCGAGAGCGGTCTTGCCGACGCCGGGCGGGCCGGTGACCACGGCGAGGCGTAGGCCGCCGGTGAGGGCGCGGTCGAGTTCCCCGAGTTCGGCACGGCGGCCGGTGAAGGCGATGGCGTCGGCGGGCAGCTGCGACAGTTCCCCGCCAGACCCCGAACCGCCAGACCCCGAACCGCCAGACCCCGAACCGCCAGACCCCGAACCGCGGCGGGCGGCGGGCGCCGCCTGGGGCGCGTCACCGCGCAGGATTCCGGTGTGCAGGGCGGTCAGTTCGGGTCCGGGTTCGCTGCCCAACCGGTCGGCGATGGCATCTCTGGTACGGGCGAACGCCTCCAGCGCCTGTGCCGGCTGCCCGGACGCGACGAGGGCACACATCTGCACCGCGACGAGACCCTCGACGGTGGGGTTCTCGGCGGCGAACGGGGCGAGCCGTTCGGCGACCTCCTCGGCGCGGCCCAGGCGCAGGGCGGTGCGTCCGAGGCGGGTGAGCACGTCGAGCCGTTCGCGGGCGAGGGCTTCGCGGACGCGGGCCGCCCAGTCGCCGGGCACTCCGGCGAGGGCGTGGCCGTCCCAGCCGTCGAGGGCGTCGAGCAGGAGCCCGCCGGCGCGGTCGTCGTCGCCGGCCTCCTCGGCGGCGCGGGCCTCGAAGACCAGGCGGCGGGCCCGGTGCAGGTCGACCCGGTCGGGATCGCAGTCGATCAGGTAGCCGCCTGACGCGAACCGGATGCTGCCGGCGCCGGGGACCGGGTCGAGGATGCGGCGCAGGCGGGCGGCGTAGGGCGCGAGCGGGGTGGCCGACCGTGGCGGTCTGTCGCCCCAGATCCGGTCGATGAGGGTGCCGGACGGTACGGTCTGGCGCGGGGTGAGCAGCAGGGAGGCGAGCAGGCAGCGTTGCTTGCCGGGACCGAGGTCGACACCCGGCGGGTCGGGGTGTGGGGAGTCCGGGTGGTGCGGGGCATTGCCCGACAGGCGCATCGGACCCAGCAGCCGCCAGTGCATCGTCGGTCGTCCCCCGGTCGTCCCCGCCTCCGAGCCTAGAACAATTGCTCACGTGCAATCGATTTGCAAACGGAGATCGGCACCATGGTCCGGCGTCCACGGGCCACGGGGGGTCGTGGGCGCCCCTTAACATCCCCAGCGGGCGATTCCAGCATCGCGGACCCGCCGGCCCGGACGGTGTCCCGGCAGGTAGAGGCTGTCGACGAGGTCGGTGCCGTAACCACATTCTCACGGTTCGCCGTCAAGCCACCCCCGGTGTACAGCGCCCCCGGTGTACAGCGCCCCCGACAGCGCGACGTCAGTCACTCTGCCGGGGGAACTGTCGCCCAGGGTGGCAACGTGCTCACCCGGGTGTTCGGCTACGGCGAGGCCGGAGGGCTACGCCGTGGTGCACGCCAGGTTCTGCACCGTCGGTGCCGAGGTACCCGACGCCAGGAACCCGAACGTGACGTAGCCGTTGGCCGGCACACTCGCGTTCCAGCTCTCCGGTGTCACCGTGACCAGGGACCCGCTACTGGTCGCCTTGCCACTCCAGACCTGGGCGAGTTGCTGCCCGCCCGGCCAGGTCCAGGTGATCTTCCAGTTGTTCACCGCGCTGGTCCCGGCGTGCACCATGACCTCGCCCTGGAAGCCGCCGCTCCACGCCGACACGATGTTGTACATCGCCGTGCAGCCGCCGGGGTTGGTCGAGGTGCTGGGGCTGGGCGACGGGCTGCCCGGCACGCTGGTGGACGGGCTGGGCGACGGGCTGGTCGGGGTGCTCGGCGACGGGCTGGTGTTGCCGCCGATGCCGGTCACCTCGCCGTTGCCGCCGTCGAAGACCACGTCCGAGCAGCCGTAGAACGTCTCCGTGCTGTCCGAACGCGACCACACCGAGTAGATCAGGTGCTTGCCGGTCTTACCGGCCGGCAGGGTCCCGTTCCAGTAGTAGTGCCCGTCGTCGGTGCCCGGCCCGCCGTTGGCCGGCGGGTTGGTCACCTGGTCGAACGGCGTCGGCTCGAGGTCGCTCCAGGCGAGCGGCTTGGTCGGGTCGTAGCCGTTCTTGGTGATGTAGAGGTAGAACGTGCCGGGGTGCTTGGCCCAGTCGTTGTACTTGAACTGGATGTTCGCCCCGGCCGTCAGGTGGGTGGTCGGCCAGTCGGTCCGGGCCAGGTTGAACCCGGTGAAGTTGTACGGGCCACCGGTGCCACCACTGCACAGCTGACCGTCCGGGAGGAACCCGTTGACCCGCCCGGCCCCGTCGGAACGGAGTACGGCGAACCAGTTGTAGAGAGAGTTGACGCCGCTGGCCGCGACCGCCGCGGCACAGGCCGCGTTCTTCGGCTCGATCGCGCCGGTCTGCGGGTTGCGGCCGTCCTGGTAGCAGAACCAGGTGCGGCTGCCGGGCACCTGGATGGCGCCGTGGGCCTGGGCGGGAGTGCTGGGCAGGGCCAGGATCCCGGCCGCGGCGGCGAACAGGGCCACCGCGGCCATTCGGAGAAGTCGCATCGTCACCCCTGGGGGAAGAGGCGGGCGTACTCGGCGTAACCGGTGGCCACGTCGACCTGCGCCCAGAACCGGTGGTAGTTGAACGTCGGCGCGGCGCCGCCGTTCAGGTAGGCCTGGACCTTGGGGAAGTCCGGGTCGTTGCGGTAGAAGCTGCGGATGTCCAGGAACGAGACACCCGGCTGGATCACGTCGCCGTTCGGCATCTTCCCGGTCCAGCCCGGCGGGATGTAGATGCCCTGGCCGGTGGAGGCGTTGTAGACGTCGTCCATCCGGTTGTAGTCGGCCCGGGTCTCGGTCACCGAGACGCCCTTGCCGTCCTTGTGCGTCCAGATCGCGTCGAGCAGGTTCTTCGCCGCCGTCTTGGCCGCCGTGTTGCCGGACTTGGCGGCGTAGAAGGTGAGCAGTTTGGCGAACGAGCCGGCCACACCGAGGTCGGTGCCCTTGCTCTTGACCGTGACGTGCAGGCCGGTGTTGGCCGCCGGGCTCGACGGGTTCCACGTGGCCGGAGCGCCGGACCAGGTCAGGTCGGACGGGATCTCGAAGCTGGTCGCGGTGATGGTGGAGTTGGCCAGCGCCCAGGTGACCCACTTGTCGAGGATCGTCTTGGCCTTGGCGTCACCGGTCGTGTAGTAGTACTCGGCCAGCCGCTCCAGCGACCAGGTCTGCATGCCGAACCACTGGTTGGACGGCGGGTCGGCGTAGACCGGGGCCTCCACGTAGGCCAGGCCGTAGAAGGTCGGCGTGCCGGCCGGCCGCGCCGAGTAGTTGCCGTTCCAGCTGTTCGTCGCGCCGCCGGCGATCGCGCCCTCGGACGACTGCAGCCACTGGTAGAACTCCAGCTGACGGGTCAGGCTGGCCTGCCAGTCGGCCTTCGCGGTCGGCGACTTCGGGTTGAAGGCGCTGACGTTGGACATGATGTAGGCGGCCATCGGGTTCTGGTAGCCGAAGTGGCTGGTGCTGGAACCGATGCGCCACGCCCATCCGGCGCTGGTGTCGTAGGCACCGCCCCAGGCGTAGTACCACGACATCAGGTTGCTGGAGGCGTTCTTGCCGGTGCCCGCGGCACACGACGTGGACGCGCAGCCGGGCTGCTTGAAGTACTTGTCGTAGAACGAGTACCGCAGGTAGTCGCCCATCTTGGCGGCGTTGGCGACGGTCGTCGAGATCTGCGCCTGCTTGCCCTGCTCGGTGGCCCACTGGAGAGCCCAGTAGGCGACCTGCACGGCACGGGCGTCGGCGTCCGGCGCGTTGGTGTACTTCCACTGCTTGGCGTAGGACGCGTCCTTGGTGAACAGGTCCAGGTAGCCGTTCGGGCCGCCGTGCTTGAACGTGTCGCAGGACGGCTGCGGCACGGTCTCGAAGGTCGACTCCTGCGGGCCGCGCTGGAAGGTGTTGATGTACGCGACGCGGGTGGTGCCGTCACCGCAGTGCCCGAAGCCGTACGTGTTGTCGACGTCCAGCAGCCAGTGCATGCCGTAGATGTCGTCGGTGCCGTACGCGCTCTTCAGCTCGGCTGCCAGCGGGTCGGTGCCGACCGAGACGCTGGTGTCGAGCTGCGACGGGTACTGCGACGGGAGCGGGTACTCGGCCGCGTACGTCGCCGGCTTGGACGCGTTGTAGTTCGCGTTCGTCGGCTGGTCGGCGTGCGACGGGATGATGTACTTCTCCATCGTCGTCCAGGCGCTGTTGAACGGCGCCCAGTCGCCGGTGATCCGCGAGTTGGCGGCCTCCAGCCACAGCCAGTAGGAGAACGCCTCGCTCGTGGTCTCGTGACCGTGGTCGGGCGCCTCGTCGATCAGCGTCTCGATCGAGTGGTAGGGCACGCCCTCCGGGCTGAAGTAACCGTTCGCCGGGTTCTTCAGGTCGTTGTAGAGCTGGGTGAACCGGGTGTCGACCGAGCCCGGTTCGGTGACCGTGACGCCGAGCTGCGCCGACGTGTAGCCGGTCGAGCTGGCGGTGATGGTCGCGGTGGACCCGGCCGTCGCGGTGCTCGCGGCGGCGACGGTGACCGACTGGCCGGTGCTCCAGTTCGACGGGGTGAAGGTGAGCGTCGCCGGGGTGACGGTGACCGCGGTGGAGCCTGCGCTGCGGGCGACGGCCACCGTGACGTTCGCGGTCGGCGCCTTGCTCAGGGCGAGCTTGAACGTGCCGCTGGCACCGGGGTTGATCGCCAGCGAGGTGGCGTCGGCGACGATCGCCGGGGTGGTGGCCGCGTCCACGAAGACCGGCACGTCGGCGGTGCTGCTCTTGGTGCCGGCGTTGTCGTACGCGATGGCCTGCACGTGGTAGGCCGCGGTCTGCGCCGGCACCCCGTCCCAGGAGTACGTGTACGGCGCGGCCGTGTCGGTGCCGAGCAGCAGGCCGTCGTGGTAGAACTCGACCTTGCTGATGGTCTGCCCGCTGGCCGCCGTGGCGGTGGCCGCGATCGGGATCGACGCCGGCGCGGTGTAGCGGGTGTTCGCCGCCGGGCTGGTGATGGCCACGGTCGGTGCGTTGGCGGCCTGGTTGCAGGCGGTGCCGTTGAGCGTGAACGCGGTGGGCACCGGGTTGGCCGTGCCGAACGTGCCGTTGAAGCCGGTGCCGACGGTCGCGTTGGTGGCCAGTGATCCGTTCCAGGCGGCGTTGTTGACCGTGACGTGCTGGCCGGACTGGCTGTAGACGCCGCTCCAGCCCTGTCCGGCCTTCTGTGCCGCGTCCGGGAAGTCGAACTCGAGTTTCCAGCTGCTCAGCGGGTCACCGGTGTTCTTGATCTGGATGTCGCCGGTGAAGCCGCCGGGCCATTGGCTCTGCACCTTGTAGACGACGGTGCAGCCGGCCGCGGCGTAGGCCGGGGCGCCGGCTGCGAGAACAGCGCCGGCGCCGAGGACTGCGACGCCGGCGAGCGCCACTCTGCGTCGGAACCTGCCGGTGCTTCTGGGGGATGGGGTCACGGGGATTTCCTCTCCGCCGGGTGGTGGCGGGGCCCGGTGTCGTACCGGGCACCGCCGGGATCCCGGGCTACGGGGTGGTGGTGCAGGTGATCGGGGACGGAACGGGGTTGGTGGTGCCGGTGTTGCTGCCGAGGAATCCGAAGGTGGTGGAAGCCCCGGACGACAGCGCGCCGTTGTAGCCGGCGTTCACCACGGACACGGCGGCCCCGGACTGGGTGGCGGTGCCGCCCCAGCTCTGGGTGACGACCTGCCCGGCGGTGTAGGACCAGCCGACCTTCCAGCCGGTGGTGGCGGTGGTTCCGGTGTTCTTGACGGTGACCTCGCCCTGGAAGCCGCCGCCCCACTGTCCGGTCACCTTGTAGGTGGCGGTGCAGCCGGCGGAACTGCTGGCCGAGGTGCTGGGCGAGACCGTGACCGACGGCGGGACCGAGATCGACACGGAGGCCGACGGATTCGGGCTCGCCGACGCCGAGGGGGGCGCAGAGGACGACGTCGAGGGGGACGCCGACGAGGACGCCGACACCGACGGGGTCGGGCTGGCCGGTCCGCCCTGCCGGTCGGCGTAGAGGATGCCCCGGCCGTTGGTGCCCAGGTACACGCGGCCGTAGATGCGCGGGTCGCCGGCCAGGGCGTCACCGGCGTTGCCGTACTGGTGCTTGTCGTCGTTGATCCGCACCCAGTAGGCGCCGGTGTTGTCGGACCGGAAGACACCGTCGAGACCGTCGACCGTGCCGACCAGGAAGACAGCGGGGCGGGTGGCTCCCGGTGCGGCCTTGCCGAACGCGACGTTGACGCCCTCGCTGACGCCGCCGCCGATGGTGGCGAACGTCTGGCCGGAGTTGGTGGAGCGCAGCAGTCCGGTCTTGCCGGCCAGCCACACCTCGCCGGCGACGCCCGGCACCGCCTTCAGGTTGACCCGGCCGTCGGCGGGCATCGCGGCGGCCGACGCGGTGAACGTCGCGCCGCCGTCCGTGCTCGTGTAGAACTTGCCGGCGGCGTACCCGTAGAAGGTTTTGGGGTTGACCCGGTCGCTCTCGACCTTGGCCCCGGCCGGGATGCCGGTGGAGGGGCTCCAGGTGCTGCCGCGGGTGGTGGAGTAGTGCACGCCGACGCCGGCCGGGGACCAGACCACGGCGTTGGCGTCGGCGCCGACCGCGACGGTGCCGCCGCCGGTGACGCCGGACGGTTCCTGGCCCTGGTACCAGTTCTTGCCGCCGTCGTTGGAGATGCCGATGTGCGGCGCCGCCTCGGCGTTGCCGACCCGGACGAAGAACGACGGGCTGAGCTCGGCGAAGTCCAGGCCGGTGTTGCTGCCCAGGGCGGGGGTGTCGTGGAAGCTCGGCTGCACCGTGTCGAGGTCGGCGTGGTAGAAACCGCCGACGTCGTAGAGGGCGCTGACCAGGGGCGCGCCGGTCGGCGGGCTGGCCAGGTCCTGGACCGCGGTCTCCTCGATGCCCTTGGCGAACGGCTTGATGGTGAACGTGGTGTTGCTGTCCCAGTTGGTCAGCTGGGTGGTGCCGTAGAGGGTGGCGCCGGTTCCGTAGAGCAGCCGGTTGGAGTCGAACGGGTCGATGGCGAGGGACTCGTTCATCCAGCCGAGCTTCGGGCTCTCCTCGGGCGCCTGGGCGGTGCTGTTGAAGTCCAGCCACGGGTTGGCGGAGATGTCCATGGTGTAGCGCTTGGTGCGGCTGGGGTAGCTGCTCCAGTCCCAGGCGCGGGTCCAGGTGGCGCCGTAGTCGGTGGAGCGGAAGAAGATCGCGTCGGGCCACCAGGAGATCTGGGTGGCGACCATCAGGGTGCCGGGCTTCTGGGCGTCGACGGTCAGGCCGGAGTAGCCGTAGTAGCGGTCGGCGACCGGGGTCGGCGAGATGTCGGTCCAGACGCCGGTGGTGGTGTCGAGGCGGGCGACCTGGCCGGCGGCGCCGTCGTACGGGCCGCCGGTGTCACTGGTGGCGATGAACAGGTATTTGCCCTGGATCACGCCCTTGTGCGCGAGGTATCCGGTGGGCTGGCCGGCGACTCGTTCCCAGGTGGCGCCGGAGTCCAGTGACCGGTAGACCGGGTTCTCCTTGTCCGCGACGCCGACATATACAGCCGGTGACGCCGGGTCGAAGGTGACCCATGTCAGACCTTGGTTCTGATTCAGATAGCCGTTCGTATCGGACGGGTCGGCGACGTAGTTGCCGACGTTCGGGAAGTTGGACACTTTTGCCCACGTGGCCCCGTAGTCGGTGCTGCGCCAGAGCCCGTTTCCGCCCTCGGCGGCGAAATAGACGTTCCGGTTGTTCCGCGGGTCGACGGCCAGCCTCTCCCCCATGCCGCGGCCGGGCATGTTGCCGCCGACCTTGAACGGCAGATACGTCCGTGACCAGGTGTTTCCCTTGTCGGTGGAGCGCAGGATGGCGCCGTTGTTGGGGTCCCAGGTGTTCGTGTACATGCCGACGGCGGCGTAGACGCGGGTGGTGTCGACGGGGTCGGCGGCGATGCTGAGAACGCCGTTGTGTCCCCAGTCGTCCTGCCCGACCCAGTCGAGCAGTGGGGTCCAGCTCTGCGCCGACTGGCTCCAGCGGTAGGCGCCGCCGATGTCGGTGCGGGCGTAGATGAGGTCTTTCTCGCCCGGGTTGAAGACGACGCCGGGAACGAACCCGCCTCCGTCAATACGAACGTTTTTCCAGGTGTAGGGCTCTGCGGGGGCGGCGGCTGCACCCTGCGGACCGGAGGCGACGACGACGGCCGTCGCTGCCGTCACGAGGGCGGCGACGATGGCGAAGCCGGGGGACCTTCGCATGGGGGATGACCCTTCCATTGAAATGCATGAGTGGGAGCGCTCCCAGAAGCGTCTGTCGCTGTCATCTTCATGTCAAGAGCCGGAAACTTCTCGGTGATGTTCGGCCGACCGTTCACCTCGCCGGAGCGAAGACGACATTCGGTGACATTTGGTCGCTGGAAGGGCTGTGTATCATTCGGCCGGAACACGCAGGTCGGCACCATCCGAGGCGCCGGCCGGCCGGCCCGGCGAGAGGCCGGTTGGGCCACTTTCCGAATACGTGGCGTAACCGCGGGTACGGCATAGCGGTGGAGGAGATTGCATGAAGGTTTGCGTTATCGGTACCGGCTATGTCGGCCTGACCACGGGCGTCAGCCTGGCCTTCCTCGGTCACGAGGTGACCTGTGTCGACCTCGACCAGGCCAAGGTCGACATGCTGCGCGGCGGCAAGTGCCCGATCTACGAGCCCGGGATGGAGGACCTGCTCGCCGAGGCGGCGCAGAACCTCACCTTCACCACCTCGTACGAGGAGGCTGTCCCCGGCGCCGACGTCGTGTTCGTCGCGGTGCAGACCCCGTCGGCCGAGGACGGCAGCCCCGACCTCCGCTACCTCCGCGGCGCCGCCGAGACCGTCGCCCAGAACCTGAACCACGACTTCACCGTCGTGGTCAACAAGTCCACCGTGCCGATCGGCAGCGGCAACTGGGTCGACGCCATCCTGCGTGACTCGTTCGAGCAGCGCGAGGACCGGCCCGACGGCGTCGAGTTCGCCGTCGCGTCGAACCCGGAGTTCCTCCGTGAGGGCAACGCGATCGCCGACACCCTCTACCCGGACCGGATCGTCATCGGCTCGGACAACGCACGCAGCCTCGAGGTGCTCAACCGCCTCTACCGGCCGATCATCAACCAGACGTTCACGCCGCCGACCTTCCTGCCGCGGCCGGAGGACGCCAACGCGGTCCCGCTGGTCTCCACCGACCTGGCGTCGGCCGAGCTGATCAAGTACGCGGCGAACGCGTTCCTGGCCCTGAAGATCAGCTACGCGAACGAGATCGGCCAGCTCGCCGCCAAGGTGGGCGCGGACATCACCGAGGTCGCCCGCGGCATGGGCCTGGACCAGCGGATCGGCTCCCGGTTCCTGCAGCCGGGCGTGGGCTGGGGCGGCTCCTGCTTCGGCAAGGACACCAAGGCGCTGATCGCCACCGCGTCGGAGTACAACCTCGAGATGCCGATCGTGAAGGCGGCACGCGAGGTCAACAGCCGGCAGCGGGCCATCGCCGTCGAGCGCCTCCAGGACGAGCTGCGCATCCTCAAGGGCCGCAAGATCGGCCTGCTGGGCCTGGCGTTCAAGCCGAACACCGACGACCTGCGGGACGCGCCGGCGCTGGACATCGCGAACTCGCTGATCGCCCGCGGGGCCCGGGTCAAGCTGCACGACCCGGTCGCCACCGGCCGGTTCCGGATCGAGCAGCCGGAGCTGTCGGCGTACCTGAGCGAGACCATCGACGACGTGTTCGCCGACTGCGACGCGGTCGTGCTGGTCACCGAGTGGGCGCAGTACCTGGAGCTGGACTGGTCGAAGTTCGTCGGCCTGATGCGCACGCCGATCCTGCTGGACGGCCGGCACGTGCTGGACGCCGACCGGATGCGCCGGCTCGGCTACCGCTACGTGGCGGTGTCCGGATAGCGGCTGTATCCGGATAAAACCACGTAGACGTACGTCAACCGCCGCGGTGGCCACTGGCCATCGCGGCGGTTTCTTTTCGTGGGTTTGGCAGGGCGTTCACCGGGGTATCGGCACGGGCCGTCACAAAACCGGCTCACACCATACGCGATAACCGTTTAGTCCGGATAAATACGGCTAAAATGGTGCAGGACAAGTCAAGGAGCGGTAGGCTCTTCCGCCAATCTCCTTAACCGGTTAAGGTGCCGGAGGGTCGCAGCGATATCGTTACCGACTCGATCGCGCTGAAATCATTGCGCAACTTGCTGGTTACCTCTTGACTGTTGGTCAAGAAGCGCTTCGGACGGCGGCGTCGCAAGACGCCGGAGGCGCTACATGACATAGGGAGCGGTATGTTCGTTCAACGTGGGAGTTCGCGATCGCGGGTCGCGCTCGCCGGTGCCCTGAGCGCGGGCCTGGTTCTCGGCCTGAGCGCCTGCGCGGACAGTAAAGAGGATGAAGGCGGCGGCACGGTTCCCGCCTCGTCCCTCGCAGCCATCGACTGCTCGCCCTACACCGCGTTCGGTGATCTCAAGGGCAAGGAAGTCTCGATCTACACGGGCATCGTGACCCCGGAGGACGCTCCGCAGAAGCAGTCCTACAAGCCCTTCGAGGACTGCACCGGCGTCACCATCAAGTACGAGGGCGACAAGTCCTTCGAGACCCAGGTCCTGATCCGCGCCGAGGCCGGCAACCCGCCGGACATCGCCTACGTGCCGCAGCCGGGCCTGCTGCAGCGCCTGGTCGCCACCGGCAAGGCCAAGGAGGCCCCGGCCGAGACGGCGACGCTGGTCGACAAGAACTTCGGTGCCGACTGGAAGGCCTACGGCACGGTCGACGGCAAGTTCTACGCCGCCCCGCTGGGCGCCAACGTGAAGTCGCTGGTCTGGTACTCCCCCAAGGAGTTCAAGGACAACGGCTACACCGTCCCCACCACGCTCGCCGACCTCAAGGCTCTGAGCGACAAGATCGCCGCCACCGGTAAGAAGCCGTGGTGCGCGGGCATCTCCTCCGGTGAGGCGACCGGCTGGCCGCTGACCGACTGGATGGAGGACTTCTACCTCCGTCTCAACGGTGTCGAGGCCTACGACAAGTGGGTCAAGCACGAGACGCCGTTCAACAGCGCCGAGTCCACCAAGGCCCTCGACGCCGTCGGTGAGTACCTGAAGAACGACAAGTACGTCAACGGCGGCCTCGGCGACGTCAAGAGCATCGCCAGCACCACGTTCCAGGACGCCGGCCTGCAGATCGTCGAAGGCAACTGCTCGCTGCACCGCCAGGCCAGCTTCTACGCGGCCAACTTCGACAAGTCGACCAAGGTGGCCGAGGACGGCGACGTCTACGCCTTCTACCTGCCGGGCGAGACCGCCGACAAGAAGCCGGTCCTCGGTGGTGGCGAGTTCGTCCTCGCGTTCGCGGACCGTCCGGAGGTCAAGGCCTTCCAGACCTACCTCGCGACCGACGTGTGGGCCAACGCCAAGGCGAAGGTCTCCTCGGGCTGGGTCAGCGCCAACAAGGGCCTGGACATCGCCAACCTGGTGAACCCGATCGACCAGCTCTCGGCGAAGATCCTGCAGGACCCGAACGCGCAGTTCCGCTTCGACGGCTCGGACATGATGCCCGCCGCGGTCGGCTCCAACGCGTTCTGGAAGCAGAGCACCAACTGGATCACCGGTCAGGACACCAAGAAGACCCTCGACGCCATCGAGGCCGCGTGGCCCAAGTGATCGGATAGCTGTACCGGGGCCGGTCGGGATATCGCCCGACCGGCCCTAGCAGTCTGATCACTTCTGTTCTTCACTTAACCTCTCAACCCCTCCGTACGCACTGAGGAGGAACGGGCCGCGTGTTCACCACCGCCACCACGACATCTCAGAAGATCCTGCAGATGGGCGCGGCGATCCTTCTGTTCGCCGCTGTCATCGGCCTGATCCTGTTCATCGCCGGCCGGTTCACCGGCAAGCGTGACCGCGCGGTCGCCGCGCTGTACCTCGCCCCGACCGTGCTGATGCTCAGCGTCGGGTTGCTCTACCCCGGTCTGCGGACCATCTACCAGTCGTTCTTCGACGCGTCGCTGAAGAACTTCATCGGCTTCGAGAACTACGCGACCATCCTGAGCGACCCGGAGCAGCTGACGGTTCTGCGGAACACGGCGTTCTGGGTGCTGGTCACCCCGTTCGTCGCGACCGGTGTCGGCCTGCTCTACGCGATCCTGGTCGACAAGGCCCGGATGGAGTCGTTCGCCAAGGCGCTGATCTTCCTGCCGATGTCGATCTCGTTCGTCGCGGCCGGCGTCATCTGGAAGTTCATGTACGAGTACCGGCCCAACCAGGGCACGGTCAAGCAGATCGGCCTGATCAACCAGATCATCGTCTGGCTCGGCGGCGAACCGGTGCAGCTGCTCATCGAGTCGCCACTGAACACGTTCCTGCTGATCGCCGTCATGGTGTGGATCCAGGCCGGCTTCGCGATGACCGTGCTGTCGGCGGCCATCAAGGCGATCCCGGACGACATCATCGAGGCCGCCCGCCTGGACGGTGTCGGCCCGTGGGGCATGTTCCGGTTCGTCACCCTCCCGGCGATCCGCCCGGCGGTGATCGTCGTGGTCACCACCATCGCGATCGGCACGCTCAAGGTCTTCGACATCGTCCAGACCATGACCGGCGGCCGGTTCGACACCAGCGTCATCGCGAACGAGTTCTACAGCCAGACGTTCCGCAGCGACAACCGGGGCCTCGGCGCCGCGCTCGCGGTGGTGCTGTTCGTCCTCGTCGTCCCGATCGTCGTCTACAACATCCGGCAGCTCCGCCGATCGGAGGCGTGATGACCACCGCAGCACCGCTCACCACCACTCCGGCCACGAAGACGAAGACCAAGAAGCTGTCAGCGGCCGCGACGGCGAAGGCGAAACTCACCTCCCCGTGGGCGTCGCTCGCCGCGGTCGTCCTGGCCGTGCTCTGGACGCTCCCGACATTCGGGCTGCTCATCACGTCCTTCCGCACACCGGAGGACATCCGGCGCAGCGGCTGGTGGACGGCGTTCACCAACCCGCTGTTCACGCTGGACAACTACAAGGCGGTCCTGGACCCGGAACAGGCCGGCGCGAACCTGCCCGACTCGTTCCTGAACTCGCTGGTCATGACGATCCCGTCGGTGCTCATCCCGCTGTGCCTGGCGTCGCTCGCGGCGTACGCGTTCGCGTGGATGAACTTCCCCGGCAAGAACTTCCTGTTCATCGCGATCTTCGCGTTGCAGATCGTCCCGCTGCAGGTCACCCTGCTGCCGCTGCTCCAGCTGTTCGTGTCCTGGGACATCGACGGCACCTTCTGGACCGTCTGGTTGTCGCACTCGACGTTCGCGCTGCCACTGGCGATCTACCTGCTGCACAACTTCATCAAAGAGGTGCCGTCCAGCCTGATCGAGGCGGCCCGGATCGACGGCGCGGGCCACGTGTCGATCTTCTTCCGGGTGCTGCTGCCGCTGCTCACCCCGGCACTGGCGGCGTTCGGCATCTTCCAGTTCCTGTGGGTGTGGAACGACCTGCTGGTCTCGCTGACGTTCGCCGGCGCGCCGGCGATCTCCCCGTTGACCGTGCAGCTGTCCAACCTCTCCGGAACCCGGGGCACCGCCTGGTACCTGCTCTCCGCCGGCGCGTTCGTCTCGATCATCGTGCCGGTCACGGTGTTCCTGCTGCTCCAGCGCTACTTCGTCCGCGGCCTGCTCGCGGGCAGCGTCAAGGGCTGACACCGCCTCACCAGCGCCACCGCACCAGAGCGAAAGGCCGCATCCTCCGCGGAGGGTGCGGCCTTTTCCGCGCCGACGGCGCCCGATCACTTTCCAACCACTCATCCGGTACGGCCACCACCCCCCAACCACAACCAACCCGTCCCGCCTCTTCCGGTCTGGCCCACCGCCCTACCCACCGCGCCCACCCCGCCGTCCCGCTCACCGCCCGCCGCAAAGCCGGCCCGCCACCCGTCGCCCAGACAGCCCATACACACGCCATGACCGCCGTGAGCGACGGCTCGCACCCGGCCGCGGCCCGCCGGCCGTCGCTCAGACACGCCACCCTGCCGCCATCAGCACCGCCAACGACGGGTCGTGGGCTGGTTCTGTCATCTCGCGGAATGCAGTGATCGGTAGGCGATCAGCCAGCTTCCGGCCAGCAGGACGACCGGGAGCAGGTAGGCGCCGGCGACCGCGGACGCGAGTTCCGGGCGCAGCGCGGCGCGGGCCGCCTCGTCGAGGGCCAGCATCGCCGGCACGCCCCCGCCCGAGCCCGGCACGCCCCCACCCGAGCCCGGCACACCACTGCCCGAGCCCGGCACACCACTGCCCGAGCCCTGCATCGCCCTCGTCACCAGGAGGCTGAGCGTGACCGCGGTGACCGCACCGGCGAGCGCGTTGGACAGCTGCACGACCAGCGCGAGCAGGGTGGTGCCGCGGGGTGTCTCGGCGTGGTCGAGATCCCGCAGCGCGACCGTCATCGTCGGCATCAGCGTCGCTCCCGAGCCGGCGCTGAGCACCACGGTCGCCGCCATGATCCACGGGTAGCCGGCGTCCGTGCCGATCGCCGTCAGCAGCAGCGAGCCGCCGAGCGTGCCGAGGGCCGTCCCGGTGAGCACGATGCGCCGCGCCGGGAACCGGTCGACGAGCCGCGTCGCGACCTGCGCCACCAGCCCGACCACGATCGCCTGCGGAATGCCGATCAGCCCGACGACGGACGCCGGATCCCCGCGCACCCCCTGGACGAACAGCGGCAGAACCGCCATCGACCCGAAATAGGCCGCCGCGAACAGGACCAGCACCCCCGTCCCGGCCCGGACCGGCCGGTGCCGGAGCAGCCGAAGATCGACGATCGGGTCGTCGACCCGCCGGGCCCGCCACGCGAACCCGCCGAGCAACCCCAGCCCGATCACCACCAGCGCGACCCCGACGCTCTCGAGCCGGTCCACGAGCGTGGCCCCGACCACGACGATCACCGCACCACCGGACAGCAGAACGAGCCCGACCCAGTCAGGCCTCCCGGCCCGGTCCTGGTGAGCGGCCGGGTCCGGTTGAGCCGCCGGGTCCGGCTGAACGGCCCGGCCCGGCTGAGCGGCCCGAACCGGCTGAGCGGCCCGAACCGGCTGAGCGGCCCGAACCGGCTGAGCGGCCCGAACCGGCTGGGTCTCACTGCTGTCTCCGGGGCGGTGAGACAGCGGTGGGAGCCAGCCGGTCCTGGTCTTCCGGCGTGACTTCCGGGGGCCGGGTGACTCTTCGCGGGGCAGGATGCGGGCGCAGACCAGGGTGGCCAGCAGGCCCAGCGGGATGTTGAACAGGAAGATCCAACGCCACGACGCGGTGTCGATCAGCCAGCCCGCCAGCAGGGGGCCCAGGACCGGGCCGATCACCAACGGCAGCACCAGCAGGCTCATCAAGCGGCCGCGTGCCTCCCTCGGGGCCGCACGCAGACCGATCGCCTGGCCCACCGGGTTGAGCAGGCCGCCGCCGAGGCCCTGGAGTACCCGGAAGACGGCCAGCGACGTCACGTCCCAGGCCAGGCCGGTCAGCGCGGAGAACAGGGTGAACACGAGCAGCGCCGCCAGGTAGACGCGGCGGGCACCGTGACGGACCGACAGCCACCCGGCCAGCGGGATCACGGCGACCAGGCCGAGCAGGTATCCGGCGGTCGCCCACTGTGCGGCCGGCAGGGAGGTGTCCAGGCCGGACACGATCGCGGGCACCGCCACCGTCGTGACGGTCGTGTCGATGACGACCATCAGCCCACCGAGGGCGAGCGCCAGCCCGATCGCCCGGACCCTCGGATCCAGCGGTGTCCTCCGGGATGTCACGGCCCGGGTCATCGGGCGTAGCGGCGTTCGGCGCTTGAAACAGCAGGCGAGGTCATGAAGATCAGGCTCGGCCTTCAACATTGGTTGAAGTCAAGCGGGGTTGAAGTCAAGCGGGGTTGAAGTCAGGCGCGCTCCCACCTTTCCCAGATGCGCTCCGGCGAACGTCTTCGTGAGATAGGAGCGGGTAGCCGTACAAGAAAAAGAAGATGCCGGTCCCGGCCGAAACCAGGACCGGCAAGGGGGGTTACGGCTGGCTGCGGGGGCTGTCCGGGGCCAGGGTGTCGATGAACTCGTGCGGGCTGTGCAGTTCGGTGGTGCGGCGGGCCTGGTCGGCTTCGGCCTTGAGGGTGGCGGCGAAGCCGGCCGCGTCGACGCCCGGAACGGCCGCGACCGTGTAGTAGGCCTTCTCGGACAGGGCGTACGCGGCGCGGTAGTTGTGCGCGGCGAACGCCTTCGACGCGCCGCCGAGCAGGACGTCGGCCTTCTTCAGCGCGGCCTTGCCCTTGCCGGCCGGGACGTCGGCGGCCAGACGGTTCGCGGCCTCCCAGTAGGCGGCCGTGAGGAACCGGTCGCTGTTGTCCCGGTCGAACTGGCTGAAGTCCCAGTTGACGTCGATGTAGCTCATCATCGAGTTGTTCTCGTCGCCGGCGTTGACGAAGTAGAACTCGTTACCCGGGCCGTAGTCGACACCCGTGGCGCTGTCGTAGCCGTCGTGCGGGTGGCTCATGCCGAGGTGGTGGCCGACCTCGTGGATCTGCGTGGTGGTCAGGCCGTAACCGGCGGCGACCACGTCCGGGGAGATGAACGAGAACACGTAGCTCTGGTCACCGTCGACGTAGTTGTCGTCGGCGAACCCGAGACCCGGCGTCGGGACGCCCTCACCCACGGCGTAGTTGAACAGCGGGATCTCGTAGTCGACCTTGCCCTGGTCGTCGAGGGCGCGGTCCAGGTTCTCCTTGTTGTACAGGTACAGGTTGGCGAAACCCGGGAAGCCGCTCTCCGGGTAGCAGGACTCGCCGGTGACCGCGGTGCCCAGGTAGCACTCCTCGGCCTTCGCGTCGTACGGCAGGTCCTGCGCGTCGTACGACAGCTTGTTGCGCCAGCGCAGCTCGGACAGCTCCTGCTTCAGCAGCGCCGGGGTGACGTACTCCTCGGACGCGTTGACGCCGGGCCAGCCCTCGTACGTGTTGTCGTCGATGTTCAGGGTCTTCGGCGGTTCGGCCGTCGGCAGTTCCACCGGGTACAGCGGCGACGTGGTGAACAGCAGGTTCAGCGCCACGTAGCGGGTGATCTTGCCGAGGTCGCCGGCGAGGGCCGACGGGGCACGGTAGCCGCCCGCGGTGTACTCCCAGGTCGGCGGCATCCGGTAGTCCTCGACGCCGTCGCCGTCCAGGTCCTTGTTGTCGACGTCGTAGTTGCTGGTCCATGACTCGGGACCGGCCGACAGGTCGTGGAACCAGACACGGCGGGTGCTGCCGAGACCGGTCTCCTCGTCGTCGGCGGTGGTGCCGCCCCAGGCGATCACCTTGCGGCTGGCCCGGTTGGCGCCGAAGTCGTAGCCGGTGTCCGGGTCCGGCTCGCCGATCTTCGTGTAGACGTGGTGTTTGAAGTCGGACCGGCCGTACCAGTTGATGAAGAAGACGGTGTTACGGCGCGTGTCGACACCGGACGGCGCGTTGTAGGCCAGCCACTTCTCCACGCTGGGCGCGTCGATGAAGTTGTTGTTCGCGATGTCCAGGACGTTGTTCGCCTGGTCGTTGTACGCCTGCTGGAAAGCCGTGAGGTCGGCCGGCTTCGCGAGCTTGGTGAGCTGGCGGAAGAACCGGTCCTCGTACTTCCGGTCGGCGTAGGTGAGCTTGTAGTCGTACTTGTAGGAGATGCCGAGCTTCTCGGTCACCCCGTAGTTGAGGCGCGACCGGACCACCGGCTCGTATCCGCCGGCCAGCTCGCCGAGGAACGCCTTCTTGCCGACCTGCTGCGGCTCGTAGCCGATGAAGACCACGTTGACCGGCACCTTCTCGACGAGGCGCGGCTGGCCACCGGGTTTCAGGTAGCCGTACTTCCCGGCGGCCGCGGCGGACCCGGCGGGTCCCACCGACGCTCCGACGAGGACCGCGATCGCGGCCACAGTGAAAGATCTTCTCCATCCCATGGGGTGACACGCTGCCATCAACGCAGGCCGATGGGAACCCCCGTCGATACGTTGTTGACTATCCTCACCGCCATGTCAGTGCCTGCACTACTGATTCGGGGACTCTGCAAAACCTTCGGGACGTTCCGGGCGGTGGACCACATAGATCTGACCGTGGAACCCGGCACCTTCCACGGCATCGTCGGGCCCAACGGCGCGGGCAAATCCACCACCATCGGCATGGCCGTCGGGCTGGTCGTCCCGGACGCCGGCGAGATCAGCATCCTCGGTCACGACGCGGTCCGCGACCGGGCCGGGGCCCGCGCGCTCACCGGTGTCCTGCCCGACGGTCTCGACCTGCCGGAACGCCTCACCGGCGCGGAACTGCTCCGCTACAGCGCCGGGCTGCGCGGGCTGTCCCGGACCGCCGCCGCCGAACGCGCCGGCGAACTCATCGAGGTCCTCGGCATCACCAAGGCCGCCGCCACCCCCCTCGCCGACTGCTCCACCGGCAACCGCAAGAAGGTCGGCCTCGCCCAGGCGCTGCTGCACGCGCCCCGCCTGCTGGTGCTCGACGAGCCGTTCGAGGCCGTCGACCCGGTGTCGGCGGCGAGCATCCGCCGCGTGCTGCGCCGGTTCGCCGACAGCGGCGGCACCGTCGTGCTGTCCACCCACTCGATGATGCTGGTCGAGCAGATGTGCGACGACGTCACGGTCATCCACCAGGGCCGGGTGGTGGCGGCCGGGCCGGTGGCCGAGGTCGCCGGCGGCGTCCCGCTGGAGGACCGGTTCGTCGAACTCGTCGGCGCCGAGACCACCGGCACCGACGGCCTGGACTGGCTCGTCCGATGACCGCGCCGAGCCTGAACACCGCTTCGAGCCTGAACACCGCTTCGAGTCTGCACACCGCGCTGGGCACGCCCGCACGGATGCGGGCGACGATGTTCCAGCGCTCGCTGCGCGAGCATCCCGGCCCGGTGGTGGCGGCGATCGCCGGTCTGCTCGCGGCCGCGTGGCTCATCAGATATGCGGTGTACGGGGACCGCCACACCCTGTCCATCCTGGCCGGGACCTGGGTGCTCGGCTGGATCGTGCTGCCGCTCATGCTCGGCGGCGGGCGTGGCCGGGTCCGCCCGTCACACCTGCGCCTGGAACCGGTCGCCACCGCGCCCGCCGCGGCCGGCCTGCTCCTGGCGTCGGCCGTCGGCATCGGCCCGCTGGTGTCGCTGGTCGCGCTCGCGTCACTGCCGGTGCACGCCGCCCGCTACGGCGCGCGGGGTGTCGTGGTCGCCGGGTTCGGCGCGCTGCTGCTGTGGCTGGCCGGGCTGATCGGGTCGGCGTTCGCCCTGGAGGCCATCGGTCACGCCGGCGGCCCGGCCGGGGCGGTCCTCACCGGCGTGTTCACCGGCACCGTGATGGGCGCGCTCGGTTCGGTGTGGGCGGTGGCACCGTGGATCACGTCGCTGCTCGGCGGGGCGCCGCCACAGATCGTGCGCTGGTTGCCGTGGTTCCCGGGCAGCTGGCCACTGTCCGCCGTGGCCGGTCCGGCCGGTCGTGGAGCCGGCATGATCGGCGGGCTGATGGTGATCGTGGGGGTGTTCGCGCTGGCGTACCTCCTGCTGGTCCGTCGTTCGCTGGTCACCGGATCCAGCTGGCGCCCGCGACGGGTTTCCGCCCCCACGCCGTCTCCCGCAACCTCCGCCCCCACGCCGTCTCCCGCTCCCTCCCCCACCGCTGCCCGGCGACGGGTTCCCGGGGGCTGGTGGGGACCGGGTCCGGTGTGGGCGGTGGCGGGGCGTGAGCTTCGTGCCTGGGCGCGGCATCCGCTGCGCGTGCAGTACCTGGCGTTCGCCGTGGTCTACGGGAGCCTGCTGGCCGGGCTGCCGATGGTGGCCGGCGAGTCGATTCTGGTGCCGTGGGCGGGGGTGCTGACCGCGCTGTGGGCGGCCGCCATGTCGGCCGGGCTCGTCGGGCTCGACGGGACCGCGCTGTGGATGCCGCTCACCACGCCCGGTGGTGAGCGGGCCGAGGTCCGCGGGCGCGGTCTGGCCTGGCTGCTGCTGGTCACCCCGATCGCGCTGCTGCTCACCGTCGCCGGGATCCTGCTCGCCCCGGCGGTCGACCCGCTGCCGGCGTTCGCGGTACTGCCGGCGGTGCTGGGGGCGGGTGCGACCGTACCGGTGTGGGTGTCGCTGTTGCGGGTCCGCCCGGTGCCGGACCCCCGGCATCCGACGTCCGCCGACAACCCGACCGACATCATCAGTGTGCTGGTCGCCTCCGGAGCCGGCCTGGTCGCCGCCATCCCGCCGATGGTCATGATCATCTGGGGTCCGGGAGATCTGCGCTGGCTGGCCCCGGTGATCGGTGCCGCCGCCGGAGCCGGAATGTGGTTCGCCGGCGCCTGGCTGGCCGACGACCGGCTCGCCACCAGCGGTAACGAGGTGCTGACCGCGGCCGGGCAGCGCACCCGGCCACCCGACACGGTGATCCCGCTGACGTGGGACGCCGACTGGTACCGGGCGAACCGAGCCACCGCCTGGGCGCTGATCCTGCTCATGGCCGGCTGGATCCCGGTGATCCCGCAGGGCCTGATGGTGCTGGTCTTCAACATCGGCGGCGGCTGGATCGTGGCCTCGCACTTCGCCGGAACCGCCCGCACCGGTACCGCCGTCGCGATGGTCGTCCTCGGCGGCGCTGTTCTGCTGGCCGGTCTCGTCCTCTGGGGCCGCCGCCCCCGCCCCGCTCCGCGGTAGCCCCGGCCCCGCCGGTGGTTGCCGTCGAAGGCGTCCACCGGCCGCACCGGAGCCAGCCGGACCAAGCCGAGCCGCACCGAGCCGAGCCGGATCAGGGCCAAGCCGGACCACGGCCAAGCCGGACCGGGGCTACCGGCCGGCCAGGCGGGTGGCCAGGATCTCCGCTCCCGGGCCGGTGAGGCGGGGCAACGCCACCGCGCGGCCGGTGACGGTCAGCAGCAGGGCGTCGATGGGTCCGCGGGCCTCGGGACCGTCCCCGAACGACCACGACAGGTCGGTGGCGGTCAGCCGGACCCCGGCCATCAGCCGCACCGACGGCGGCGGTGGCGGGAACCGCATCGTGAGGGTCCGGCGGGTGGCCGCGGCGGCCGCCTCCGGTGGCATCGGGTGCACGAGACCGAGGGGCAGGGCGATGTCCTGCGCGTGAACCAGCAGGTCGATGAGGGTCTCCATCGGGGTGACCCCGATGTTCCGGCGACGCAGGGCGGCCGTGTCACGGATGTCGGCGACGAGCCGCTCCGGAGTCCAGGCAGCGGCCCGGCGGCGCGCCGCGTCGTGAATGGTCGGATTCATGCCACCCCGCCAGTGCCGCAGCATGTCGGCGAGCTCCCGCAGCCCGATCTGCTGCAGCGTGAGATGACCGGCGACGTCCCGGACGGTCCAGCCGTCGCACAGTGACGGCTGCTCCCATTGATCGGCACGCAACCCGTCGAGCAGGTCGGCGACGGCGATCCGCTGCCGGTGAATCTCGGGCCAGGGATTCATGTCGTCCCTCCGTCCAGGGAAGCCGTCGAGGGAAGTCGTCCAGGAAAGCCGTCAAGGAAAGCCGTCCAGGAAAGCCGTCCAGGAAAGCCGTCCAGGAAAGCCGCCCGGCGAAACCGTCCAGCGAGACCGCCACCAGCGTATGCGCTGTACGAACGGCGTGGGAACGGCCGAGGGCCGCACCCGGGAACGGGCGCGGCCCTTCGCGCGGACGGAATCAGCCCTTGCGCTGACCGTAATCGCCGTAGTTGTCACGCCCGTAATCGCCACCGCCGTAGCTGCCACCGCCGTAACTGCCACCGCCGTGGTTGCCCTTGCCGCTGTTCCAGTGCTTGTTGCCGTGGTTGTAGTTCCAGCCGTAGTAGACCTTCAGCGCCCAGTCCCCACTGTGGAAGCCGCGGTAGACCTTGAAGCAGG
This sequence comes from Actinoplanes subglobosus, assembly GCF_042650585.1. Lineage (NCBI taxonomy): Bacteria > Bacillati > Actinomycetota > Actinomycetes > Micromonosporales > Micromonosporaceae > Actinoplanes > Actinoplanes subglobosus. The sequence goes on from NZ_JBHSBL010000026.1 coordinate 123,113, forward strand.
AGTACCGCTGCCACTGGTTCTTCCACTGGCCGATCCGGCCGATCTTGTGACAGGTGCGCGGGCTGTTGTAGAAGCCGAAGATCCGGTCGCGGCGCTGGAAGCTCTGCTTCGGGGGCGCGGCCGGCTTGGCGCTCGCCACGGCTGCCGAGTACACCGCGGGCGCGGCGGTGGTGCCCGGTGACGCGGCCGCGGGTCCGGCTGCCACGGTGACACCGGCGGCGACGGCGACACCGGTCATGGCGATGGCACGGGTCATCTTGTTCATACGATCACCGATTCCGTAAGAAAGGGTAATTTCTGGACAAGGAGGATCGTAGGAACCACGGGAGTCCGTGGACCCGGGCAACGCGCACCCAAAAGGCTGAACTCCCGCAGCTCAGCCACGGGAGTTCAGCCTTTCAGCCGGTATTGCGACGACCTTCAGCCGGCCATGCGACGACCTTCAGCCGGTCATGCGACGACCTTCAGCCCGTACAGTGCTGGGCCGAAAAGGGGAGAAAACTGAGCCTCAGACCGCGATCTTGGTGCGGGCCGCCGGGCGGAGGTAGACGACCCAGGTGACGAGCACGCAGAGCGCGTAGAAGGCGATGAACGCGATGTACGCCGCGTCCGCGTCCTTGTAGGTCAGGAACGACTGACGGAAGGCCAGGTTGACCAGCACACCGCCGACCGCGCCGATCGCGCCGGCGATGCCGATGACCGCGCCGGAGATCCGCCGGGCCCGGTGCTCGTCGTCGGCGTACTTCTGCTTGAAGATCGCCGGGATCATCTTGTAGGTCGAGCCGTTGCCCAGTCCGCTGAGGATGAACAGCGTGATGAACCCGACCAGGTACAGCGGCAGCGACCGCTGCTGCGCCGCGAAGAGCACGATCGACGCGCCGGCAGCCATCGCGATGAAGTTGATGAAGGTGACCTTCGAGCCGCCGAACCGGTCGGCCAGCGCCCCGCCGAAGGGCCTGATCAGCGAGCCCAGCAGCGGGCCGATGAAGGTCAGGTAGGCGGCCTTGACCGGGGTGTTGAAGATGTCCGCGAACTGCACCTGCAACACCTGGCCGAAGGCGAACCCGAAGCCGATGAACGAGCCGAAGGTGCCGATGTAGAGCACCGACATCACCCAGGTGTGCCCCTCCTTGGTCGCGTCGCGCATGCCGCGCTTCTCGTTGCGGGCCTGGGTCAGGTTGTCCATGTAGATCGCCGAGCCGACCGCCGCGATCACGATCAGCGGGATGTAGACGCCGGCCACCAGGCCGGGGCTGCCGGCACCGACGGTGGCGAGCACCAGCAGGCCGACCAGCTGCACCGCGGGGACGCCGATGTTGCCGCCGCCGGCGTTGATGCCGAGCGCCCAGCCCTTGAGCCGGTCCGGGTAGAACGCGTTGATGTTGGCCATCGAGGAGGCGAAGTTGCCACCGCCGACGCCGGCCAGCGCGGCCAGGATCAGCAGGGTCGAGTAATCGACGCCCGGCTCGATCATGAAGGCTGCCGTGATCGACGGGATGAGCAGCAGCGACGCGCTGATGATGGTCCAGTTCCGGCCGCCGAAACGGGCGACGGCGAAGGTGTACGGGATCCGCAGCGCCGCTCCGACAAGCGTGGGCACGGCCGTGAGCAGGAACTTCTGCGCCGGGTCGAACCCGTAGGCGGGGCCGAGGAACAGCACCATGACCGACCACAGCGACCACACCGAGAAGCCGATGTGCTCGGAGAAGATCGAGAAGATCAGGTTGCGCTTGGCGATCTGCTTGCCGCCGTTGTCCCAGAACTCCGGGTCCTCGGGCCGCCAGTCGTCGATCCAGTGGCCCTTCAGCGACTTCGCGTCGGGTCTCGCCGGTGAAACGGTAGGAAGTGTGGCAGTCATTATCAGTCTCCCAGAATGATGTGACCGTCATCGACCCGGACCGGGTAGACGCTGATCGGGGGCTGTCCGGACTGGGAACACCCGGTGGCGAGGTCCCATGCGAAGAGGTGCAAGGGGCAGACGACAACCTTGTTGTCGATCTGTCCGTCCGCGAGCGGGCCGCCCTTGTGGGGGCAGACCGCGGACACCGCGCGCAGGGAGCCGTCGCGGAGGCGGAAGACTGCGATCATGTCGGGCCCGACGGCGTAGGTACGTCCTTCGCCGAACGGGATCTCGTCGACGGGGCCGAGAACGGTCTCGGCGATGGGGGCGATGGTCATGAGCGCACCGGAACCTGGGGGAGAACGGTCAGGGGAAGGGAGGTACGGAACTGGCCGGGCGTGGCCGGGGCGGCCCGCTCCTTCCAGGGGTCCTTGTACGACTGGACGGCCTCCTCGACGGCGGCGTCCAACTGTGCGGCGATGCCGTCGGTGTCCTCGATGACGATCTCGCGGATCCGCTCGATGCCGATCCGGGGGACGAACGCGTAGGTGCGCTCCAGCCAGTTCGCGTTCTCCCGGTAGTACTGGAGGAACCGGCCGGTCAGTCGGATCACTTCTTCGGCGGAGTCGACCGTGCAGAGCAGGTCGCCCTTGCGGATGTGGGCGCCGGCGGCCCCGCCGACGTAGATCTCCCACCTACCGCCGTCGATCGCGACGACCCCGAGGTCCTTGACGTACGCCTCGGCACAGTTGCGCGGGCAGCCGGTGACCGCGAGCTTCATCTTCCCGGGACCTTCGAGGCCCTGGTAACGCTCCTCGATTGCGATGCCCAGCGCGGTCGAGTCACCGACTCCGAATCGGCAGAAATCGGAGCCGACGCAGGTCTTGACCGTGCGGAAGCTCTTCGCGTAGGCGTACCCGGAAGGCATGTCGAGGTCCGCCCACATGGCCGGCAGCTGCTCCTTGGGGATGCCGAGCAGGTCGATCCGCTGGCCGCCGGTGAGCTTGACCATCGGCACGTTGTACTTCTCGGCGACCTCGGCGATCCGCTTGAGCTCGGCCGGGGTGGTGACGCCGCCCTTCATCTGCGGGACCACCGAGAAGGTGCCGTCCTTCTGGATGTTGCCGTGCACCCGGTCGTTGATGAACCGGGCGTCGCGCTCGTCGACGTACTCGTCGGCCCACATCATCTTGAGCAGCGAGGCCAGGCCCATCTTGCTCTTGGCGTCGTGCTCACCGCCCGGCACCAGCTTGTCGAAGACCGACGAGACGCTCTTCAGCTCGAAACGGCGGATCGCGGCCATCAGCTCCGGCTTCGGCATCGGTACGCCCGGGACGTACCACGACGCGGCCGGGTCCTCCTCGGCCTCGCCGCCGGCGGCCCACTCGACGATCCGCTGGACCAGCGGCTTGCAGGTGCCGCAGCCCTTGCCGGCCCGGGTCTTGTCCATCACGCCGGAGACCGTCTTGCAGCCGCCCTGCACGACGCCGCAGATGGCGCCCTTGCTGACGCCGTTGCAGTTGCAGACCTGCGCGTCGTCGGGCATGTCCTCGGGCTTGACCTCGCCGGCCGGGCCGCCGATGTCGAAGAGCATCTCGGCCCGCTCCTCCGGCAGGGCCTGCGCCCGGTCGAAGGACTGGATCAGGTTGGCGGCCTTGCTGTTGTCGCCGACCAGGATCGCGCCGGCCAGCGCGCCGTCGCGGATGATGAGCTGCTTGTAGACGCCCTTCTTGGGCTCGCTGTAGATGATCACCTCGTCGTCGTCGGTCTCCGGCGCGATGAGACCCATCGAGGCGACGTCGATGCCGGCGACCTTCAGCTTGGTGGAGAGTTTCGAGCCGGTGTACGCGGCCTCGACGTCGCGGCCGGTGACGTGGTCGGCGAGTACCTTCGCCTGGTCCCACAGCGGCGCGACCAGGCCGTACAGGTTGCCGCGGTGCTGGGCGCACTCGCCGACCGAGTAGATGTCGTCCTCGTCCTGCACCCGCATCTGGTCGTCGACGACGATGCCACGCTCGACGGTCAGCCCGCTGTCCGCGGCGACCTGGGTGTTCGGCCGGATACCGGCGGCGATCACCACGACGTCGCAGGGGATGACCGTGCCGTCGGCCAGCTTGACGCCGGTGACCCGGTCCTTGCCGAGGATCTCGGTGGTCATCGCGTTGGTGATGACCTTGATGCCGAGCTTGTTCTCGACGCTGGCCTGCAGCATGTGGCCGGCCTTCTCGTCGAGCTGCCGCTCCATCAGGTGGCCCGCGGCGTGCAGCAGGGTCACGTCGCTCAGGTGGTTCTGCAGGCCGCGGGCCGCCTCCAGGCCGAGCAGGCCGCCGCCGATCACGACCGCGCGCTCGTGGTCCCGGGCGTAGCGGATCATGCCGCGGGTGTCGTCGAGCGTCCGGAACGCGAAGACGCCCTGGTGGAAGCCGCGCTTCGGGTTGTGGATGTTCTTGATCGGCGGAGTCCACGAGCTCGACCCGGTAGCGATGATCAGCTTGTCGTACGGGGTGGCCGTCCCGTCCGTGGCGTACACCTTCTTGGCGAACCGGTCGATCCGCTCGATCTTCACGCCCGCGTTGAGGGTGATGTCGTTGTCGGCGTACCAGCTCAGGTCGTTGAGGTAGATCCCGTCCTCGTCCTCCACCCCGGCGAGCAGGTTGGACAGCATGATCCGGTTGTAGTTGCCGTACGGCTCGTCACCGAACATCGTGATGGAGAAGTCGCCGTTGCGGGCGAGGATCTCCTCGACCGTGCGGGCGCCCGCCATACCGTTGCCGATGACTACGAGCTTCTGGGTCATCAGATCTCCACCAGTCCGAGGTCCACGATCACGGTTCCGTTCAGTCCGGCCGGTGCGGCGAGCCACAGCTCCACCGTGGTGCCGGCGGCGAGGTCCTCCAGCACCCGCAGCGGCACGTGGACGTCGCCCTTCGCGCCGACCGGGAAGTACCGCATGGGTGCTCCGTCGCGCACCAGCACGACGCAGATCAGTTCGTCGCTGGCGTTGCCGCCGCGGAAGTAGACGGCCTGGCCGGTCGTGCCGGCCGGCACCGTCCAGCTGAGCGAAGGGTTCAGCGGGGCGGGCTCGTCGAGGCCCTTGCCCTCGAAGGCGAACACGCCCTGCAGAAAGCGAGGTGTGGAGTACATGGTCAGAAGCTCCCGTCTTCGGCTTTGGCCAGGGCGATCGCGCACACCTTGAAGGCGGGCATCTTCGAATGGGGATCAAGTGCCGGATTGGTCAGCGCGTTCGCACCCGGCCAGTGGAACGGCGCGAACACCGTGTCCGGGCGGATACCGTCGCTGAGCCGGGCCCGCAACGTCGCGGCGCCCCGGCGGCTGCGGAGCTCGACCAGGTCACCGTCGGCGATGCCGTGGCGGCGGGCCAGGTCGGGGTGGATCTCGGCGCGCGGTTCGGGCAGCGCCACCGTGAGCGCCCGCACCCGCCTGGTCTGGTTGCCGCTCTGGTACTGCTGCATGTTGCGGCCGGTCGTCAGCACGTACGGGAAGGTCGAATCGGGAAGCTCGGCCGCGTCGCGGTGATCGACCCGGACGAACCGGGCGCGGCCGGAGGCCGTCGGGAAGCTCGCCGCGAACAGCCGCGGCGTCCCCGGGTGCTCCTCGTCCGGGCACGGCCAGAAGACGCCCTGCTCGGACTCGATCCGCTCGTAGCTGATGCCGGCGTAGTCGGCGATCCCGCCGGCACTGGCCCGCCGCAGTTCCTCGAACACCACACGCGGCTCGTCGGTGAAGAACTCGCCCCGGCCCAGGTGCCCGGCCAGCTCGGTCAGCACCGTCAGGTCGCTCTTGACCAGCGGCGGAGGCGGCAGCGCCATCTTCCGCCGGATCACACGGCCCTCGAGGTTGGTCATCGTGCCCTCCTCCTCCGCCCACTGGGCGGTCGGGAGGACGACGTCGGCGAGGCCGGCGGTCTCCGACAGGAAGATGTCGGAGACCACCAGGAAGTCGAGTCTCCGCAGCTTGTCGACGACGTTGTTGCTGTGTGGCGCGGAGACGACGATGTTGCTGGCCAGGACCCACAGGACCTTGACTCCGCCTTCGGCGCCGAGACCATCGATCATCTCGTACGCCGAGACGCCCGGCCGTGGCAGCTCGTCGGGGTCCACGCCCCACACACCGGCGACGTGAGCGCGTGCCGCCGGGTCGTCGAGACGCCGGTAACCCGGGAGCTGGTCGGCCTTCTGCCCGTGCTCGCGCCCGCCCTGCCCGTTGCCCTGGCCGGTGATCGTGCCGTACCCGGAGAAGGGTCTGCCGACCAGGCCGAGCGCGAGCGCCAGGTTGAGCCACGCCTGCGCGGTGTCGGTACCGTTGCTGTGCTGCTCGGCACCCCGCGCGGTGAGGATCATGCTCGGGCCCTCGGTGGCGAGCAGGCGCACGGTCTCCCGCAGCTGCGCCTCCGGGACGCCGGTCAGCCGTTCGACCCGCTCCGGCCAGTAGGAGTTCGTCGCCGACCGTACCGCCGGGAAGCCCTCGGTCCTCTCGGCGATGTAGGCCTCGTCGACCCATCCCTCGCGGATCGCGATGTGCAGCATCCCGTTCGCGAGCACCAGGTCGGTGCCGGGCAGCGGCTGGAGGTGCAGGTGGGCGCCGTTGGCCGTGTTGGTGCGGCGCGGGTCCACCACGATGTGCTTGGCGCCGTTGGCCCGCCCGGTGTCCAGGTACTGCATGGACGGCGGCATCGCGTCGGCCGGGTTCGCGCCGACCAGCAGCACCGTCCGCGCCTCGGCCACGTCGGCCAGCGGGAACGGCAGGCCGCGGTCGATCCCGAGGGACCGGTTCGCCGCGGTCGCCGCACTCGACATGCAGAACCGGCCGTTGTAGTCGATCGCCGACGACCGCAGCGCCACCCGCACGAACTTGCCGAGCGCATACGCCTTCTCATTCGTCAGCCCGCCGCCACCGAAAGCGCCGACACTGTCCAGGCCGAACTCCTCCTGACTGTCCCGGATCGCGGTCACGATCCGCTCGTACGCCTCCTCCCAGGACGCCTCCCGCAGGGGGGAGTCCCGGTTGCCGGGCTCCTTCCGGACCAGCGGCGTCAGCAGCCGGTCCGGGTGGTCCAGCAGGTCCGCCGCGGTGAAGCCCTTGGCGCACAGGCCGCCCCGGTTGACCGGGAACTCGGCCGGCTCGAGCCGGACACCCGGCATCCCCAGTCGCGTGGGAAGCTCGGGCGTCAGCGTCATCCCGCACTGCAGGGCGCAGTACGGGCAATGCGTCTGGGTCGCCGTCACAGGGAAGATGTTTTCGGCCCGCCGTTAACCCTTACGACGCCTGGCGGTGACGCTGTTGTTCAGGAATCCCTACAACCGCTCGGCGACCGATGTGACTACAAGCCGCTACCGGCGGTTGTGAGGATTGCGCTATCGAACCGACGCAGAACCAGGTCGGCGACGTCGGCGTGACGGCACAGCGGAGGGGTCACCGAGTCGGCGCCGGCGCTGTGCAGGGTCCGGTAGAAGAGGCCCTCGGCCAGCAGATACGCGGCGATCGCGATGTTCCTCGCCCCCTCCGCGCGCAGTCTCGCCACCACGTCGGCGACCCGCGGCCCGCTGCCGGACGTGTAACCCAGCTCGACCCGGCCGGGTAGTTCGGCCGCCACCTCACGGATGCCCCGCACCCACCGCGGATCCGACGACCCGGCCGAGGCGAGCACGATCGCGTCGGCGGCGGCCGGCACGCTCCGGCGCAGGCTCTCCAGGAAGACGTCGTCCGGCCCGAGCGGGGCCGTCACCGGGAACCCGGTACCGGCCACCGCCTCGGCGATGTCGACCCGGACGTGATACCCGGCCGACAGCAGGAGCGGCACGACGACGGCGTCGCGGTGCGCGTCCTGCTCGGCGGACACCCCGGCGACCACGTCGGCGACCTTGGGTTCCTGCACGTCGACGTAGCAGAGGCGGACGTCCAGGCCGGGCCGGCGGCGGGCGACCGCGGCGGCCAGCTCCTGGATCTGACGGCGGCCGGCCGGCGAGCGGGTGCCGTGGGCGACGGCAATCAGGGTGGTGTTCTCGCTCATGGGACATCTCCTCAAGGCTGTGCGGTGGGGAGCGGCCCGGCATGGCATCAGGCGCGCGGTGCGATCCGGCGGCCGGAGGTGGCCGGATAACCGGTCACGGGCCGTGGTGATTCAGTGTCTGGTGGTGGCCCGGCATCGACATCGGGCGCTTCCACGGTCCGGCCTCGTCGCCGGAGATGTGACCGGGAGAAAACCGGCCGGTCAGGCGGCTTCGTCTATGCGCAGCCGGTAGCCACGCTTGATCACTGTCTCGATGTGCTTGGCGGAACCGAGGGCGGCACGCAGACGGGCCACCGCCACGTCGACCGCGTGACCGTCGTTGCCCCGGGGCAGGGCCGCCGCCAGCTGGTCCTTCGAGACGACGGCGCCGGGCTTGCGGGCCAGGGCGGAGAGGATCGACATCGCCGCGGGGGCGAGCGCGTGGGGCACCTCGTCGATCAGGACGGCGTGTCCGCGTACCTCCAGGGTCGTCCCGGCGACCTGGAGCCGGACCGCGCGCCGCGGCAGCTCGTCGGTGACCGTCTTGATGAGCGCGCCCAGGCGGTAACGCTCCGGCATCACCGTGGGAATACCGCGCTCGACCAGCGGAGCGGCCGTGACCGGGCCGACGCACGCGGCGAGCGTGCGGCAGCCGAAGGCCCTCGCGACGTCCGCCCTGGCCTCCTCGGCGATCTGCAGGAACGCCTTGACCGCGGGCGCGCTGGTGAACGTCACCGCGTCGATCTGGCCGGCCGCCACCTGCTCGGCGAGCCGCCGCACCGGTGCCACGTCGGGCGGCATCGCCCAGCGGTAGACCGGCACCTCGACGACCGCCGCGCCGGCCGCGCGCAGCGCTTTCACGAACTCGGTCTGCGGCTCCCCGTGCTCCTGCACGACGATCCGGAGCCCGGACACGCCCTCGCTGAGCAGCCTTTCGAGGACCTCCTCGGAGGCCTCGGTCTTGGCCGCCCAGTCCTCGGTCAGCCCGGCCGCACGGATCGCGCCGCACGGTTTCGGGCCGCGGGCGATGATCCGCGCGTTGCGCAGCGACTCCCGCAGCGTCTCGGCCAGTCCCCAGCCCTCGGCCGCCTCCAGCCAGCCACGGAACCCGAACCCGGTGGTCGCGACCACCAGATGCGGCTCCAGGCCGATGCAGGCCGCCGTCGCCGCGTGCAGCGCCTCGTCGTCGACCAGTGGAATGATCGTGATCGCGGGTGCACTGATCACGCGTGCTCCGCGCCGCTCCAGTAGAGCGGCCATCTCACTCCGGCGTCGTTCCGCGGTCACCGCCACGGTGAAGCCGGCCAATGCGCCCTCGATCATCCGGTCCCCATCCTGTGCCGCCGTCCGGTGCAAGAGTCCTAAGGCCTGGTTTCGGGACCGCCAAGTGAATGTTTCAGCCAGAATAACGGCCGGTCACTTGGGTGCCTGCGACTGTTGTGAGTTGTTGATCATGAACCGGTGACGTCGTCCGGACGCTCGAAGAGTGACCCCTCCACGCCGAGGATCCGCCGCACCTCCATGATCAGATGAAACGCCGCGATCCGGCCGTCCAGCACCCCGACCCGGTAATCGGCACCGACCTCCGGGTCCTCGGCTATCTGCGGGTCCCGGAATCCGGCGGCGCCGTCCACCCGCCCGGCGTTGTAAGCCACCAGAGCGTCGTCCATCTCGTCCCCTTCCCCGGTCACGGTCGCGCGTCGCCGGTCCACGCCACGGTCGCGCGTCCCCACGTGCACGCCACGGTCGCGCGTCCCTACGTGCAGGCCACGGTCGCGCGTCCCCACGTGCAGGCCACGGTCGCCCGTCCCCACGTCTGCTCCACGGCCATGCCGGGCAACGTCGCGACAATGTCGCACACCGGGCGGCCGCGGCCCACCAGCCGACCGTCCCGAACCGGGCGCCCGTCCGCCGCACCCGCCGGCCCGGCCGTCGGTAGGGAACCGGCAACCTCGCTGAAACCGTTCCGCACCCGTGCGACGCGCATCACCGCAGCTCACGGCAGTCACCAGGGGTATCGCCATGATCACTGGGAGCCTTCGGGGGCACCGTCCTCCCGGGCCGCCGCCTACCTCAGCCACCGTCCTCCCGGGCCGCCGCCCACCTCAGCCACCGTCCTCCCGGGCCGCCGCCCACCTCAGCCACCGTCCTCCCGGGCCGCCGCCCACCTCAGCCACCGTCCTCCCGGGCCGCCGCCCACCTCAGCCACCACCGCCTTCGCGGCCGCTGCCTTCGTCAGTCGTCGTACAGCGGGAAGTCGTCGGTGCTCGGTGGTACCGGGTCGGTTCCGGCAGCACGCAGGTCGGCGGCGGTGAAGACACGATCGGCGGCGTCGCTCAGGAAGACGGTGAGAAGTTCGTCGAGGATCAGCAGGTGGTCCTCGCGGGACTCGTTGTTGCGGGCCCAGATGCGGTCGCTCGCGGCCATCACCCGGGCGCCGGGCTCCCCCACGGCCTCCAGCCGCTTGAACAGCAGGCCCGCCTCGAGGAACCCCGACCACGGCGTGGTCAGCGCCAACAGCGACCGGGCCGTCGACTGGAAGAGCATGAACAGCGCCTTGTCCGGGACACCCGCCCAGCTCAGCGTGATGCCGTAGAGGCGCTCCAGCCCGCCGAGCATCCCCTCGTGGTGGGACCGGAGCGCGGCGTTGTAGGCCGACGACTCCTGCCGGTAGCCGTCGTACCCGTTCCCGTCACGCGTGGCCAGAAAGGCGTCGATCAGATCGCGGCGGCCGTACGATCGCTCCTCGCTCATGATCTTGAATGTAACGCTTTCTGTCGTACCCGGGCGGCATGATGCCGGGCATGGATCAGTGGCGTTCGCTCCTTCCCGGGCTCGCACCGTTCACCGTCGACCCGGCAGCGGGCGACCCGTGCGACTTCGCGCCCGACGATCCCGAGGGCGATCGGCTCGAGCTGATGCAGTGGCATGCGGAGGCCGTGTCCGGCTGGCATCGCGACGTCGGTGCCAGCCCGCGGATCTACCGGGCCGGCGGCGAGCCACGGCCCTGGCAGCGCGGTGACCTGGTGTGGGCGCTGAGCCGCCACGGTCCCGGGGCAGGCGCCGGGCCGCTGGTCGTGCCCTCGGTGATCGTCCAGGAGATCCCGGCCGCCTGGCTGGCCGAGTGCGCGCCGGCCCTGACCGCGCTGGTCGCCCGGCTCCGCGGCGACGACGGCATGCCGGCCCACGTCCGGCAGACCCTCGCCGACCGGTTCGGCCAGGCGCTGGCCCGGTCCGGTGACACCACGCCGGTCTTCGACGACCGGTTCAGCACGGCGATCTATCCGATCCTCGCCGGCGTCCGCGACGATCCCGCGACGATGGCGGCACTCGAACTCGCCGGGTCCCTCACCCGCCCGGTGCCGTCGAAGGCCTGGCTACGCCGGGCGGAGACGGCGGTGGCGGTCTCCGCACAGGTCCCGGCCGCGATACGAGACGTTCTTCAGGCCTTCTGTGGTACGGCGGGCCCGGTCCACGCCGACCACGACAGTCTTCTCCGTGGCGTGTGCTGGCTGGCCGCAGTCCACTTACCCGCGCCGGCAGCCGAGCCGCCGAGCGTATCGGTGACCTCGCCGCCGGCTTTATCGCTGACCTCGCCCCCGGCCGTACCGGTGACCTCGCCGCCAGCTGTACCGGCGACCTCGCCGCCAGCTGTACCAGCAACCGCGCCCCCGGCTGTACCAGCAACCGCGCCCCCGGCGTTCGTCTCCGGGGAGATCACCGCGCTGCCGGTCGCTGAGGTGACCGCGCTGTTGGCCCGGGTCGCCGTGCTTGCCGGGGAGCCGTCCGCCTGGACGGTGCACCCACGGGCGGCCCGGACAGCGGCGGCCACTGTCGAGATTCTGGCCGGGCGCCCGGGATCGGTGACTTCGCGCGCCTTGGAGCGGATGGCCCGCACAGCGCGGAGCCGCCCGTTGCTCGCCCGGGTCCACACCGCACTGGAGCGCTCCGGCACGCTGGAACGGCCCGGCACGCTGGAACGGCCCGGCACGCTGGAACGGCCCGGTGGACTGGAACGGCCCGGTGGACTGGAACGGTCCGGCGGACTGGAACGGTCCGGCGGACTGGAACGGTCCGGCGGGCTACTCACACCGGGGGAGCGATGACGGCCCGCGCGCCGAGACGGATTCCGGCTGGTGACGAGCTTGCACGGTTGATGCGGTGCTATGGGTACCGGTTGTCCCGTACCGGATCGGTTAAAGGTCTGCCCGGCCCACCCGCCGCGGCCGACCTCGACGCGGCACGTGCCGACGGATGGCCGGTGCACACCACCGAGCAGTGGACGGACCGCGAGATCGTCGACCGCGCCGTGTCCCTGGTCGCGGCTCTCGACGAGCGGGCGGTGCTGGCGGCGTTCGTCGCGGGGCTCGGGAGCGCGCCCCGGGGGCGGCAGACGGTCGTCTCCTACGGGTGGGCCCGTTTCCTGGCCGGCGCCGGTGACGTCCCGGACTGCGGCCTGGGCCCGGTGTCGGACCTCGACGTGACACATGAGCTGGTGCGGCTCGCGCTGGGCTGGTCGTGGAACGAGTTGCCCGCCCACTACCTACCTGATCTGGAGGCCGCCGCCGGCGAGGGCCTGCCGGCACCGGACGACGAGGATCGGGCACGGTTGCGTTCGCTGCTCGATCTCTGCCGGGCCCAGCCCGCCGGGACGACCCCGGGCGCCCTGGAGAAGGCGATGGCCCGGGCCCGGATCGTGCCGGCCACCGACAAGTATCAGCGTTACGGCATCCTGATCGGCCTCGCCGAGATCGGCGTCCTCCGCGGGGCCGCGCTGCCACCGTCGTGGGACCGTTTCGTGCCGGTCGCCGAACGCCATGTGGCGTCACGCACCCAGCGTGGATCCATACGCTCGGACATCACGCTCCCACTCGCGGCGTGGCGAGGCGGGGTGGACGAGGACCGGGCGGCCCTGCTCCTGGCTGCCTGACCCTGGACCGGCAGCCGCGCCCCGCCGCGGCCCGAGCCGGCGGACACGGGTGGCGGCAGCCGACGATCCGGGCCTCGCAGCGGCGGCCGATCGCGGGCCGCAAGGCGGCCCCGGTCAGGCGGCTACGCCGGCCGGGCCGGTCAGGCGGATGTGGTGGCCAGGCCGGTCAGGCAGCTGTGGTGGCCAGGCCGGTGAGGCAGCTGTGGTGGCCAGGCCGGTCAGGCAGCTGTGGTGGCCGGACCGGTCAGGCAGCTGTGGTGGCGGCCGGGCGCGGGAGGAGGCCGGAGGCGTGCCACAGTGCGGTGGCGGGGCCTCCGATCAGGTCGAGGTCGGAGAGGAAGCCGACGATGCGCTCGCCGGCCCAGCGCATCGTCTCCCGGTGGTGCGGGTTGGCCCGGGCGGCGCGGCGGCCCTCCTCCGGGTCGATGCCGACGGCCTGGTAGACGCGCGGGTCGATCAGGCGGGTGCCGGTGAGGTAGGCGGCTCGGGCGATCACCAGCTTGTCGAAGGCGAGCCGTCCCCGGCCGGCCGCACGGATCTGGCGGGCCAGTTCCTCGCGGGCGTAGCGGACGTGCCGGGCCTCCTCGACGACGTGGATGCGGGACACCATCCGGACCAGGGGCTGCACGTTCTCGTCGTTCATCGCCTCGCGCTGGAGGGCGTCCAGGATCTCCTCGGCGATCAGGATGGCGGCGTACATCCGCGGGCCGACACCGGTGTGGGCGATCCACTTGCCGAGCCACTGGTTGATGCCGGTCGGCTGGTAGAGCGGCGCGTCGAGGCGGGCGATCATCCGGCCGAACATGACGGAGTGGCGGCACTCGTCGGCAATCTCGGTGAGCGCGTACTGGGCGTGCGGGGCGGTCGGGTCCTGTTTGAAGTACTCCCGGACGAGCAGCTGCATCAGGATCGTCTCGAACCAGACGCCCAGGCCGGCGATGCTGGCGACCTCGTGTTTGGTCAGCTCGATGCGCTGCTCATCGGTCATCCGCTCCCACAGCGCGGTGCCGTAGAGGCTGGAGCGGTGCGGCGGCACGAAGTACTTGCCCTCGACGAACGGGGCCTCCCAGTCGATCTCCACCGCGGGGTCGTAGGAGTGCTCGGCCGAGGACCGGAGCAGCCGGGTGGCGGTGCGGTCCCGGTCGGTGGGAGTGGTGGTCATCCGGTCCTCCAGAAACCTCGACGCTGCTGAGATACTTGACGTTACCGGCGGTAACAGTTACTTCTAGTACTATGAACTCCGCCACTCCACCCGTCAATCCCAGCAGGTCGGACGGCCGCCGCGGCCGCTGGGACGGTCATCGTGAACAGCGGCGGGCGGAGCTGACCACCGCGGCCATCGAGGCGATCCGCCTGCACGGGCCGGATGTCGGCATGGGCGCCATCGCCGCGCACGCCGGGGTCAGCAAGCCGGTCCTCTACCGCTACTTCGCCGACAAGTCGGAGCTGTGGCTCGCGGTCGGCCAGCAGGCGGGCGCCACCCTGCTGGAGGCGATGGTCCCGGCGGTCGCGGCCGTCCGGGAGGAGCGGGCCGTCGTCGCCGCGGCCATCGACGTCTACCTGGCCCACATCGAGGCCGACCTGAACCTGTACCGGTTCGTCGTGCACCAGCCCGACATCGCCCGGCACCGCGACGTGGTCGCCGACGTGATGGACACCGTGGCCAGCGGCCTGGCCCGGATCTTCGGCGACCGGCTGCGCGCCCGCGGGCTCGACTCCGGCGCGGCACTGCCGTGGGCGTACGGCGTGGTCGGTTATGTGCAGTCGGTCGGCGACTGGTGGCTGCGCCAGCAGCAACCCATCAGCCGGGAGGCGCTGGGCGAATACCTGACGACGTTCCTCTGGAGCGGTATCGCCGGCATGCGCCGTGCCGCCGACATCCCCGGTGGACTCGCCGCACACGAAGGGTGGGCGACAGACCTGTGAACACCAGCCCGAACCACGTCGACGCGGTCAACATGGATCCCGTCAACATTGACGCGGTCCATGTTGATGCAATCAATGTTGATGCGGTCAATACGAACGATGACGAGTATCGCGGGCCGGCAACGTTACGGATCGACGACGTCGCGGTCCCGGTCGAGATCCGGATGTCCGCCCGGTTCGAGCCGATCGAGGGCCGATTCCGCTGGGCCGGCCGCACCGGTCCGCACGACATGCTGCGCGAACGTGTCGGCGCCGGGCTGCGCAAGGCGACGATCATCGTCCCGGGTTCGCCGGAGACCGTGGTGAAACTGAGCGACCCCGACCCGTGGGGTGGCATCCGCCTCTCCGGGACGGGCACTCCCCCGTGGTTCGGGCCGGTGTCCGATGGCGAGTGAGCAGCACTTCGACGTCCTGATCGTCGGGGCCGGCCTGTCCGGGATCGGTGCCGCCTGGCGGCTGCGGAAACAGCGGCCGCGGGACACGTACGCCGTCCTCGAGGCCCGTGACGCGATCGGCGGCACCTGGGATCTGTTCCGCTACCCGGGCGTGCGATCCGACTCGGACATGTTCACCCTCAGCTACCCGTTCCGGCCGTGGCGCGAACCCGAGTCGCTGGCCTCCGGTGACAAGATCCGCCGCTACATCCAGGAGACCGCCGACGAGGCCGGCATCACCGGGCACATCCGCTTCGGCACCCGGGTGACCAGCGCGCAGTGGTCGTCGGCTGATGCCCGCTGGACCGTGCACACCGCCGCCGGCGAGACGCTGACCTGCTCGTTCCTCTACGGCTGCGCCGGATATTACGACTACGACGAGGGCTACCGGCCGGACTTCCCCGGGCTCGGGGACTTCGCCGGCGAGCTGGTGCACCCGCAGTTCTGGCCGGAGGACCTCGACCACCGCGGCAAGCGGGTGGTCATCATCGGCAGTGGCGCCACCGCTGTCACGCTGGTGCCGGCCATGGCCGCCGACGCGGCGCACGTGACGATGCTCCAGCGCTCCCCCACGTACGTCACGCCGCTGCCGGACCGGGACGTGGTCGCCGACGTCGCCCGCCGCCTGCTGCCGCCGAACGCCGCGAACCGTATCGCCCGCGCCAAGAACATCCTGGTCACGCAGGCCTTCTACCAGGTCGCGAAACGCCGGCCGAAGCTGGTCCGCCGCGCGCTGCGGGCCGTCGCCGTGCACTTCCTGAAGAATCCGGCGTACGTGGACGAGCACTTCTCGCCGCACTACGACCCCTGGGACCAGCGGCTCTGTGTGATCCCGTCCGGTGACCTCTACCGGTCGATCACCGACGGCCGCGCCTCGGTCGTCACCGACCACATCGACACGTTCGTCCCGGAGGGCATCCGCCTCAGGTCGGGGACGACACTCGACGCCGACATCGTGGTCTCGGCGACCGGCCTGTCCCTGCTGCCGGTCGGCGGGATCCGGCTGTCCGTCGACGGCGCACCGGTCGACGTCGGGAAGTCCGCCTCCTACCGCGGCCTGATGCTCGGCGGCGTGCCGAACTTCGCCTACTGCATCGGATACGTCAACGCGTCATGGACGCTGCGCGCCGACCTGTCCCACCGCTACCTGCTGAAACTGCTCGACCACATGGAACGTCACGGCTACACGTCGGCCGCGCCCACCGCACCCGGCGGGACCGGCCGCCCGCTGCTCGACCTCTCGTCCGGGTACGTGCAGCGCGCTCTCGACATCTTCCCCCGCCAGGGCGACCGCGATCCGTGGCTCGTCCGGCAGAACTACCTGCGTGACGTGCTCACCACGCCTCGAGCCGACGTCACCCGGGACATGGAGTTCACGCGCAGCCCCACCCCCGTCCGCCCCGCTTCCGTCAGCTCAGAGGTGGTCCCATGACACGACTCCCCGAATACCGGTTCGCCGGCCGCACCGCCGTCCTCACCGGAGCGGCCAGCGGCATCGGCGAGCACCTCGCCTACGGCCTGGCCCATCGCGGCAGCGACCTGGTCCTGGTCGACGTCGACGAGGCCCGGCTCGGACCGGTCGCCGAACGCATCCGCGTCTCGCATCCGGCCCTCACCGTCCGGACCGTCGTCGCCGACCTCGCCGACCGGGCCGCCGTCGACGGGCTCGCCACCCTGGTGCTGGCCGAGCACCCGGCGATCGGGCTGCTCGTCAACAACGCCGGCATCGCGCTCGGCGGGCGCTTCGACCAGGTGTCGGTCGACCAGTTCGAGCAGGTCATGAACGTCAACTTCCGGGCGCCGATGCTGCTCACGCACGCGCTGCTGCCGGCGCTCACCGCCACGCCCGGCGGGCACCTGGTCAACGTGTCGAGCCTGTTCGGGCTGATCGCGCCGCCCGGGCAGAGTGCCTACTGCGCGAGCAAGTTCGCGCTGCGCGGGCTCAGCGAATCGCTGCGCGGCGAGCTCGTCGACAACGGCGTCGGTGTCACGACCGTTCACCCGGGCGGGATCAGGACGAGGATCGCCGAGTCCGCGCTGATCGGGTCACGCGTACCGGAAGAAGAGATCGAACCCAACAAGAAGCTTTTCGCCGCGCTGCTCAGCTATCCGCCGGAGAAGGCCGCGGAACAGATCCTGCGGGCCGTCGCGAAGCGGAAGGCCCGGCTGCTGATCGCGTCCAGCGCCAAGGCGCCGGACCTGCTGGCCCGGCTTCTGCCGGTCGGCCATGCGCGGATCGTCCGCGCGGCCACCGTCGCCGCTTCCTCCCGGGGCGCGCGCCCGGCGGCGGTGATCAAAAGATGAGATTCCTGGACGTACGGGGTACCCGCGTCCGTTTGCACGAGAGCGGAGATCCGGCCGCGCCGCCCGTCGTGCTGCTGCACGGCATCGGCCGCAGCCTCGAGGACTGGGCGCTGCAGCATCCGCTCCTCGACGACGACTACCGGGTGATCAGCGTGGACATGCCCGGTTTCGGCCTGTCGCAGCGGATGCCGGCGAGCACCACACTCGACGTCCTCGCCGACGGGGTGTGGGCGACGCTCGACGCGATCGGCGAGACCCGGCCGGTTCATCTGATGGGCAACTCGCTCGGCGGCGCCGTGTCGATGAGCATGCTCGCCGCCACACCCGACCGGGTGTCGACGCTGACGCTGGTGAACAGCGCCGGCTTCGGCAAGGAGGTGACCGTCGCGTTGCGGATGCTCGCCGTACCCGGCCTGGGCCGCCAGATGCTGCGCCGCATCGACCGGCTCACCGCGCCCCGGATGGAACGCATGATCTTCGCCGACCGTGCGTTGGTCACTCCGGAACGCGTCGCGATGGCCATCAAGATCGCCCGCCAGCCGGATTTCGCGCCCGTCTACCTGGAGATCGCGAAGGCGCTGGGCGGTCTCCGCGGAGTCGCCGCCCCCTGGCGCACCGACCTGCTGGCCCGGGTGGCCGGTTCCACCCGGCCCACCATGATCGTCTGGGGCGACCGCGACCTGATCCTGCCGAGCAGTCACCTGCCGGCTGCGCGGGCGGCGTTCCCGCACGCGCAGTCACACATGTTCGCCCGGACCGGCCACATGCCACAGATCGAACGCCCGGCCGAATTCGCCGGCCTGGTCCGCCCGATGCTGGCCCGGGTGGCCGTCTGAGACCCGGTTGAGGGGGCACGGCCCGGGCGGCGTCGAGGGGGACGCCGCCCGGACCGCTCCCGCAGCCC
The DNA here is from genome assembly GCF_042650585.1 of Actinoplanes subglobosus. Classification (NCBI taxonomy): domain Bacteria; kingdom Bacillati; phylum Actinomycetota; class Actinomycetes; order Micromonosporales; family Micromonosporaceae; genus Actinoplanes; species Actinoplanes subglobosus. Next base: position 141,461 of record NZ_JBHSBL010000026.1, read on the forward strand.
CTTCCCACCACTGTCTCTTCCGGCCGCTGTCTCTTCCGGCCGCTGTCCCATCCGGCCGCTGTCCCATCCGGCCGCTGTCCCATCCGGCCGCTGTCCCATCCGGCCGCTGTCCCATCCGGCCGCTGTCCCATCCGGCCGCCGTCCCATCCGGCCGCCGTCCCATCCGGCCGCCGTCCCATCCGGCCGCCGTCCCATCCGGCCGCCGTCCCATCCGGCCGCCGTCCCATCCGGCCGCCGTCCCTCCCGGCCGCCACCCCGTCCGGCCGCCCGGACTCCCGCCCCGGCCCTGCCCGCCACTCGCCGTTTGCGCCGCCGGCTCCTCCCGCAGCCGCTGCCGGATCTTGACCGATTCACTACCGTTTTCGGTGGTCAGACGCTCAAGAACGGCCGGGAGCAGGCTCGCCGGCATGTGATGGACACCCTCGGCGACTGCGTGTCAGGCGGCTGCGCGGCGGACTGCGACCTGACTGCGGGCCAGATGAGCCGGGAGGCCGTCCCGGGTCTCGCCGGCTTGCAGTCCACGTGCCGTCGCCGGGTCGACGACAAGAGCGGTGAGTTCGAAGTCGGCGTCGCCGCCGCTTTCCAGGGTCGCCGGACCGCAGGTGAAGCTGTGGCCGCCCCGGCAGGCGCCCTCGACCCGATATCCGCCGGAACCGTGCCGCGACAACAACCAGACCTCGTGCCCGTCGGGCATGTCGGCGATCCCGGTTACGGGCGTCGCCGCGGTGATGCTCTCGCCGTCACGCGGCTCACCAACCGCGACGGACGCCTTCACCTCAGGTGCCGAGCCAACGGCCGGATCGGCGACCGACCTCGTCGCGGCGCCGGCCGGTGCTGTCTCCGCGGGCATGTCACGCACCCCGGACAGCACCGTCGCCGCGTCGTCGGTGACCGTCGGGACCGGCGCGGGCGAACCGCTCCGGCCGGCCACCGCGGAGGTCGACGGACTCGGTGACACCCGGTCGTCATCCGGCTCCGGCGGTTCGTAGGGGGCGAGTCCGGTGTACACCGCGGCGGCCGACACCGGGATCGACGGCGCCGACATGACGGCGGCCGGCGGCGAACGGAACTCGGGAGCCGCCGCACCGGGGGCCGCCACCGAGACGATGACCAGGCCGAGCGCGGCCGCCCCGACCGCGGTACTCAACGCCGGTCGGCGGCGTACCTCACGGTGGAGAGCACCGGTCACGCCGCTCAGCACCGCGGTCGTTCGGGCCCGCACCACCGTCGTGATCCGCAACGCCGCCAGGCCGGAGATCAACGCCTGCAGACGCGGCCGACTCTGCGCATCCCGGCCCCGGCCCGGGCCCGGGCCCGCCAGGCTCTGCCCCAGGCCCGCCGCGTGCGGCCGCAACACCGCCGTATCCGGCCGCAACCCCACCGCGCCCGGCCACACGCCCGCCGTATCCGGCCCCAACCCCGCCGCGTCTGGCCTCACGCCCGCCGTATCCGGCCTCACGCCCGCCGTATCCGGCCTCACGCCCGCCGTATCCGGCCCCACGCCCGCCGTATCCGGCCCCACGCCCGCCGTATCCGGCCCCACGCCCGCCGTATCCGGCCCCACGCCCGCCGTATCCGGCCCCACGCCCGCCGTATCCGGCCCCAGGCCCGCCGCGTCCGGCCGCAACCCCGCCGCGCCCGGTCCGGAGGCGGTCACGTTCGGCCGGGAGGCGGCCGGGTCCGGCCGTGGGCCGTCGGGTTCGGATCCCCGGGAGGTGACAGCCATCGAACGCCTTCCCCATGATCGGCGAGGCCGCCGGTGAACCGCCGGCCGGAGCGCCGTGCTCGGCGGCGCCATCCGACCCGATAACCCAGCGGTCCCGGATTTGGATGCGGCTGCCCGGAGTGTCGGCGTTGTGGCGATCCTCTCCGCGACCTACCGGCCCGCGGGCCAACCGGCCACACCGGCGGCGTCCCGCTCCCCCGGACCCACATAGTCGGCCGACGGGCGGATGATCTTGCCGAGGCGTTTCTGTTCCAGGATGTGTGCGCTCCAGCCCGCCGTCCGGGCGCTGGTGAACATGGCCGCGAACATGTCGGCCGGCACTCCGGCGAAGTCCAGGATCACCGCGGCCCAGAACTCGACGTTGGTCTCCAGGACCCGGTCGGGCTTGCGTTCGCGCAGTTCGGTGAGGGCGGCCAGTTCCAGTTCGCGGGCCACCTCGTAGCGGGGTGCGCGGAGCTCGCGGGCGGTCTCCCGCAGGATCCGGGCACGCGGGTCCTCGGCTCGGTAGATCGCATGACCGAAACCCATCAGCCGCTGGCCGGAGTCCAGCACCTGACGGACGTAACGGCGCGCGTCGGCACCGGCTTCGACGGTCTCGATCATGCCGAGGGCCCGGGACGGCGCGCCCCCGTGCAGCGGGCCGGACAGTGCGGCGATCGCCGCGGACATGCAGGCGGGGACGTCGGCACCGGTGCTGGCCACGACCCGCCCGGTGAACGTGGACGCGTTCATGCCGTGCTCGGCCGCGCAGATCCAGTACCGGTCGATGGCCGCGACGTGCCGTGGATCCGGCTCCCCCTGCCACTCGATCATGAAGCGCTCCGTGGCCGTGCGTCCGGCTTCGATCAGCCGCCGCGGTACCGCCGGAAGCTCCGCCTCCCGTGACGACGAAACGGAGGCCGCACCGGAAGCACGCGAGACAGGCAGGACGGAAGACGCACCGGAAGCACGCGAGAAAGACGGGGCGGAAGCCGCGCCCGAACCGTGCGACACAGAGGCCGCGCCGGAAGCACGCGAGACGGGCGGGAACGCTGACCTCGCCGCGCGGGCGACGGACGACAGGACCGCCGCCGACACCCGCGCCAGGTCGTCACGTGCCTGCTCGTCGGAGATGTCGATCAGCTGGCGCAGGCCCCACCGCGGTGCCAGGAGCGCGACGGCGGCCTGCACATCGGCCCGGATGTCGCCCGAGTCCTTCACCGGCGGAAGGTGCTCGGCCATCGGAAGTCCTCGGACGAAGTCACCGTCGACGAGCAGGCCCCACACGTCGCCGTACGACACGGATCCCGCGAGGGAGTTGATGTCGACACCGCGGTACCGCAGTGCCCCGCCGTCCCGGTCGGGCTCGGCGATCTCGGTGTCGAACGCGACGACACCGGCAAGTCCAGGATTGACTGTCAACATGACTTCAATCTGGATTCGTCAAGTGTTGATGTCAATATTGATCCAGTCAACATGAGAGGATGACGACATGACCGCGCAAGCGCTGCTGACCACCGAAGAGGTCGCTATCCTGCTGGGCGTCAAGCCCGCCACCGTCTATGCGTATGTCAGCCGGGGTCTGCTCACCAGTCGCCGCAACGCCGACGGCAAGAACAGCCTGTTCGCGAAAACCGACGTCGACGCGTTCCTCTCCGGCCGAAAACGCACTGCCACACCGGGCATCCAGACCGGCATCACCCTGATCAAGGACGACAACCTGTACTTCCGCGGGCGTGACGCCACGGTGCTCGCGCGCTCCAGCACGTACGAGGCGGTCGCCACCCTGCTGTGGACCGGCGACCTGGAGGACGTCCCGTTCCCGGTCAACCCCGAGTTGCGCAGCCTCGCCATGGACGTGACCAGCCGCCTGCCGGAAGCCGCCCGTCTCACCGACCGTCTGCGCGTCACGGTCGCCGCCGCGGCGGCCGCCGACCCGTTGCGCTTCGACACGTCACCGGCCGCCGTGGTCGCCACCGGCCGTCAGCTGCTCGCCGCCATGGTGCAGGGCCTGCCTCCGCGCAAGGTGACCCCGGTCCGGGCGCTGCCCTTCGCCGACGCGCTGTGGCTGCGGCTCACCTCGGAGAAACTTTCCGAGTCCGGATCGCGCCTGCTCAACGCCGCTCTGATCCTGCTCGCCGACCACGACATCGCAGCGTCGACGCTGGCCGCCCGGATCGCGGCGTCCACTCGCGCCCACCCCTACGCGGTGGTCAGTGCCGGGCTGGCCGCGCTCGACGGCCCGCTGCACGGGGCGGCGAGCGGTCTCGCGTACCCCCTGCTCGAAGAGGCGGTCAACGGCCCGGGCCCGGTCGCCACCATCTCGGACCGCCTGCGTTCGGGGGTGCCGGTGCCCGGTTTCGGGCATCCGATCTACCGGAGCGGTGATCCGCGCGCCGCGACCCTGTTCGACCTGCTCGGCGAGGGGCCGGTCAAGGATGCCGCGTTGCAACTGGACGCGGCGATGCGTACGCGATCGGGCACGCCGGCCAACGTCGACCTCGCGCTCGCCGCGCTCGCCCTGCATCACGGCATGGCGGCCGACGCCGGTGAGGCGATCTTCGCGGTGGCCCGCACCGCGGGCTGGCTGGCGCACGCCCTGGAGGAGTACGGCGACCGCCCGAGCCGCTTCCGCCCGTCCGGCGCCTACGCCGGCAACCAGCCCGCCTGATCACCGCCAGCCCCGCGATACAGGACACCGAGTTACTGATCAAAATCAGCCATGAGCCGGACCGCGAAGGGAAGCAACACACCTGCGGCTACCGGCCAGTAGGCTTCCGGGCATGACCGACCCGAACGCCCTCCCCCTGCTCGAGGCGCTGCACTCGACGCCGGCCCGCCGCTACCTGTCCGCCGACCCGATCGACGACGACGTGATCCGATCGATCCTCGACGCCGCGATCCGCGGCCCGTCGGCCGGGAACGGCCAGTTCTGGGCGTGGATCGTGGTTCGCGATCCGGAGACGAAGAAGCAGATCGCCGGGTGGTACCGGGAAGGCTGGGAGCGCCACTACGGGTCCCGGCGCGAGCAGATCCTCGGCGCGCCGGAGGGCGGTCCGATGAGCAAGCGCAGCTTCCTTGCCGCCGACCACCTCGCCAACCACCTCGAGGAAGCCCCCGTCTGGATCATCCCGGTACTCCTAGGGGCCGCGAAGTCGACGAACCCGCGTCTCGGCTCGTCGATCTACGGAGCCGTGCAGCACCTGATCCTCGCCGCCCGCGCGCACGGCCTCGGCGCCACCCTCACCACCCTGCACATCGGCCACGAGGAGGAGGTCCGCGCACTACTCGGCCTCCCCGACGACGCCCTCACCATGGCGCTGATCCCTCTCGGTCACCCGAGCAAGGGCCGCTGGTCCGAGCCGAAACGCCGCCCCCTCGACGAGGTCGTCCACTTCGAAAAATTCACCACCGCCTGATCTCGTACGGTTGTCCGAACGCCGTGGCCATCCGAGAGGTGGCTGCGGCGCCCGGCCACAACACGACCGCCTGCCTGCAATCCCGCATGTATGGTCGCCACAGATCTGCGATCGAAACCGTTAAATGTGACCAATCGACCCTGGTGCGAGGCCCGAACTGCGGCGGAAGCTTCAAACGAACACTGTGGACTGCCATCATGGCCCGGTGACAGACGGCCGCCGCCCCAGTTCTGGGCGACTATCGGTGGTCATCGCCCTGTCCACCGGAACCGCCCTCGCAACGGCAACCAACATCCTCACCAACGCGCTCCCCGACCACTGGCACTGGTCCCGAGACCTGAGGATCATGGGACCGGTCTTCGCGTTGTGTGTGATCGCGACGGTCTGGGCCGGCCTCTTCCAACACCGGCAGAACAACCCGGAGCGGGCCGGCCCTGGCATGTCGTTGCAAGCCCTCGCGGATCGGCTGACCTCACGCTACGCCCGAGATTATCGCGCTTGGATCCGCGAGGCTCGCCGCACCATGGACGCCAAAGGCCTTGACATCATAGGGCCGTTCAGCCTGGAACTGGACGCTGTCATGGTCCGCCTGGTTCTCACCTCACGAGCACCCGGCCAGGTCTCCTCCGGCATGGTGACCAGCCCTGGCACAACCAGGCGGCATCGTTCGATCTGGGAGTTCCTCAACCGGCGACCGCGGGTCGTGCTGGCCGTACTCGGCGCACCCGGAAGCGGCAAGACCACCTTGCTCAACCATGTCGCCCGGGAGACCGCCTCCACATACTGGGAGAGAACACGCCCCATTCCGGTGTTTCTCCAGCTCCGCGACCAAGCGGCGCCGATCGCCGCCGACCCGGACGTGTCGTTGCCGGCCTTGATCCGGAAATCGATCCCGGCATCGGTGAGCGCCGAACCGCCCGGCTGGTGGGAACGGCAACTGCGAGCCGGACGCTGCGTGATTCTGCTCGATGGTCTCGACGAGGCGGGTGAGGCGGAGGTACGCCGGGTCGTCGCTCGCTGGATCAACACACAGATCGCCGCTCATCCGGCGAACGATGTCGTCGTCACCTCACGGCCTCCCGGCTACCGTGGCTCCTTCGTCGAGGCCACGGCCACCGTCCAGATCCTTCCGTTCGGCCCCAGCCAGGTGGAGGAGTTCCTGCGGAAGTGGTACGTGGCAGCAGAAAAGCACGACGCCGAACCGAGCGAGCTCGCGGGCGCCGAGAGACGTGGGCGGAAGGCAGCCGCCCACCTACTCGGGCAGATCAACACCATGCCGGGTCTGACCGATCTGACGAGGAACCCGCTGTTGCTCACGATGATCGCCAACGTCCACCGGTACCGCGACCGGCTGCCGGAGAATCGCGCGATGCTCTATCGCGAGGTGTGTGACGTGATGGTGTGGCGGCGCGCCGAGCAACGCGACCAGCCGGTTGCGATGTCCGGTAACGATCGTTTGCAGCTGCTTGGCCGGCTCGCCTTCGAGTGGATGCGCCAGGGCATTCGTGGCGCCGATCGCCGGAGCCTGCTGCGGACCCTACGGCCGTGGCTGGCCGGGGTGACCCCAGCAATGTCCGCCGAGCGGTTCCTGGACGAGATGGAGGCCACCGGGCTGCTGCCTTCACCCGACGCGGAGCACGTCACCTTCACACACCAGACCTTTCAGGAGTATCTCGCCGCCCGGCACATCACCGAGGAGGGGATGGACGGTCTGCTTCCCGAGGTCGTTGACGACCCGTGGTGGCGGGAAACCATCCTGCTGCACGCTGCCGATGGCAACCCGAACGCGATCGTGGCCGGCGCTCTGCGCTCCGGCACCGCAACGGCTCGTTCCCTCGCTTTCGAAATCGTCGATTCCGGCACACCGGTCGACGAGAATCTGCGAACGCAACTCGACGAGGCGCTACAGCGCGGGCTACGGGTGGGTGCGGCGGCCCAGGACCGGATCCTCGCCGTAGACGTGCTGATCGGCCGTTTGTTGCGCACGCTGGTGTCCACATCGGCTGGGACTCGGATCATGCGCCAACCGGTCACCACCGAGCTGTACCAGCTGTTCTGCTCAGAGACCGGAACACCGTTCATCGAAGGACCCGAGCCCCCGAATCCGGAAGCACCTGCACGCGGAGTCTGGCGGCGCGACGCCGAGAGATTCGTCAGCTGGCTCAATGAACTGATCCGGTCGGGTCCGCGCGGCGCTGGCGGCCTCACGTTCCGGCTACCCACCGGGACAGAGGTAGAGGCGGTGAAACCGATACGGCCGGTCTGGGTCACAGACGGCCGGATCAGCCGGGTATGGCGGAACCGCCTCATCGTTGACGCCGACTCGCTGGCCGAAGTCCTGATGACCGAACTTGAGGGTTCGCGCCTGCTATCGATCGCACTCGGCGAACTCGCTGCACGAAACGCTGCGACGATTCACCGGCACGCGGTCGACCTGCACAGGATCGCCGACCAACTGGCCCTCGTCGCCGGCGAGTATGTGCGATGGGGTCTCCGAGCGGATCCCGAACGCACTGACGAGCCCAGCACGGCCGACGGTGTAGCAGGTGTGGAATCCCCGAGCGAGGAGGACATCCTCCTGGAACGCGCCGACTTCATGACCGCGCATCTCTCAGGCCTGGTCCGCGAAATACGGCGGGCGGCCAACTCCCTCAAGACCATCCTGACGACGGCCCCGGGGATAGAGGCCCCCGCTGCCCTCCGGGTGAGCGGGGTGCTGGACCGCATCGATCTCGCACCGGCACAACGTCGGGTCGATGCGGCGATTGCCGACATGCCGCACCGGAACCCACGGATGACAGACGTACACACCGCTCTGCGCAATATCCTCACAGTGCTGGCCCGATGCCGAAGCCTCCTACGGGAGGATCACGCGCCAGTGACAGGAGCATCTCCGATCGACCGGGCTCTGAGCCCGATTTCCTACGCTGACGTCCATCTGCCGCTGCCGGACCGCGCAGACGACCCGGTCCGGACGATCGCCCTCGCCTTGTTACCCAAACGACAGGTCGAGGAGAACGCATTCGCCGTCGACCTCAGTGGTCTCGCGGCCAGGTTGCGGGCGATGTCCGGCCGCCGCGCGTTTGCGGCAGCAGGTCCGGGTTACTCCGAGGCGCTGGGTCGGCTGGTGGCAACGGCGATCCCGGTACTGAATCGCGAACGCCTGATCACACCGGACGTTGCCCGCAACTTACGGGTGCCCGCCTTGGTACTGGCCCGGATAGCCCAGACGACGATCGACAACAGCATCACCACCAATCTGATCGAACTCGCCGTCGCGACACGCTTGCTGGAGGAACGCCGACGCTACCCGGACCTGCTGGAGACGCTGTTCATCGCTCACGACTGAGCCAGTAGACGCCGCCGACATCGTCAATCCATTCGCACGGACGGACGAGTCTGCGACCAAGACCGATGGCCGAACCACTGCAGTGGTGGTGGTCAGCGGGCCAAGGCGGCGTATCGACCCTCGGCCTCGATCAGAGCGTCGTGAGTGCCGGACTCCAGGATGCGGCCGTGGTCGATGACGGCGATCTGGTCGGCGTTGCGGACCGTGGACAGGCGGTGCGCGATGGTCACCGTCGTGCGGCCCCGGGACAGTTCGTCGAAAGCCCTCTGCACGGCCCGCTCGGTCTCGTTGTCCAGGGCACTCGTCGCCTCGTCCAGCACGAGGATGCGCGGGTCACGCAGCAGCGTCCGGGCGATGGCGATGCGCTGTTTCTCGCCGCCGGAGAAGCGGTGACCCCGTGAACCGACCATCGTGTCGTAGCCGTCGGGCAGGGCCGCGATCAGGTCGTGAATCTGGGCGGCCCGGGCGGCCCGCTCGATCTCCGTGTCGGTCGCGCCGGGTTTGGCGTAACGCAGGTTCTCCCGGATCGTCGTGTGCAGCAGATACGTCTCCTGGCTGACCACGCCGACCACTGCGGCCAGGTCGTCGAGTGACAGGTCGCGCAGGTCGACACCGTCGACGGTCACGCGGCCCGACGTGGGGTCGTGGAGGCGGGCGATCAGCGCGGCGATCGTGCTCTTGCCGGACCCGGTCTCGCCGACCAGCGCCAGTGACGTACCCGCGGGAACGTCCAGACTCACTCCGGCGAGGGCGGCGGTGGGACTGTCCCCATACGCGAAAGTGACGTCGTCGAACCTGAGGTGGCCCCGCACCCGATCGAGCCGCACTGGTGCCACCGGCTCCCGTATCTCGATCGGGAGATCCAGATACTCGAAGATGCGGTGGAACAGCGCCAGCGACGCGGTCAGCGTGACGCCCACGTCGAGCAGGCTCATCAGCGGCCGGAACAGTCCCGCCTGCAACCCGGTGAACGCGACGAGCGTGCCGATGCTCATCGCCCCAGCGGCGAACGGCAGCCCCGCGGCCAGGTAGATCGACGCCGGAATGACCGCGAACACGATGCTCATGGTGGCCATGCGCCAGCGCCCGGCCAGCTCGGACCGCAGCTCCAGATCGATCAGACGGGCCGACGACGCGGTGAACCGCTCGGTCAGCAGACCGCCGGCACCCATCGTCTTGGCCAGCTGCACACCGCTGATCGACAGACCCTCATCGATGATCACGTTGAGGTCGGCGAGCTCACGCTGCCGCTGCGCGGTGATGGTCTGCCGCATCCGGGCGACCCGCCGTGTCCAGTAGATCGCCGGTGGCAGCGCGACCAGCGACACCAGAGTGAGCTGCCAGGACAGCGCGGTCATCGCGACCAGCGTGGCGATCACCGTCGTCAGGTTGGCCGCGACGGACGTGGCTGTGGACGTGACGACCTGCTGCATGCCGCCGATGTCGTTGGTGATGCGTGACTGCACCTCACCGGTGCGGGTGCGGGTGAAGAAGCCGACGGACTGCCGTTGCAGGTGCGCGAAGACCTGGGTGCGCAGCCGGTGCATGACCCGCTGGCCGACCGTGGTGGAGATCCACGTCTGCACGACACCGAGCGCAGCCGTGGCCGCGGCGATGCCGATCATGCCCGCCACCAGCAGGGACAGCAGCCGGAGGTCGGACTGTGGGAGAGCGACGTCGATGACCTCGCGCAGCAGGAACGGCGAACCCATCGAGATGACGGATGAGAGGACGATGACGGCCACGACGACGGCGAGCTGCCGGCGGTGGCCGATGAACAGTGCGCCTATCCGGCGCAGCGGGACGGCGCGGGCCTGCGCCTTCTCCGCGGGGGTCAGTGTGCGTGCCGCGCCGCGGCCTTTTCCATCTGCCAAGAACAAACCTCTCTGATACGGCTGGGGCGCACCGTGATCGCGGAAGAGGCGGGCACGGGTCACCCGGAACAACACTGAGGTTACCTCACCATGAGGGTGGAACGGTAGTCGCTGTTAGATTGTTCCGCGTGGAGGAGGAGAACCTGCTGGAGGCGTTCTGGGCGGTGACCCGTCGGCTGCGCATCGACGTCCGGGTCGCCCTGGAGCCGTGGCACGTGTCACCGTCGCAGTCCCGTGCCCTCGGCGTTCTCTCCCGGCACGGCGAGATGCGGCTCAGCGCCCTCGCCGAGCATCTGCGCATCGCGCCGCGCTCGGCCACCGAGGTCATCGATGATCTGGAGAAACGAGGTCTGGCCGTCCGCAAGCCCGACCCGTCGGACCGCCGCGCCACCCTGGTGACGCTCACCGACGAGGGCGTCTCCACGGTGCGGGCCATCAACGAGGCACGCGCAGCGGAGGGAGAGCGCCTGTTCGCCGGCCTCGACCCGGCGGACCGAGCCGACCTGACCCGCATCCTCCGCCAGCTCCGCGACTCCCGCTGACCGCACCCACCCGGCCGACACGGACAAGCCAGCGCGCCGCGGTCAGGCAACGTCGACGAGCGCACACGACCGACGACCGCGGGCACCCACACTCGTTCAGCCTGTCCGTCAGGGCGCCGGCACGCTGCCGGTCCATGGACCGCCCACCGGCTCGACGGTGACCATAGCCCTGGCCGCCCTCGCCGGGATCCCGTTCGTCGTCGCCTTGACCGACCGGTGGATCCTAATTGGATACCCCCGGCATGCACGATGATGGGGCCGGGCCGTCCGTTGATCGATTCGAGGAGTGACCGTGGATACTCTCCAGCTCCGCACCGACGACGACAGGGCGACGGGCGGGCTACTCGCCGCGCTCAGCGCGCAGCCCGAACTCCGCGGCCGTGTCCGCGAACGGGACGAGACGGGCCCGGACGGCACGATGTCCGCGTTGCAATACGTCGAGGTCATCGTGCCGGCGCTGGCCCAGAGTACGGTTCTGCTGGGCATCGTCCGTGGCGTCGCGAAGGCGGTGTCGGAGTATCTCATCGAACGCGAACGTCAACGGGCCGGCACCGTGACCGTCCGGCTGACCGGACGCAGCGGCAAGCTGATCGAGATCGACGCGGCCCGGATCCGGGGTGTCGAGGCCCTGGTCGCCGAAGCGATGGAGCACGATGTCCCGCCCAGCCAGGCCGGGTAGAGGCGGCGGACATGGACCTTCCCAGTCGGACGGGATCGCAGGCCGTCCTTGTCGGAGCATCGAAGTACGGAATCGGTAACAGCCTCAACCCGCTGCCCGGAGTCCGCCGCAACCTCGACGACCTGTACCGGGTGCTCACCGACCAGGAGATCGGGTTCCTCTCCCCCACGAACTGTCAGCGCCTCTACGATCCGGCCAGTCCCCGCGCGGTCAGTGACGCGCTCATCACCGCGGCCGAACAGGCGGAGGACACTCTGCTGTTCTACTTCGCCGGGCATGGGGCCAAGGCGGTGGCGACCGGTGAGCTTCATCTGCTGCTCACCGACTCCGATCGGGGAAATCTGGCGTTCTCCGCGGTCGGCTACAACCTCCTGCGGGCGATTCTCGTCGACCAGGGCCGCTTCCCGGCCCGCCGCCGGGTGGTGATTCTCGACTGCTGCTTCGCCGGCGCCGCGATCACCGCCACCATGGCCGCCGACGATCTGGACGGCGCGTTGGACACGGAAGGCACCTACGTCCTGGCGGCCGCCAACGATCAGGAGTATGCGTTCGCTGGAGCGGGTGCCCGCAACACCGGCTTCACCGGTGCCCTCCTGGACACCCTCCAGCAGGGCCTGCCTGAGGCGGGCGACACGCTCAATCTCGGGCAGATATTCGGGCAGACCAGGCGGCTCATGCGCGCACGAGGACTGAACGCGCCCCGCCCGTACGCCACCGACACGATCGCTGAGTTGCCGCTGGTCCGTAATGCAGCCCATCTGGACAGACGCCGGGCACCGATCGACACGGTACTCGGTGTCGATCTCGGAGACGGCGACACCGTGGTCACCCGGCTGCCGCTGGGCCGTAGCGAGGTGATGGCCGAGGTCGAGCTCGACTCCGGGGAGACCTGCATTCCCACCGTGCTGGGCGAGTCCGGCACCATCACGGTGATCGGGACCTCGGCCGTCGTCGAGGAGTCGGACTCGCTGCGAACACGCCTGAAGTCGAACTTCACCGTGGACGACGAGGAGACGACCCAGGACATCGTGCGCTTCTCCCGTGGCATCCGGGACAGCGTCGCCCGGCGCACGACCTTCGCCGGTGACCAGACCCAGTTCGTCGCTGGGCACCCGGTGCGATGGTCGGCCGGTTCACGCGAACTCACCGCCTACGCCAATGCCCTGACCGACGGGCTCGGCGCGCTGGACCTCCAGCTGGTGCCCGAGTCGCGGGCGGTGCTGCTGTCGCTGAGGCACTCCGGCGATCTCGGCGACGACGATCTGCGACGTCGCGTGGTGATCATCGACGTCGGGTCGTTCAGCACCGACATCACGCTAGTCGAGGACCTCGAAGCGGTCGAAATCCCGGGCCCCGACGTGCCGTCGCTCGGTGCCTCGATCATCGACGTCGCCCTGCTCCGGCGTCTCATGAGCCGGGACACCTCAGGGCTCGACTTCGTGGCACATTTCGCCATCCGCCCGCAAGACCACGACAGGCTGCTCCTCGTGGTCCGGCGGGCGAAGGAGACCTGGTTCAACATCCTCATCGACCGCAGGACCGCAACCCATCGCGTACGGGTCACCGCCCCCGAACATGTCGATGATGCGATCCTGCTGCGCGGCTGGTCGATCACCGAAGCCGACATGACCGCGGCGCTCGGCGAACCCCTTCCTGAACTGTCCGGACAGTCCTGGAGGCAACGGTTCCTCAGCGACGTGCGCCATGCCCTTCGCTCGTTGCACCAGCCGCCGGACCGCATCTGTCTGACCGGCGGAGGGTCCCGGATGCCGTTCCTGACCGAGATCATCACCGATGAGACAGGCCTGGCACCGCTGCGCCCGTGGCCGCCGCACCTATCGGTGGCCCGCGGACTGGCGCTCAGTGGCGACGCCCGGGTCCGCGCGGCGGGCTTTCTGCGCGAGGTGGACGACCTGGCCGGGCAACTACGCGACGCCGTCTACGACCGCCTGCCCACCTATGCCGACGCGCTGGCGGGCTGCGTCGCCGACAATCTGACCGAGAGATTCGTCGTCCCGGAATTCCTGGCCTGGCGGGAGGCCAAGTCCGGCACCCTGGACCAGATATCCGGCCGGGTCGACGAACGCATCGGTACCTGGCTGTCGGGCCCGGAGGGCACGGCCAGTTTGAGAGACGCCCTTCTACCCTGGCAGCACGACCTGATGGCGGCGGTGTCCGCGCTCACCACACCCGTCTGCCGGCGTTACCACATCGACGGTGATGTCCTGAACCTGCCGACCGTCCATCTCCGCGACCATCTCACCGGTCATGCCGCCGGGCAGGACGCGCGATTCCGTGGCCCCGTGATCGGCCCCGCACTCGCCACCCTCACCGGAGCGGCCTCCCTGGCGGTGCTGGTAGCGGCGTTCGCGTACCTTCCCGTGGCCGCCGGGCCGGCGATCGCCATCGGCGGTGGTCCGGTCGGGCCGGCCGGATTGGTCGGTGGGTTCGGGATCATCGGCCTGTTCATCTCGGCTGTCCCGGAGTTCCGTGAGTACCTCGGCGATCAGTTCCTCACGCGTTCGATTCCTCCCACCATCCGGCGCGCGTTGCGTCCGGAGGTCATCCGGTGGCGCTTCAAGCGGCTCAGCAAGGACATCGATCCCAAGGCGCACAACGCCATCGTCGGGCGGGTTGTGGAGCCGAACAGCCGCGACCGGCTCACCCAGATCATCGTGCACGGCGATCCGTCGATGCCCGGTGCCGGTCTGCTGCCGCTGCTACGGGCCCGCGCGGAAGCCGTCACCAGCCTGGTGAACTGAAACCTCTCCGACACGCGACTACCTTGCGCTGTACGACCCGCGAGTCGGCGCCCTCCGGACCGAGATCGCCGCTCCAACGGTTGATTGACTAATGAAAGGCCACTGGTGAGGCTCGATGGATGGCCCGACCGAGTGTGTTCTTCTCCTACGGCAACGGTGACGAGCGAGACCGCGGGACCGCTCACCGCCTCGCCGGCGGGCTGCGGTCCCTGGGCGCGGAGGTCTGGATCGCACCGGACAGCATCCCGGCCGGTGACGAGTGGCGGCCCGTTCTCATCCAGCAGGTCCTGGAGCGGTCCACCCACTTCGTGGTTCTCCTGTCCGCGAGTTCGGTGACGTCGGCCTGGGTGCGCCGGGAGATAGATCTGGCGGCCCGCCGGCATGCCGACGATCCGGAGTTCCGGGTGTTGCCGCTGCTGACAGGGCGTTTCGGTGACTATCCCGGCCGCGAGTTCCTCAACCGGTTCCAGCGAATTCCGTTCCACGACACGCCCGCCGCCCAGCTCGCCGAACTGGCCCGCGCAGTCGGCCTGGACGCCCTGACAGCGGCGGACACCGCGGAGCTGATCGCCGAGAAGACCGTGTCGTTCGTCGGCCGCGACAACGTGTTCGAGGCTATCGACGACTTCCTCGCCTCCGGGGACCGTGGCTACCTGACGATCGAAGGGGATCCCGGCGCAGGCAAGACGACCCTGCTCGCCGAGTACGTGCGACGTACCGGATATGTCGCGCACTTCAACATCCGTGGGCAGAGCCTCAACACGAGCCGGTATTTCGTCCATCGGCTCGGGAGCAATCTGGCCGCCCGTTACGGCATCGCCGGCGTAGCCGCCGGCACCGACGCCGACCGGCACGGTGAGATCCTCGGCCGGCTGCTCTCCGAAGCGCGGGCGAACGAGGCCGCCGACCGGCCTCTGGTGGTCGTGGTCGACGCGCTCGACGAGGTGAACACCGGCGGCGATCCGGAGGGAGCGAACGTACTCCTGTTGCCACGGCATCTGCCGGGTGGTGTCTATTTCATCCTCAGCAGCCGGCGGGCCGGTGTGCCGCTGCACACCGACGCACCGAACCGCGTGTTCGACCTGGGGCGCCACCACGGGCAGACGATGGCCGACGTCCGCGAGTATCTGCGCCGGCAGGGCAGCCGGGACCGGCTGCGTGGGTGGCTGGCGGACCATGGGATCCCGCTGCCGGACTTCGTCGACGTGCTTGCGGGCAAGAGCGACGGCAATTTCATGTATCTGCGTCACGTCCTGCCGGAACTCGCCGCCGGCGTCTACCAGGACCTCGACATCCGGCATTTGCCGCAGGGCCTGGAGCAGTACTACGACGATCACTGGCGTGCGATGGGCCGAGACGGGAACCTGCCGACCCGGCTCAAGGTGTGGGTCATCTACCTGCTCTGTGAGTTCGCCCGGCCGGTCTCCACCGGGGTGCTGGCGCGGATCCTGCGCGAGGTGGAACCGGGGGCCGACGCCATGTCGGTGCAACAGGTCCTCGATGAGTGGCGGCAGTTCCTGCACCGTGACGAGGAGCCCCGGGGTGCCCGGTTCAGCCTGTACCACGCCAGTTTCCGGGACTTCCTGCACCGTAAGGACACGATCCGCAGCGCGGGTCTGGTGTTGCGGGACGTCAACGCGGTCATCGCCGATGTCCTGTGGAAGCACGAGTACGGACGGAAGTGACCATGGACCTGACCGACGATCCCGCGATCCTCGACGAGCTCTCCGCGCTCGCAGACGGGCTGGCCGGCTACCTCAGCCAGGCGGATCAGGCCGACCGCCTGCTGCTGCTCTTCGCCGACGACCGGCGTCTCGCCCGACGATACGATCCGCGGACCGGCGGCTGGGACGACTATCACGAGGACCTTGAGGCTGCCTGGGACGTTCTCGACCGACGGCTGGCCACCAGCGAAGGCCTCGCCGACCCGGTGCCGAGCCTGATCCGGCTGGCCTTGGTACGCGCCACGCTGTCATCCGCGGAGGACGTTCCACCGGCCCTGGTGGCGGCAGCCGTCGGCACCGGCGCCTGGAGTGTGGACAGGACGCTGTCGACGATCGGGCGCCATCCGTCTCCGGACCACCGCGTACTGATGCTCGGTCACCTACTGCGGACCCTGGATCTCGACGAGGACACCACGCGGGCCGTCACCGCCCAGATGATCGAACTCTCCCGACTGCCCGGCGAGGACCTGCCGGCCGAGGCACTGCTGCGCAACCTGGACGTGTTGGACCCTGCGCACCGGATCACCGTGACCGATCGGATCGCCTCCGACGCCGAAGTCGTCACCTTCTCACTGAACGACGACCCGCGCACCGGCACCGCCGTGTCGCCGCTCGCCGTCGTCGAGGCGATCGAGAGGATCCCCGAGGCTCGCCGTCCGGTCCTGCTGGGCAAGGTGGCCGACGCTCTGTTGCGGAGTCTCGCACCGAGCCGCGAGCCTGACGCGGAGACGACGCCCTCCGGTGTGACGGCGGATGCCTGGCGGCCGCTGATGGAGGTGCAGCAGGACGACGCGTTCGACGTCCTGCTCGACCCGACGCGGCGGAGGGCCGAGGACACCGTCCTGCTGGGCCGGCTGGCCGTACACCTGCATGCCCATCCGGACCCGGATCGGCTCCTCGGCGAGGTCGCGGCCGTACTAACGGCGGTGACCGACGCGGCGCTCCGGGAGCAACTGGCGGCAGCCTTCCGTGCCGCGTTCCCCGGGTTCGGCCCTCTGCCGGAGCCCGCGGATGGTGTCGACGGCGATGATGACGCCGGGATCCGTTACCGGCGGCAGCTCATGCGCCAGATGCAGCGGTTCATGTCCGGCCGGGAGGAGGCCCGGCCGGGGAGCTTCCTCGACCCGAGTCTCGATGAGATGCAGTCGCGATGGTTGGCCACGGTATTGCCCTCGCTGACATCCCAGGAGGAGCGGGTACCGGAGATCCGGCCAGGCAGCGACGAGTCCCGTCAGCTGGTCTTCGACGAGCTGCAGCGGGTCGGTAGCCCGGTTTTCTACGCGATCATGGGTGTCCAGAGCGGGCTGCCCGACGACATGGTGATCCAGATGGTGCGCTCGGCCGCCGACCCGCGGGACCTCGGTGGCCAGCTTTTCATCGCTTCGACGGTGACCGACTCGGCTGAGGACGAGGTCCGCCGCCGGGCGATCGGCCTGGCCAAGGCGGGGCTGCTGATCGCGGCCATCGACCATCAGTTCCGCGGCGGGCCCATCACGGCCGCGTGGCGGGGTGCGGAGGCCGAATTCCTCATCGACGTCGACTGGGAGCCGGTGCTCTCGTTCGTGCTGGAGCTACCGGCCGAGAAGCAGCGTAACGCCCTGCACCGGATCTACGACGGCGGCGACCGGCCCGAGACTGCCGAAATACCACGCCTTGCCGCCTTGCGCCTGCTCATGCCACATCTAACGGAGGAGCGAATCGCGATGGCCTTCCGGAACGTCATGGACCTTCCGGACAAGGCCGTACGCCGGCTAGGCCTGGAACTGCTCGCACCACGGCTGGACGCAGGCCAGGCGGAGACCGCGACCCGGGCGGTGGGCTCCGAGACGGGCCGCCGCGAACAAGCGTGGGCGATGGAGGAACTGGTCCGCCGTCTCGACCCGGAGCAACCCGGGCTGCCGGACGTACGGCGGTGGATCCTCACTGTCGTCACCGCCATCCGCTCCGGCACCGACCTGGCCTTTTCGGCCACGGGCTTCGACACACCGACGGTGCCCGGTGCACGGCACCATCATCCGGCCGCGAGTTCGCTGCCCGTCGACGAGTTACTCCCCGCCATCCGCGAGATGGACGTCAACAACCAGGCCGACGCCCTGTACACGATCGCTCTGGTCACCAGAGGCGACCTTCCCGCCGCCCTGGTCGAGGAGGTGCTGCGGCTGCCAGGGGTCAACGCGAGCGGGAGGGAGAGCCCTCGGAGCCACCTCATCTCCGCGCTCGGCAGCCGTTTTCCGGACCAGTGCATGGCTGCGGTGTTCGACGCCGTGATGGAGTTGCCACACCGGATTCCGATCGGTGACGCGCAGGCCTGGGGCTGGAACTGGACGTACGAGTATCCCCGCGGCTCCGCGCTGCTCGCCCTGGCCGAACGGCTGCCCGACGACCTCGCCGAGGCGGCCCTCCCGGCGATCCGCGAGCTGCCGTGGATGGCCCGGGAGGAAGTCCTGCAACGGATGGCGCCGCGGGTCGGCGAACGGCTGGCGGCCGTGCTCTTCGACTACTCGTTCGAGATCCACGAGGAGTACCGGCGCCTTCCCGAGCCGACACGGATTCCGTGGGTTCTGGAAATGACCGTGGCCACCACACCGTTGGAGGTCTTCCTGATCGAGCGCCAGGTGCACCTGGCTGAGATGCTGTCGGCTCTGGCGCCCCGCCTCGACGCGGACCGGCTGGCCCGAGCAGTCCAGCAGGCACTCGACTTCGACAACGAGGGTCCCCGCGCATGGCTGCCCGCCCGGTTGCTGCCGTTGCTCGACGAGCATCACCGCGAACCCCTGCTGTCGTCGGGAGCCATCGCGGCGATGGAATTCACCGCCACCGACCCCAGCCGTCTCGATCTGCTGAGCGACCTGCTGCCCTACATGCAGACGGAGATCGCCCGGCGCCGCGCCGAACTGGACGCCTACCAGGAATCGCTACTACCCGGACGGCGCGGCCTGCTCGACCGGGAGGAGTTGGACGGCCTCGCCGTACCGGAAGCCACCGAGTACCTCCGGCTGCTCGGCGCCGATGTGCTGGCCGAACTTCAGGCGATGCCGTCGGACGGTGACGAGGACGCCCGGCGTTTGCTCATGCAGCGCATGCTGCTGTCGCCGCTGTACGCCGAACACATCCAGGGGCTTCTGACCAGGATCCTGATCTCGGCACCGTTGCCGGCCCGTGCCGCCGCTCTGGAGAACATGCGGCAGATCCTCGAACCCGACGCGCACGCCGAGGTGGTCGCGGCGACCCTGCGCCAGGCGCGGGAGGCCACCATCGAGGCCGCCGAACGGATCCAGTGCATTACGGCCCTACTGCCCTACCTCGACCAGGCTCAGCATGACGACCTGCTCACGGACGTCGCACGCCTGCCCGGGCCGAAGGCCGAGGACGACAGCACCACCCGTGCCGACTTCATCGCGGCGGTGCTCACCGACTTCGGAAAACCACTCGCCGAGGACCCGCGTTTCCCGGAGAACCGGCCCAGCGTGGCCGCCCGTGCCGTGATAGAGGACATGACACGCACACGGAGCGAGGTGCTGTTCCGGATCCGCGGGCCGCGGGTGCTGCTACTGGACCACCTTGCTCCACGTTTGTCCCCGGACGGACGGGCCCGGGCCGTCGAACTGGTCTCGTCGTTACCGGAACTCGAACGTGCGGATGGGCTGACCGTTCTGCTCCAGGTCTCCGAAGAACCGGACCGCGAACCGCTACGGGCCGCCCTGGCCGCGCTGACGTCGCCGTTCGCCAGGTTCTGGGCGTTGTTCACCGCCCAAGACGCCTGGAAGAACAGCGGCACCGAGCCGCTGACCGCCCTTGCCCGTCGCACGGCCGAGGACTTCCAGGAGCCCGACCAGATCGCCGTGTTCCTGCTCATGCTTGCCGGCTACGCCGCCGACGATCAGGACGGATGGGTACGGCATGCCATCGACCTGGCCGGGCAGTTGTCGGAGAGGCCGCGGCTGAGGTTGCTGGCGCTCGCGGCACGATTCGCGCTGCGCAACCCGGAGCTGGGCCGGGCGCTGCTGGACGAAATCTGCGCCCTGCCGACCTCGGAGTCGGTTTATCAGGGCTTCCTCATGGTGGCCAGGCTCGGCCTCGACCGTACGGAACTGGCCCCGGAGCATGCGCGTGTGCTTCATGCCGCGGTCTCCTCCCGGCTGCGTGCCGCCGCGGGACGGGGCCGGACCACGCTGCTGCGAACCGTTGCCGGAGAGGGTGCCGCCCTCGCCGCCCTGACCGGAGCGGACGGTGTCCTCGGTATGATCCGGTCCGTTCACGAAATCTGCGACGAGTGGAACTGGCAGACCGGCTGACGGCCTCTTCGACCATCGGCAGCACCGTACGCAACCCGACGAGGGTCTTAGGTAACCGCGTGGCCTTGCGTGAAAACGACTACGAGGTCACAGGCTCCGCGATCGTGTGCTCCCTGGCCCCGGGCGGAGCAGGCGCTGGCAGGCCGACGTCAGCGGGGTGGGCCGAGGTCAGCGGGGTGGGCGGGCCAGGGTGGAGACGCAACCGGCGGTTCCGGCGGCGCAGAACAGGGACAGGTAGAGGCTGGACGGTGCGGTCAGCAAGCCGGTCGCCTCCAGGACTCCTACGCCGGCGATCGCGGCCAGGAACCAGACCAGGGCGACCCTGGCCACGTGGCCGAGGGCCTCGCGGGCCGGGCCGGGGCGCCGGGGGCCGTGCTGGCCGGGGTGGATGCGCAGCGATTCGGCGAACTCGTCGGCGGCCAGGGCCAGCGATGCGGCGTCGATGGCGGTGCTCATCGCGCGGTCGAACTTCTTCAGCGCCGCCCGCGCTCCAGTGTGTCCGAAATCGATCGCCAGGGCGCGGCCTAGGGCCTCGCGGGCGCTCAGGGGGCGGCCGACGGCGAACAGCGCGAGCCCGAACGTCACGTGCAGGTCGGCGTCGTAGCGGGCCAAGTCGACGACGCAGCGCAGGCCTTCGGCGGCGTCGGTGGGCAGGCCGGCGGCGAGTTGCGCCTCGGCTAGCCGGTTGTGCAGGCGCGGGTTGCCGGGGTCCTCCCGGCAGGCGGCCGCGGCGGCCGCGATCGCCTCGGCGTGGTCGCCCAGCCGCGAGCGGGAACGGCTCAGCCAGAACAGCGACTCGGCGCCGTACGGGTCGAGGTGCCATGCCGCCTGGGCCGCGAGGAGGGCACCGGCCGGATCGTCGAGGTCGAGGCGGGCCCGGGCCATCCGGTGCCAGGCGCCGACGTTCTCCGGCTCCCGGCCGACGAAGGGCGCGAGCAGCCGTTCGGCATTGTGGGCGCGGCCGCGGGCGAGCAGGGCATCGGCCTCGGCGAGAAGGGGCTCGGTTCGCACGCCGCCTGAGATCGGCAGACGCCCGCCCCGGCTGTGACGGCCGCCTGGTGCACCTACGTTGCAAACCACCGCAACCCGGGCGCTCCCGCACGGCCCCTGCCGCGCTCCCGCGATCACCCTCGACACATTCCCTCAGCGGTACGGACGTCGCGTCCCCACCGGACATGACGCATCCACCCCGCCCACACGAACGGCAGAGCCCCGGATCCGGCCGCCGGCCCGGAATCGCGACGCGCCGGAGCGCCCGGACCCCTGTCGGGTCACCGATCCCGGACCCTTGTCGGGTCACCGATCGGCCCGACAGACGACGGTGGCGATCGCCTCAGCGAGCGGGCTCGTCGTCTTGGGCCGCATGCAGCCCGGCGGTCGCGCCGCGGTCCGGACCACGGACCCGGTCGCGGTGTAGGCCCGGGACGGGATCGATGCGTTCGTGGGGCGGGGTGGCCCGTACAAGAGCGGCGTTCTGCCCGGGAACGCACCGCCTCGCGCAAGCGCCCCTGCGGCGGCACGGAAAGGAAAGGCCGCGACCACAACCGACCGCCGGAGCGCCCGCGCGAGGCGGAGAGGGCCGCCACCGATCGCCGGGAGCGCCCCCGCGAGGCGGAGAGAAAGGCCGCGACCGCAACCCACCACCGGAGCGACCGCCGCGAGGCGGCGAGAAGGCCGCGAGCGACCGCCGCGAGGCGGAGAGGACGCCGCGACCGCGAGGTGGGCGCCCCGAGGCGGGGAAAGCCGTGAGGCGCCCGGAAAGCCGTGACGGACCGTTACTGTTGGCGGAGCTCGTCGCGGTAGGAGGTCACCGCGCCGATCATGCCCTGCAGGAACTTCTCGATGGTGTGGAGTTCGTCGGTGCCGAACCGGGCCATCACCTCGTCGGTGCGCGGCGCGAGCGGTGTGAAGAACGCCAGCGCCAGCGCCATGCCGGCCTCGGCGTATCGCAGGTGCACGACCCGGCGGTCGGCGCTCTCCCGGCTGCGGCGCAGGTGGCCGCCCCGCTCGAGTCTGTCGATCAAGGCGGTCGTCGCGCCGGACGTCAGGCCGATCGCCTCACCGAGGCGGCCCGGGGTGAGCGGGTCGCCGCGGCGCTCGGCGTGCATGACGGCGAGCAGCGCGTGCATGTCGGTGGCGTGCAGGCGGTGCTGGTGCGCGAAGGCGTGCCCGATGTGCTGTGCCTCACTGCTGTATGTGTTCAGCAGGTCGACCAATTCGCTGCGTAACCGCATTCGTTCGGCGGTCTCGGTTCCCTCCACGGCGGTAAGTGTTGCAGATCGGCCCCGCATGGTGAACAATCTCGATTGTAAAGATTCTCAGTCTTGAAGAAGATGCTCTCAGTCTTGACACGCCTTAGGGGGCACCAGCAATGAGAAGGGCATGGGCGACGCTCCTCCTGGCCCTGCTGCTCGGCGGACTCGTCTTCGGGTTCGCCGGGTCCACCGTGACCGACAATGATCCGACTTCCTCGCTGCCGTCCTCGGCCGAGTCGACGCGGGTCGCCGAGTTGCAGAAGCAGTTGCCGTCCGGCCGGACCAATCCGGCGCTGATCGTGGTGGCCAAGGGCGGGGAGGCACTCACCGACGCCGACCTGGTCACGGTCACCGGGCTGGGCCAGCCGATCCTGTCCGAGGACCGCAAGGCCGCCATCGTCAGCGTGTCGCTACCGGCCACCGGTGACGCGACCGCGACCAGCGACGCCGTCGCCGAGCTGCGGGCGAAGGTCCGGGACGGCCTGCCGGCCGGGGTGACCGCGCAGGTCACCGGCGGTGCCGGCTTCGGCGCCGACCTGTCCAACAGCTTCAGCGGCGCCAACACCAAGCTGCTGGTCGTCACGGTGATCGTGGTGACGGTCCTGCTGCTGGTGACCTACCGCAGCCCGATCCTGTGGATCGTCCCGCTGTTCGTGGTCGGGTTCGCCGACCAGCTCGCGGCCAAGGTCATCGCGATCCTGTCGCAGCACACCGACCTGGCGATCAACGGTTCCACCGCCGGCATCGTCACGGTGCTGGTGTTCGGTGCCGGCACCGACTACGCGCTGCTGCTGATCTCCCGCTACCGGGAGGAGCTGCACCGCTACGAGAACCGGTTCGAGGCGATGGGCAAGGCGCTGCGCGGAGCCGGCCCGGCGATCGCGGCCAGCGCCGGCACCGTCATCCTGGCGCTGCTGACCCTGCTGCTGGCCAGCCTCAGGAGCAACACGGCGCTCGGCGTCTCGGCGGCCGCCGGTGTCGCGATCGCCGCCGTGTTCGCGCTGGCCGTGCTGCCGGCCGCGCTGGTGATCTGCGGCCGCAAGCTGTTCTGGCCGTTCATCCCGAAGGTCGGCGAGTCCGGCCCGGAGGACGGCAAGGGCTTCTGGGCCAAGGTCGGCCGGGGCGTGGTGCGCCGCCCGGTCACCGTCACCGCCGCGTCGATGGTGGTCCTCGGGCTGCTCGCCCTCGGCGGCCTGGGCACCAAGGTCGGCCTGTCGCAGACCGAGCAGTTCCGGGTCGAGGCCGAGTCGGTGCAGGGCCTCGAGACGCTCAGCAGGTACTTCCCTGCGGGTGCGGCCGGGCCGGCGGTGATCCTGACCGAGCCGGCCAAGGCCGAGCAGGTGCTCGCCACGGTGTCGGCGACCGAGGGTGTCGCCCAGGCCCGGGTCGCCGAGCAGACCGCTACCCAGGTCAGCATCAGCGCCGTCCTGGAGGCCGCCCCGGACACCGCGGAGGCGTTCGACGCCATCCGGTCGCTGCGCGACCGCCTCGACGGCGAGGCCCTGGTCGGGGGTACGGTCGCGACCGCCCTGGACACCCGCGACGCGGCCCGGCACGACCTGATGGTGATCGTCCCGGTGATCCTGGCGGTGGTGTTCCTGGTCCTGGTCGCGCTGCTGCGGGCCCTGGTCGCGCCGATTCTGCTGATGGTGACGGTGGTGGTCAGTTTCGCGGCGTCGCTGGGCGCCGGGTCGTGGCTGTTCCGGAATGTGCTCGACTACCCGGCCCTGGACAACTCGGTGCCGCTGTTCTCGTTCCTGTTCCTGGTCGCGCTCGGTGTCGACTACAACATCTTCCTGGTCACCCGTGCCAAGGAGGAGGCGGCGACGCGGGGCACCAGGGACGGCATGGTGCACGCCCTGGCCGTCACCGGCGCCGTGATCACCAGCGCCGGCATCCTCCTCGCGGCCGTGTTCGCGGTTCTCGGTGTGCTGCCGGTGGTGACGCTCACCCAGATCGGGATCATCGTCGGCATCGGGGTGCTGCTGGACACGCTGCTGGTGCGTACCGTGCTGGTCCCGGCCCTGGCCACGCTCACCGGTGACCGGTTCTGGTGGCCGGGCCGTCCGCAGGCCGTGACCGGCGACGACGCCGCCGCGGAGCCGTCCGGGCGGGCCCGGACCGACTGGGACGAGATGAACCGGGCGAAGATCGCCGAGAACGCCGGGGACCACCACCGGTAGGGACCTTCCTCTCCGCCAGAGAAAAGACGCCGGGTGATCCCACGGGATCGCCCGGCGTCACTCGTACCTCTGTCCTGTTGTCCTATCGGCTCTATAGGATGCCTAGGCATGAACGAGCGTGTATATGACGAGCGCAGGCTCCGTGACTTCCGCGCCGGGCGGGCACGCGGTTTCTCCCGGCGCGAACTGCTTGCCCTGACCGCCGCGGCGGGGGCGGGGGCCCTGCTCCCCGGGTCGCCGGCGGCCGCGGCCTCCCCCATCGTCAAGCCGTTGCCGGCCGATCTGTTCCGGGCGCTGGGCACCAACGCCGAGACGAAGTGGTCCGCCCTGAAGGACCAGGGGTACTACGTACCGGTGGATCGGTTCTTCGTGCGCAACCACACGGTGACGCCGGCGATCGACGCCGCCACGTGGAGCCTGGAGATCTCCGGCAGCGGCACCCGGACGGCGCATTTCGGCCTCGACGACCTCAAGCGGCTGCCGTCGGTGACCGCGCCGGTCGCCATCGAGTGCGCGGGGAACGGCCGCAGCTACTACACCTCGCAGCAGGGCCAGACGGTGTCGGGCACCGCGTGGACCCTGGGCGCGATCGGCGTCGGCAGATGGACGGGCGTGCGGCTCTCCACCGTGCTGCGCCGGGCCGGCATCTCCCGCGACGCCGTCGACGTCCAGCCGGTCGGCCTCGATCCGAACTTCGTCAGTGGCGGCGTCGACCTCGGGCCGGTCCGCCGGCCGTTCCCGGTCGGCAAGGCGTTCGACGACGTGATCCTGGCCTACGAGCTCAACGGCGAGCCGCTCCCGCCGGACCACGGCTTCCCGGTCCGGGTCGTCGTCCCGCACTGGATCGGCATCTCCTCGATCAAGTGGGTCGGACGGATCGAGGTGTCCGCCGAGCCGCTCTTCTCGCCGTGGAACACGCAGTTCTACCGGCTGTTCGGCCCGGACTTCCCGGCCGAGGGCGAGCCGTTCGACCGGCAGTCGATCAAGAGCGCCTTCGAGCTCGACTCCGGTACGACCTTCCCGGCCGGCGTGCGGACGCGGCTGACCGGCCGGTCGTGGTCGGCCGACGGCCCGATCCGCGAGGTGAAGGTGAGCACCGACGGAGGCACGACGTGGCGGCGGGCCCGGCCGTACGGCGCGACGCCGGGCGGGGTGTGGCAGCGCTGGGAGTACGACTGGACGCCGGCGGCCGGCGAGCACGTGCTGCTGGCGCGGGCCACCGATGTGTGCGGCAACACCCAGCCGGACGTGGCCCGGTTCAACACGCTGGGTTACCTCTTCGATGCGGCGGTGCGGGTTCCGGTGACCGCGGTGGGATAGTGTGCCGCCCATGCCGTCGAGAAAGGCCACGTCCAGCGACGTCGCGGCGGCGGCGGGCGTGTCCCGGTCGGCGGTGTCCTTCGCGTTCAACAACCCGCAGCGGATCTCGGCGGCGACCAGGGAGCGGATCCTGGCCGCCGCCGAGACGCTCGGCTACGCGCCGAGCACCCTGGGCCGGATGCTGCAGGCCGGCACCACCAACTCGATCGGCGTGCTGCTGCCGCAGCGGCTGGCCCGGATCCTGGAGAACCCGTACTACTCCCGGTTCCTGATGGGTGCGGGGCAGGTGTGCGACCAGGAGGGTTACACGCTCCTGCTGACACCGCCGCTGCGGGATTCGGTGCTCAAGGCGATTCCGTACGCCGCGGTCGACGGCTTCATCGTGTGCGGCCTGGAGGCGGACCGCGGTGAGGTGGCCGAGCTGACCCGGCGGGGCATCCCGTTCGTGCTGATCGACAGCGACCGGCTGGAGGGCGCGCCGAGTGTCGAGGTCGACGACCGGGGCGGAGCCCGCGAGGTCACCCGCTATCTGCTCGACCTCGGGCACCGGCGGCTGGCGGTGCTGTCGATGGACCCGGGGCCGGACGCGCCGGCGCGCGGGTACCGGGGGCCGCTGGCACGGCGGATGGCGGGGATCGCCGATGCACTCGCCGAGTTCGGCCTTTCCATGTCTGATGTCCGGCTGGCCGAAGTTCCGGTGTCCCGCGGCGAGGGCTACCGCGCCACCCGCGCCCTGATGACGGGCGAGAACCCGCCGACCGCGATCCTGGCGCTGTCCGACATCCTCGCCTACGGGGCCGTGGATGCCCTGCAAGAACTTGCAATCGAGGTGCCCAAAACCGTGTCCGTGACCGGTTTTGATGACCTTGCGGAGTCCTCCTGGTTCCGTCCGCGGCTGACCACCGTGCGGCAGCCGATCGTGACCAAGGGGCGGATGGCCGCCGACTTCCTGATCTCGGCAATCAGGGGTGAGGCGCAGCACCCGCACCAGACCTTGGGGACCTCGCTGATCGTCCGGGAATCCACCGCGAAAGCCGCATAACCACCCTCTGCAAGAACTTGCTGCAAGAAAGCAGCGCCCGAGCTATGTAACACGTGTTAGTAAGCTGCTAGCGTTCGTCGCCATGACGGATCAACTGATCGCACCGCCCACCGTGGAGGCGCCCCCCGCATCGTGGTGGCGCAACGCGGTCATCTACCAGATCTACCCGCGCAGCTTCGCCGACTCCAACGGCGACGGCATCGGCGACCTGCCCGGCATTCAGAGCCGGCTGCCGTATCTGCGGGACCTGGGTGTGGACGCGGTGTGGCTCTCCCCCTTCTACGCCTCGCCCCAGGCGGACGCGGGATACGACGTCTCCGACTACCGCACTGTCGACCCGATCTTCGGCACCGTCGCCGACGCCGAGAAACTGATCTCCGGCGCGCACGCCCTCGGCTTGCGGGTGATCGTCGACCTCGTCCCCAACCACTCCTCCGACCAGCACGAATGGTTCAAGCGGGCGATCGCCGAGGGTCCCGGCTCCCCGTTCCGCGAGCGCTACCACTTCCGCCCCGGCCAGGGCGAGAACGGTGAGCTGCCGCCCAACGACTGGCCGTCGATCTTCGGCGGGCCGGCCTGGACCCGCGCCGAGGACGGCGAGTGGTATCTGCACCTGTTCGCCCCGGAGCAGCCCGACTTCAACTGGGAGCACGCGGCCGTCCGCGACGAGTTCAAGACCATCCTGCGGTTCTGGCTCGACCTGGGCGTCGACGGCTTCCGCGTCGACGTGGCGCACGGCATGGTCAAGGAGCAGGGTCTGCCGGACATCGGCGACACCGGCGAGTGGCATCTGCTGGGCGCCGGCGAGAGCCCGTTCTTCGACCGGGACGGCGTGCACGAGATCTACCGGGACTGGCGCAGGATCCTCGACGAGTACCCCGGTGAGCGGATCGCCGTCGCCGAGGCGTGGGCGCCGACGCTGGCCCGGGTCGCCAACTACGTCCGCGGTGACGAGCTGCACCAGGCGTTCAACTTCAGCTACCTCGGCACCGCGTGGAACGTGCACGAGCAGCACGAGATGATCGACGAGTCGCTGGCCGCGATGCGCGAGGTCGGCGCCCCGACCACGTGGACGCTGTCGAACCACGACGTGGTCCGGCACACCACCCGCCTGATGCAGAAGATCGACGGCGAGGCCGCCGGCCGCAAGCCCGCCGAGGTCGACGACGAGGCCGGTCTGCGCCGGGGCCGCGCCGCGTCCGCGCTGATGCTGGCGCTGCCCGGTTCGGCCTACGTCTACCAGGGCGAGGAGCTCGGCCTGCCCGAGGTCATCGACCTGCCGCCGGAGGCCCGCCAGGATCCGGCCTTCCACCGGGCGGCCGGTCAGGACGGCTACCGCGACGGCTGCCGGGTCCCGATCCCGTGGAGCGGCGCCGAGGCACCCTACGGTTTCGGCCCGGACGGTGGCGACAGCTGGCTCCCCCAGCCCGCGTCGTGGGCGCGGCTCAGCGTCGCCGCCCAGGACGGTGTGGCCGGCTCGACGCTGGAGCTGTACCGCTCGGCCCTGGCGATCCGCCGCGACAACCCGGCGATGGCCCCGACCGACAACCTCGGCTGGGTCCAGGCCCCGGCCGGCGTTCTCGCCTTCGAGCGCGAGGTCACCGGCGCCCCGGTGTTCCGGTGCACGGTCAACATGGGCACCGAGCCGGTCGCGATCGGCCGTCCCGGCGAGATCCTGCTGGCCAGCGGCCCGCTCGACGGCACCGCCGACAACGTGATCCTGCCGCCGGACACGACCGTCTGGTGGTCGATCACCCGCTGAGACATCCGGCCATCCCCCGGACGGTGGGGGATGGCCGGACCAGGGCGTGACGCGCACGGGGACGTGTCACGCCCGATCACCGGGCCCGGGGACGGCCCGCCGGGGACTCGTCGCGGCGCTCGGTGGCAGGGGAGTTGCAAGTCTCATAGTGGCCGGGGGTGGGCCGAATGGCAGCCCGTGACTGCAGAGCGCGCCGAAGAGCTGTTGTACGACAGTGACCGCACCCGGGTCAGCCGCATCCGGCTGGCGGACGGCACGTGGGTCGTCCGTAAACAGCCACTCGGGCCCGGAGCGGCCGAACGGTTGCGCAACGAGATGGCAGTGCTGCGGCGCCTGGAGTCCGTTCCCGGGACGCCGGCCCTGGTCACGGGCGGGAGCACTACTCTCGATCTCGTGGATGCGGAGTCCCGTACCCTTGCCGATCTTGCATCGCCCTGGGTGAGCGACGCCCTCCTGGACCTCGGGCTGGGCCTGGCCGAGGTTCTCGCCGGGATCCACCGGCGCGGTGTCGTGCACCGGGATGTCAGCCCGGCGAACGTGCTCGTCGACCGGGCGAACCGGCCTACCCTGATCGACTTCGAGCTGGCCTCGCTGCCCGGGTCGACCGGCGGTGACGGCCTGGTCGGGACCCTGCCCTATCTGGCGCCGGAGCAGACCGGCCGCACCGGCCGCCCGGTGGATCACCGCAGCGATCTGTACTCGCTGGGCGCCACCCTCTACGAGCTGGCGACCGGGCAGCCGCCGTTCGGCCGGGACCGCGATCCGCTCGGCCTCGTCCACGATCACCTGGCGAAGGTGCCGGTCCCCGCCTCGGAGGTGAATCCTCAGGTCCCGGCATTGCTGTCGGACATCATCCAGCGGCTGCTGAGCAAGGAACCGGACCAGCGCTACCAGAGCGGCGAGGGCCTCGCCCACGATCTGACGCAGCTGCGCGCGGGCCGGTTGACGGTGCTCGGCGAGCGTGACTTCCCGATGCGGCTCTCCCCGCCGGCCCGGCTGATCGGGCGGGAGGCACCGCTCGCCGCACTGCGGGCCCTGCTCTCCGAGGTGAGCGACCGCAGCGCGCTCGCGCTGATCACCGGCCCACCCGGGGTCGGCAAGACCGCCCTGGTGGACCGGCTGCGCCCGGAGATCGCGGCGGCCGGTGGCCGGTTCGTGGCCGGCAAGTTCGACCAGTTCCACCACGACGCCGGTGGCGGCGCGGTCCGGGAGGCGTTCGACCGGCTCGGTGACCAGCTGCTCGCCGAGCCGGAGGACGTCGTCGCCGGCCTGCGGTCCCGGCTGCGGGCGGCGCTGGGAGCCGACGCCGGGCTGATCGCGGCGTCGATGCCGTCGTTCCAGGCGCTGCTGGACGTGGCGCCGGAACCCAGCGACGATCCGCGTTCCTTCCTGGCCCGGCTGCGCAGGGCCGGGCTGATCCTGCTGCGCACGGTGGCCGACGGCGCCCCGCTGGTGTTCTTCCTCGACGACCTGCAGTGGGCGACCGGTGCCGCGTTCAGCTTCCTCGACGACGTGCTGGACAGCCCGGACGTGCCGGGGCTGCTGGTGCTGGGCGCCTACCGCGAGGAGGAGGTGGACGAGGCGCATCCGCTGACCGCGGTGCTGGCCCGTCTGCACCGGGAACGCGGCGACGCCGGTGAGGTGCGCCTGGACAACCTGAGTGTCCGCGACCTGGGTGTGCTGATCGCCGAGATGCTGCGGCTGCCGGAGGCGGAACGGCTGGCGGAGGTGCTCGCCGACCGTACCCGGGGCAATCCGTTCGACACCGTCGAGCTGCTGAACGCGCTGCGCCGGGAGGGTGTGCTGGTGCCGGACGGCGGCGGCTGGCGCTGGGACGCGGCGGCGGTCCGCGACTTCGCCGGTCACGGCGACGTGGTGGCGCTGCTCACCGCCCGGATCGATGCCCTGCCGGCGGACACCCGCGGGGCGATCGACATGATGGCGTGCCTGGGCGGCGAGGTGCCGCTCGATCTGCTCGGCGCGCCGCTGACCGCGGCCGTCGCCGACGGGCTGGTCGTCGTCGACGCGACGGCGGCCCGGTTCCGGCACGACCTGGTGCAGCAGGCCGCGTACGGCCGGTTGACCGGCGGCGAGCTGGCCCGGATCAGCCTGTCGCTGGCCCGGCGGCTGGCGCCGGCCCCGGAGGCGGCGCCGCTCTATCTGGCCGCGGCGGACGTGCTGCTGGTTCCGGGCGCGGCCGAGCCGGGTGAGCGCCGGGCCGCCGCGGCACTGCTGCGCCGGGCCGCCGCGACGGCCCGGCTGGTCGCCAACCATGCGACGAGCGAGGCCCATCTGGCGGTCGCGCTGCGTCTTCTCGACGAGACCGACGAGGGGTACGCCGAGACCCGAGCCGCCTGGCACGCGGCGCTGTGCGGGCTGGGCCGTTTCGACGA
Source organism: Actinoplanes subglobosus (assembly GCF_042650585.1). Classification (NCBI taxonomy): domain Bacteria; kingdom Bacillati; phylum Actinomycetota; class Actinomycetes; order Micromonosporales; family Micromonosporaceae; genus Actinoplanes; species Actinoplanes subglobosus. The sequence continues at coordinate 172,765 of NZ_JBHSBL010000026.1, forward strand.
CGCCGACCGGGTCTTCGCCGATCTGGCCGCGGCCGGGCACGACCCGGTGTGGCTGGCCGGCCCGGTGGCCGAGCAGCTCGGCACCCTGACCAACCGCCGGATGCTCGCCGAGGCCCTGGAACTGGGCCTGGGCACGCTGACCGCGCTCGGCATCGACGTGCCGGACGGCCCGGCCGAGATGGGTCCGCGCATCGGCGCCGGGATGGCCACGTTCTACGGCTGGCTGATGTCCACCGGCGGCGGCACCGACCGTCCCGAGATCACCGACCCCCGGGTGCTGGCGGCCGCCCACGTCATCAACCGGCTGTCCCCGGCCGCGTTCTTCGCCGACCGGATGACGATGGCGTGGCTGGTGGCGCAGGCCGGCGAACTGTGGGCGGGGCACGGCGTGTGCGCGGCGCTGACCGGAACGCTCGGCAACATCGGTGTCGTGACGATCGCCGGCTCGGGTGATCACGCGGCCGCGTACCAGGCAGCGTCGCACGTGCTGGCGACCGGGTTGAAACACGGCTACGAGCCGGAGACGTCGCAGGTCAAGTTCCTGCACGCGCTGGCGACGATGCCGTGGTTCGAGCCGCTGGAGAACGCCGTCCGGATGGCCCACGAGGCCCGCGACGGCCTGCTGCGCGGCGGCGACCTGCGCAACGCGTTCTACACCTACTACACGTCGGTGCCGCAGATGCTGGACTGTTCGCCGGATCTGGAGCCGTTCAGCCGGGAGGCGCGGGCGGCCGAGGCGTTCGGTGAACGGATCGGCGCCGGCCACGACACGGCCATGTTCACCACCGCGGAGATGCTGGTGGGGGCGCTCCAGGGCACCGGCGAGTTCAACGAATCCTTCCTGGACACGCTGGACGGCAACGACGCGGCGGCGGCGTTCTTCAGCGCGATGCGGGCGCTGCTGGCGGCGATCTCCGGTGACGACGAGGCGCTGGTCCGGTCGAGTGCGGCGGCGCTGCGGCTGATCCCGTCGGTGCCCGGCGTCTATCTGAACGCTCCGGTGCACCTGCTCGCCGTCCTGGCCGCGGCGGTGACCGCCCGCACGTCGGAGGGCGCCGACCGGGACGAGGCCCTGGCCGGGCTCGACCGCAGCCGGGACTTCCTGGCCGAGCGCGCCGCCGGCCAGCCGGGCAACTTCCGGCATCTGCACCGGCTCGCCGAGGCCACCCGGGCCGCCGCGCACGGCGACTTCGCGGCCGCGGCCGTCGCCTACGACGAGGCGATCTCGGATGCCGAGACCGCCGGCCGGTCCTGGCACACGCCGCTGATCACCGAGCTGGCGGCCCGGTTCTACCTGGACAACGGCCTGGAGCACGTCGGTGCACGGCTGCTGGCCGAGGCGCTGACCGGGTACGCCCGGTGGGGAGCGGCCGCGAAGGTGCACGCCATGAAGCGGGCCTACCCGGCGCTCGGCTCGGCCCTCGGCTCCCCCGCCGCGGCCCGGCCGGCCACCATCGGCGGCGCGCACAGCATCAACCTGTCGACCGAGGTCATCGACCTGATGGCGGTGCTGGAGGCGGCCCGGGCGCTGAGCTCGGAGACCAGTGTGGACCGGCTTCGGGTGCGGGTGCAGCAGGTGCTCGGCGCGATGACCGGCGCGACCGCGGTGCACGTGGTGCTGCGCGACGACCGGGACAACCGCTGGGTGCTGCCCGGTGACGGCGACCGGCCGGCCCTCGGCGCCGAGGAGGCCGCGGAGCGGGGCCTGGTGCCACTGACCGCGATCCGGTACGCCGAACGCACCCGCGAGCCGATGCTGGTCGACGACGTGTCGCTGGACGACCGGGTCGGGCGCGATCCGTATCTGGCCGGACTGGAGCACTGCTCGCTGCTGGTGGTGCCGGTGATCGGGCACGGGCAGCCGCGTGCCGTCCTGATCCTGGAGAACCGGCTCAGCCGGCGGGCGTTCTCGGCCGGGCGGCTGGACGCGGTCCTGCTGATCGCCGGCCAGCTCACCGTCTCGCTGGAGAACGCGCAGGTCTACGCCTCGCTGGAGCAGGCGGTCGCGGAGCGTACCGAGGAACTGGCCGAGGCCAACCACCGCCTGGAACTGCTCACCGTCACCGACCCGCTGACCGGGCTGCCGAACCGGCGCAAGCTGACCGGGTTCCTCCAGGAGACGTGGATGCGCTCGCTGCGGTCCGGGGAGCCGGTCGGCGTCGCCATGATCGACATCGACAATTTCAAGAAGTACAACGACCACTACGGCCATCAGGGCGGCGACGAGTGCCTGCGCCTGGTCGCCGAGGCGCTGCGCACCAGTGTCCGCAACACCGATCTGGTGGCCCGGTACGGCGGTGAGGAGTTCTGCATCGTCATGCCGGGAGCGTCGGCGGAGAATGCGTACATCGTGGCCGAACGTGCCTGCCGTGCGGTGTCGCGTCTCGCCGAGCCGCACGCGCTGGCTCACAACGGCATCGTCACCGTCAGCGTCGGCGTCACCTCCGGCACCCCGCTGACCAACGGCGACCCCGAGCAGCTGCAGAAACTCGCCGACGAGGCGCTCTACGACGCCAAGCGCGCGGGTCGTGACCGGGTGGTCGCCGGATGATGGGCGGCCTGCGGCGGACCCGGCGCTGGGTGATCGGCGCGATGGTCGGGTCGCTGGCGCTGCTGTCCGGGTACTCGCTGGTGGACAGTCAGCGGCACGCCGGCATCGTCGAGGACATCCTCCGCGACGGTGACCGGGTCGCCGCCTACCAGCAGGCCGCCTACCTGTCGGCGCACGAGATGTCGCTGATCCAGGCGACCGCCGACAACCCGTCGGGACCGGAGCGCAGGCGTGTGCTGGACGTCGACGACCAGGCGTACCGGGCCACCCTGGAGATCGTCTCGGCGGCGCCGGACAGCGGCGACGCGGCCGAGGCCGGCACGATCGCCCAGCGGCAGATCAACCTGCGGCAGGACATCATCTGGTTCCTGACGATGCTCGACCGCGGTGAGACGGTGAAGGCCGTCGTCGCCCTGGACGAGGTCATCGAGCCCAGTCACCAGCGCAACACCGACCGGCTGCTCCAGTTGCGGGACCGCTACCAGCAGCGGTACGACCTCAATCAGGCGACCGCCCGGCAGGACTCGCACCGGCTGCTGTGGGGCAGCATCGTCACGTTCGCGCTGAGCCTGCTGGTGCTGGCCCTGTTCGGCTGGCACACTCGGGCCCACCGGCGGCAGGTCGAGTCGATGGCCGCCACCGACCTGCTCACCGGGCTGCCCAACCGGGCGGCGTTCACCGCGCAGCTGCACCGGACGCTGAACGCGGCACGGCCGGCCCGTACCGCTCCGGGTGTCACCGTGCTGACCGTCAACATCAACGGGTTCCGGCACGTCAACGACCAGCTCGGCCCGCACATCGGTGACCGGCTGCTCGCCGAGGCCGGATGGCGGCTGTCGGCGGTGGTCCGTGACACCGACATGGTGGCCCGGACCGGCGGCGACGAGTTCGCGATCCTGTTGCAGGACCTGGACCCGAACCGGGCCGACTGTGTCGCGGCCCGGCTGCGGGAGAAGTTCGACGAGCCCTTCCACCTCGACGACATCACCGTCGACCTGGAGATCAGCATCGGGGCGGCGACCGCCGCGGCCGACGACGACGTCAGCACCCTGCTCGGTCACGCCGACAGCGCCATGCACGACGCCAAGGAGCAGCACGACAGTTTCCGCCGGTTCAGCGGCAACACCGCGCAGGACAGCGCCGACCGGTTGACGCTCCTCGGTGACCTGCGGCGCGGTCTCACCGACGCGTCCCAGTTCACCCTGCACTACCAGCCGAAGATCGCCCTGTCGGACGGGTCGCTGGCCGGTGTGGAGGCGCTCGCCCGCTGGCACCACCCGACCCGCGGGCCGGTGCCGCCCGGCCAGTTCGTGCCGGTCCTGGAGACGACAAGCCTGATCCACCCGTTCACCGAACGGGTCCTCACCATCGCCCTGGAGCAGGCCCGCGCCTGGCTCGACGCGGGTCACCGGGTGCCGGTGGCGGTGAACGTCTCGACCCGCAGCCTGCTCGACGAGACGTTCCCCGGCCGGCTCGCGGCGCTGCTGGAGTCGACCGGGGTGCCCGGTGAGCTGCTGTGCATCGAGATCACCGAGCACACTGTGCTCTCCGACCCGACGACCACGATCGACGCGCTGCGGTGCATCCGTGCCCTGGGCGTCAAGACGTCCATCGACGACTTCGGCACCGGTTACTCATCGCTGACGTACCTCAAGCTGCTGCCCGTCGACGAACTCAAGATCGACCGCTCGTTCGTCGCCGACATGGTCGCCGACTCGTCCAGTCACGCCCTCGTCGCCTCCGCCGTCGACCTGGCCCACAACCTGAACCTGACCGTCGTCGCCGAGGGCGTCGAGGACGTCCCGACAGCCGCCGCCCTCGTCGGGCTCGGCTGTGACACCGCGCAGGGATACCACTTCGCCCGGCCGGTGCCGGCCGCCGACCTGGAGTCCCGTTTCTTCCGGCGGCAACCCGCCTAGGCGTTACGGCTTGCGGGCGACCGCGCCGTACTCGTCGACCTCGCGCAGGTCCTCGCCGGCGGCGTCCGGGGCCGGGCGCCACCGTGAGCACGGGACCAGGCCCGGCTCGAGGACCTCGAGGCCGTCGAGGAAGCGGGCGATCTCGTCGGGGTGGCGCAGGTGGTAGCTGAGGGGCGCGTTCGCGTTCCACACGCCGATCGCCTCCTCGAACGCCGGGCCGTCGATCACGTTGGTGCCGTCGGCGGTGAGGAAGTAGCTGCCCGACGGCAGGGCCGCCATCAGCTCCCGGACGATCGCGATCGCCTGGTCGATGTCGGGCACGTGGCCGAGGATGTTCATCAGGATGAGGCCGACCGGCTGCTCCAGGTCGAGGGTCGCGCTCGCGGCCTCGAGGATCTTCGCCGGCTCGTGCAGGTTGGCGTCGACGTAGTCGGTGCGGCCCTCGGGCGTGCTGGTCAGCAGCGCCCGCGCGTGCACCAGGACGAGCGGGTCGTTGTCGACGTAGACGATCTTCGTTTCGGCGGCCGCGGCCTGCGCCACCTGGTGGGTGTTCTCCGCGGTCGGCATGCCCGTGCCGATGTCGAGGAACTGCCGGATGCCGGCCTCTTTCACCAGAAAGGTGACAGCCCGCTTCAGGAACGCCCGGGAGTGGCGGGCCACGACGGTGATGTCCGGGTAGAGGCCGGCGAAGTCGTCGCCCACCGCCCGGTCGACCGGAAAGTTGTCCTTGCCGCCCAGCCAGTAGTTCCACACCCGTGCCGAGTGCGGCACGGAGGTGTCGAGTTTGGCGGCGGCGTCACTGTCGGTCATGGTCACGGCTCCCGTCGGCGGCCTTCGCGGTTGGCTTCGCGGTTGGCGCAGAGCATACGCCGCCGATCTCGATGGTCCACACCGGACGGTCGATCACCGGCCCGGTCGCGAGATGCCCGCCCGGAACGCCTCATCCCGGCCACCCGGCGGCCGATCCTAGCGGCGCCCCACCCCCCTATCTTCCGAGGTCATCCGAATGTCCGTTCTGTCTCGCCCGGCGATCCTGCTCGCGTCCGCCACGGTCGCCGCGTCCCTGCTCGTCGCGCCGTCGGCCGCGTTCGCCGCCGACACCACCACCGATCTGACCACGGCCGGGATGAAGGCGGCGGTGGCCGCGGTGGAGGTCGCCACCGAGACCGCCGCCGCACAGGGCTGGACCTCGGACCTCGATCTGAGCGTCGACCTGGGCGGCACGACCGCGTCGGGCTGGCAGACGACCACCACGGACACCGAGCACGGTCTGCTGTCGGCCGCGTTCGCCGTCGACGGGCAGGGCGAGTCGAAGGTCTTCCTGGCCGAGGGCAGCGGCACCTACGCGTCGGCCGGTGACGACAGCCGGACCAGGGCGGCGCTGAAGATGATGGGCCGCTCGTCGGTGGGATTCGTGTTCACCGCGGACGCCGAGCTGACCCTGGAGCACGACGGCCCGACACCGCTGCAGCTGGTGGCCTCGTCGATCAGCGCCGGCACGAAGACGGTGCACGACGACGGCTCGACCGACCTGGTGTTCACCGACTCGACGATGGGCACGGTGACGTTGCACGCCGACGCCTCGTCGGTGCTGCGGTCCGCGACGACCGCACTCAAGGAGGAGGACATGTCGTTGTCGACCTCGGTCGACTACGGCTACGGCCCGCAGACGGTCACCCTGCCGGCGGCCGGCGAGACGATCGACTCCGCGACGATGACCAAGGGGATCGCCTACCTCGACATGGCCGGGCTGGTGCGCAACGCGGCGGTGAGCGGCGCGGCCGACACACGACGGGCGTTCAAGGGCGCCAAGGTGAAGGTGGCGACGCTGCGCAAGCTGGTCCGGAACGACGCGGCGGAGACCAACTACCTCAACGGCGGCATCGAGGTGGTCAAGGTCAAGAACGTGACCTCCGGCGTACGGGTCTGGGCCACCAACCCGTGGACCAAGAAGACGGTCGCCTACACGGTGAAGGCCTCCGGTAAGAAGGTGCTCGTCAAGAAGGTGTGAACCGGGCCGCGGACGGTGCGGCCCGGTTCGATGGGTGAATCAGTCCGGTGGGCGGGTCAGACGGTCACGCGGTCGCGGATGGCGTGGCCGACCTCGGCGCGCAGCGCGGCGAACTCGGGCAGGCCCCGGAGTTCGTCGGCGGCGATGCCGGTGCGCGGCAGGTCGATCCTCAGGTCGAGCGCGACCGTGCCGGGCCGGGGCGTGAGCACCACGACGCGGCTGCCGAGGAACACCGCCTCGTCGACGCTGTGCGTGACGAAGACGCTGGTCCGCCCGGTCGAGGCGCTGACCTGCCGCAGGTCGTCCTGGAGTTTCTCGCGGGTGAGCGCGTCCAGGGCGGCGAACGGTTCGTCGAGCAGCAGCAGGGGGTTGTCCACGGCGAGGGCCCGGGCGATGGCGACCCGCTGCTGCTGTCCGCCGGAGATCTGCCAGACGCGGCGCTGGGCCACGTCGTGCAGGCCGACCCGGGCCAGCAATTCGTCGACCTTGGCCGGGGTGACGGTCTGGCCGGCGTATTTGAGGGCGAGGGCGACGTTGCCGCCGACGGTCTTCCAGGGGAACAGCCGCGGCTGCTGGAAGACCAGTCCGGCGCCGCGGCCCGGGACCGGTGGCTGTCCGGCGGTGCGCACGGTCCCGGCGGTGGGCTGTTCGAAGCCGGCGATCAGTCGCAGCAGGGTGCTCTTGCCGCAGCCGGACGCGCCGACCAGGACGAGGAACTCGCCCTGCGGCACGGTCAGGTCGATCGGCCCGAGGGCGGTCACGTCACCGTAGGAGTGCGTGACCGCCTCGACCGTGATGGCGTCGGCCTCAGCTGAGGACACCGGGCAGCCCCTTGACGTAGATCGCCTTCTGCACGTCGGCCAGCGCCGGCACGGCGTCGATCTTCTGCTGGGACTTGAGGAACTCGGCCGCGCTGACCAGGTTGTCGGCGAGCTTGCCGGGCGCGCCCTCGGTGCCGAGCCACTCCGGCGACGACAGGTCGGCCGGCTTGAGGAAGACGCCCTGCGACAGCTGGGCCTTGGCGTCGTCGGCGGAGAGGTTGAGCTCGGCGCCGACGGCCTTGCCCGCGGCGTCCGGGTCGGTGGCGATGACGGTCAGGGCCTGGGCCTCGGCCTTGCGCCACGCGTCGACGGCCTCCGGATGGGCGGTGGCGAAGGCGGTGGAGACGACGCCGAGGTCGAGGGTGGGCTTGCCACCGGCGGCCAGTTCCCGGCTGGTGATCAGGACCTTGCCGGTCTTCTTCAGCTCGTCCAGCGACGGCAGCCAGCTGTAGGCGGCGTCGATGTCGCCCCGGGTCCAGGCGGCGAGGATGTCCTGCGGCTCCAGGTCCACGATGGTCAGGTCGGACTCCTTGAGTCCGGCCTTCTCCAGGGCGGCCAGCAGGCTGTAGTGGGCGGTCGAGGCGAACGGGGTGGCGACCTTCTTCCCGCGCAGCGAGGCGACGTCGGTGACACCGGACTCGTTGCGGGCGACCAGGGCCTCGTTGTCGCCGGCCACGTCGAGGACGAAGGCGACCTGGTAGGGGATGTTGAGCGGGGCGGACAGGCCGCGGGCCACCGGGCTGGAGCCGATCGCCGCGATGTCGAGGCTGCCGGCGACGAAGGCGGTGTTGATGCTGGCGCCGGAGTCGAACTTGGTCCAGGTGATCTTGTAGTCGGGCAGCGCCTTCTCCAGCAGGCCCTGGTTCTTGACGATCAGGTCACCGGACGGGAACGCCTGGTAGGCGATCCGGATCGACTTCTCCTCCGGGTTCGCGCCACCGCTGGCGGCGCCGTTGCCGCAGGCGGCGAGGAACGCGACGGACAAAAGGGCGACGAGCTTCTTCAACTTCGATTCCTTAGATACGGCCGCGCCACGGGATCAGCTTGTCTTCGCTGACCCGCAACAGGGCGTCGATGAGCAGGCCGGAGAGGCCGATGGCGAACAGGCCGAGGACGACCACGTCGGTCTGGGAGTAGCGCTGGGCGTCGCGGATCATGCCGCCGATGCCGGGCACGCCGTTGATGGTCTCGGCGGCGACGACCGAGGAGTAGGCGACGCCGACGGCGAGCCGGACGCCGGTGAAGATCTCCGGCAGCGCGTGCGGCAGCACCACGTCGCGGATGCTCTGCCAGCGGCCGGCGCCCAGGGCCCGGGCCGCCTCGACGAGACCGGTCGGTGCGTTGTGGACGGCGGCGGCGGTGGCGACCGCGACCGGGGGCAGCGCGGCGATCGAGAGCAGCCACAGCTTCGGGGTCTCGTCGATGCCGAACCAGATGATGAACAGGCTGAAGTAGGCGAGCGGCGGCAGCGCCCGGACGAACGTGACGACCGGCTCGGCGACCACGCGCAGCCAGCTCACCGTGCCGAGGAGCACGCCGATGAGCAGGCCACCGGCGACACCGATGGCCGAGCCGATGACGATCCGCCGCAGCGAGACGCCGAGGTGCTCGATCAGGAGGTGGCCGCTGTATCCCCGTACCCCGTCGTGGGTGGTCGAGGTCTTGATCAGCTGGTCCCAGACCGCGCCGGGTGCGGGGATGAAGGTCGGGTTGTTCATCACCCGTGCCGTCACCTCCCACAGCAGGTAGAGCACGGCGAGCGCGAGCAGCCGCAGCGCGAGGCGGCGGCGCAGGCCGCCGCCGGGCGCGAGCGCCGTCTTCGCCGCCGGTGGTGCGGACGGCGGCGCGGGAGCGAGGGTGGTGGTCACGGAATCTCCTGGCAGGGCTGCCCGACGAATGCCCGCTATTCCTATCGCATCTATGGGGTTAGAGGCAATAGCCGTAACAAACGCAACGATGTCTTTAAACATATATTCCTGATAGGCATTGTGGGCTATCGGGTCGGCTGCCTAGCGTTTCCGGCATGACCGTCCTGACCCCGCAACGGCGGGAGGAAACCATCGACGACCTGGTCGTCGTCCCGGCCCGGCACCCCTGGCGCTGGGCCGGGACCGCCCTGGTGCTGGTGCTGCTGGCGCAGTTCGTGCACGGGCTCGTCACCAACCCCGGCTGGGACTGGGCGACGTTCGCCGGCTACTTCCTGGAGGAGTCGGTCGTCGAGGCGCTCGGCATGACCCTGCTGCTCACCCTCGGCGGCGCGGTCCTCGGCTTCCTCGGCGGCATCCCGCTGGCCGCGATGCGCCTGTCGCCCAACCCGGTGCTGTCCACGGTCAGCTGGGCCTATATCTGGGTGTTCCGGTCGGTGCCGCTGCTGGTGCAGCTGCTGTTCTGGGCGAACCTCGGCTACCTCTACGACAGTCTGCAGATCGGCATCCCGTTCGGGCCGGGCGTCTCCTTCCCGACGGTCAGCCTGATCAGCACGTTCGGCGCCGCGCTGCTCGGCCTGGCCCTGCACGAGGCCGCCTTCGCCGGGGAGATCATCCGCGCCGGGCTGCTCTCGGTCGACCACGGCCAGCACGAGGCCGCGGCCGCCCTGGGCATCCCGAAGTGGCGGCAGTTCTACCGCATCGTGCTGCCGCAGGCGATGCGCGCGATCCTGCCCAACGCCGCGAACCTGCTGGTCAACCTCCTCAAGAGCACGTCCATCGTGTACATCCTGGCGATCGGCGAGCTCTTCTACCAGGTGCAGGTGATCTACGGCCGCAACGGGCGGGTCGTGCCGCTGCTGATGGTCGCGACGGTCTGGTACGTGATCCTCACCGCGCTGCTGTCGATCCTGCAGTACTACACCGAACGCCACTTCGCCCGCGGCGCGGTCCGCAATCTGCCGCCCACCCCGTTCCAGAAGCTGAAGGCGGCGATCGGCCGATGATCGAGATCACCGACGTGCACAAGTCGTTCGGCAGGGCACACGTACTGCGGGGCGTCTCGCTGACCGCGGAGGCCGGCACGGTCACCGTGATCCTCGGTCCGTCCGGCTCCGGCAAGTCCACTCTGCTGCGCAGCATCAACCACCTGGAGAAGGTCGACCGCGGCACGGTCCGGGTCGACGGCGAGCTGATCGGCTACCGGCAGAACGGCAACCGGCTGTACGAGCTCAGCGAGCGGCAGATCCTCCGGCAGCGCGCCACGATCGGCTTCGTCTTCCAGAACTTCAACCTCTTCCCACACCTGACGGCTCTGCAGAACGTCGCCGAGGCACAGATCTCGGCACTACGGAGAACCAGCAGCCAGGCGTACGAGAAAGCCCACGAACTGCTGGCACTGGTGGATCTCTGGGACCGTGCCGGCGCCTACCCCCGCCAGCTGTCCGGTGGCCAGCAGCAGCGCGTGGCCATCGCCCGCGCCCTGGCGCTGGAGCCGAAGCTGATCCTCTTCGACGAGCCGACCTCCGCACTCGACCCGGAGCTGGTCGGCGAAGTGCTCGACGTGCTCCGCGACCTGGCCGCCAGCGGGACCACGATGATCGTGGTGACGCACGAGATCGGCTTCGCCCGGGAGGTCGCCGACACGGTCGTCTTCATGGACGAGGGCCGGATCGTCGAGCAGGGCACCCCCGCCGAGGTGCTCGACAACCCCCGCCACGAACGCACCAGGGCCTTCCTGTCCAAGGTCCTGGTCTGACACACCGCCTCTTCCGTGGAAACAGGAGATTTGATGCGTACCAAATGGATCTTGGCGTTGACGGCCGTGACGCTGAGCCTGACCGCCTGCGCCGCGCCCGAGGAGAAGGCGCCGGTCGCCGCGGCGGCCGCGCCGGGAGCCTCCACCGCGCCCGGCCTGAACCTCGGCCCGGAGCAGAACCGGATCCGGCCGGCGAAGGACGAGGCGGCGGCCGCACTGCTGCCCGCCGACGTGAAGGCGTCCGGGAAGCTGGTCATCGGGGTCGGCGCGGCCGGTTCCGGCTTCCCGCCGCTCGCCTTCGCCGCCACCGACAACAAGACGCTGATCGGCAACGAACCGGACATCGCCGTGGCCATCGCGAGCACGCTGGGCCTGGAACCGGTCCTGGAGAACACCTCCTGGGAGAACCTGTTCATCGGCCTGGACAGCGGGAAGTTCCAGCTCGGCGCGTCGAACATCACCGTCACCGAGGAGCGCAAGCTCAAGTACGACTTCGTCACCTACCGCCTGGACAACCTGGCCTGGCTGGCCAAGAAGGGTTCCGGCCTGAAGATCACCGAGCCGAAGGACATCGCCGGCAAGAAGGTGTCGGTCAGCTCCGGCACCAACCAGGAGAAGATCCTGGTCGAGTGGGCCGAAGAGGTGAAGAAGCAGGGCCTGCCCGCGGTCGAGATCAAGTACTACCAGACCAACCAGGCCGTCTACCTGGCGCTCGGCTCCGGGCAGATCGACATCCACCTCGGCCCGAGCCCGTCGGCCGCCTACCACGTCGCGACCACCGGTCAGACCGAGATCGTCGGCACCTACTCCGGCGCCGGCAAGGACCTGCAGGGCCTGATCGCACTCACCACCAAGAAGGACAACGGCCTGGTCAAGGCGTACGCCGCGGCGCTGGACAAGCTGATCGCCTCCGGTGACTACGCCAAGATCCTGGAGCGCTGGAACCTCACCAACGAGGGTGTCACCAAGGCCGAGGTCAACCCGCCGGGCCTGCCGATCGAGGGCAAGTGACCCGCGCGCTCGCCCCGGCCGCGGTCCTGGACAACCCGGCCTGGAGCTCGCTGGCCGGCGCGCATGCGAGGTTCGCGGTGGTGCACGGCCAGGCCGCACGGTACGACGGTGACGTCGCCCCGTTCCACGCCCTGGCCGACCCGGCCGACCCGCGGGCCTGGGACGACCTGAGGCATCTGGTCGAGCCGGGTGCCGCGGTGACGATCGCCGGGGCGGGCGCTACCGCCCATCCGGGCTGGCAGGTCGACGGCAGTGTGGCCGGTGTGCAGCTCGTCGACGTGTCGCTGCGGTCGGCGCCGGCCCCGGACGCGGTCCGGCTGGGCGCCGCCGACGTCCCCGAGATCCTCGACCTGATCGACCGGACCCAGCCCGGCCCGTTCCGCCGCCGCACCGTGGAGCTCGGCGTCTACCTGGGGCTGCGCGGGGTGGACGGCCGGCTGATCGCGATGGCCGGCGAGCGGCTGCACCCGAGCGGGTGGACCGAGATCAGTGCGGTCTGCACCGATCCGGCCCACCGGCGCAAGGGCCTGGCCACCCACCTGATCCGGGCGGTCGCGGCGGGGATCCGGGAGCGGGGCGAGACACCGTTCCTGCACACGTCGGCCGGCAACGTGAACGCGATCCGGCTGTACGAGTCGATCGGTTTCGTGCTGCGCAAGCGGACCGACTTCACCGCCTACCGCAGGGTTTCCTGAAGGGTGTCGTCCTGTGGCTGCGGGTGTTCCCGCAGGTCACGGCCGGCAGCCTCGACCAGGTGGTGACGCATCGACTGGGCGGCGGGACTCAGGATCCGGTCCCGCTGCCGCATCACCCCGATCGGCGGGCTCGCCGGCGGCGGATGCAGGTGACGGACCGCGATCGGCGGGCCGTGCGGGGCGTCGGCCACCGTCCGTGACAGCAGTCCCACCCCGAGGCCGGCGGCGACCAGCTCGCGGACCCCGTCCAGGCTGTGCGTCTCGAAGTGCACCCGCGGCAGGAAGCCCGCCGACCGGGCCGCGTCCTCCAGGATCCAGCGCAACCCGCTGCCGGGTGGCATGCTCACGAACGGCTCGTCGCTGACGTCCCCGAGGGTGAGCCGGCCGCCGCGGGCCGCCGCGTGGCCGGGCGGCAGGGCCAGCAGCAGCTGCTCGTCGGCGAGCGGGACCGCGTCGAAGCGGGGCGGCAGGTCGGCGTGCACCGGCCCGACGACCAGGTCCAGCTCGCCGGTGTCGCACGCGCCGAGCAGCCCGGTGACCCGGCCCGAGCGCAGCCGGACCGCGATGCCCGGATGCCGGTCCCGGAACGAGGCCAGCGCGGCGGCCAGGTCGTAGGGGCCGAGGCCGGCGGTGGCGCCGAGCGTGACCCGGCCGCTGACGACGGCGGTGATCTCGGCCATCTCACCGCGGGCGCCGTCCAGTTCGGCCAGCACGCGGCGAGCCCGGGCCACGAACATCTCCCCCGCCGGCGTCAGCGCCACCTTGCGGGTGGTCCGCGCGAACAGGGTCACGCCGAGCTCGATCTCCAGCGCCCGGACCTGCGCGGACACCGCCGACTGGGCGACGTGCAGGCGACCGGCGGCGCGGGTGAAGCCGCCGTAGCGAGCGACCGCCTCGACGTAGCTGAGCTGCCGAATCTCCATCCGACGATGGTGATCGCCGGATCCGCGAGGAGATTCTCCAAACCCGATAAATCACTCTTTTGTACGAGATAAGCCTGCGCTCAGGCGACGCTGACCACGGCGATCTCGTCCCGGGTCAGGCTCCCGGCCACCAGCACACCGTCGTGTTCGGCCGCCGACGTCACGAACCCGTACCCACCGTCGTCGGCCCGCAGGTCGTGCACCACCCGGCCGGTCATGTCGAACGCCATCACCCACGCGACCGGCACCGCCTTGGGCCGGACCGCCTCCGGCAGGTTCCACACCAGCAGCCGCAGGAACCCCGGCAGCGGCAGCAGCCGGTCGAGCAGCGCGTCGCGGGGTGCGGCGATCCCGGCCCAGAGCAGCCCGTCACTGCCGATCGACAGGTTGTCGGGGAAGCCGGGCAGATTGTCCACCAGCACCGTGTCGGTGCCGTCGAGGCCGTAACGCCGGATCCGGTAGCCGGCCGTCTCGGCCATCAGCAGCGCCGACCCGTCCGGTGTCAGGACCAGCCCGTTGGCGAATTTCAGGTCGTCGAGCAGCACGGTGACCGTACCGTCCGGGTCACGGCGCAGCAGCCGGCCGGTGCAGGAGTGCTCGAACACGTCGCCGAGGTGGTCGTCAAGGTTCCACCGGCTCGTCGAGGTGGTGAACCAGATCGTCCCGTCCGGGCCCTCGACGACGTTGCTGGCGAAGGTGAGCGGCTCGCCGTCCACGGTGTCCACCAGCACCTCGACGGTCCCGTCGGGGCCCACGGCGAGCAGCCCGCGGTCGTGGTCGCAGACCAGCACCCCGCCGCCGGCGCGGGCGTGCAGCCCGAGGGGACGTCCGCCGGTCTCGGCGAGCACCGTCCGGTCGCCGCGGTCCGGGTCGATACGCACGATCCGCCCGTCGGCGAGCCCGGTGATCACCCGGCCGGCGGTGTCGAAGACGACGTCCTCGGGTCCGTGCCCGCCGGTCGGGATCAGCTGCCGGACCCGCAGCGGCCCGGTGGCCGCCGGCGCGGTGAGGGCGGGCGGCGACCAGCGTCGCGGCCGGATCATGCGGCGGGCCATGGGAACCTCCGGGGGGGTCAGGACGTCGTGCGCTCCCCGGCCGGTGACGCCGTGGCGTGGTCGCTGGTGAGGTGGCGGACGTCGGGCAGGGCGAGGATGACGGCGCTGGTCGAGACGATGACGCCGGCGGCGAGGACGAGGGGGGCCGCGGCGCCGACCATGGGGGCGGCGAACCCGACGATGACATATCCGAGCGGCAGTGTCACCAGTGATCCGAACCAGTCGTAGGCGACGACCCGGGACAGCACCTCGCGTGGCACGTTGGCCTGCAGGGTGGTCTCCCACAGGGTGGTGAACACGCCCATCCCGGCGCCGGCGGTGAACGCGCCGGCGATGACGGCCGGCAACGGCGCGCCCAGCGCGAGGGTCAGCAGCGCCGGCACGAACCCGAACAGGCACAGGATGCCGACCAGCAGCGGGCGGCGCGGGGTGACGCGGGCCATCAGCAGCCCGGCCACGACGGCGCCGGCCCCGAACCCGCCGAGGATGAAACCCCAGCCGCGGGCACCGCCGAGACCGTCGGCGGCGATCTTCGGGCCGAGCACCATGTAGGCCGGCAGGACGGTGAGGTGCAGCAGCCCGAACTGGGCGACGATCGTCCACAGCCAGCGCCGGGACCGGAACTCGACCCAGCCCTCCCGCAGCTCGGCGATCATCCCGGCCGGCGCGGCCCGCGGTGCGACGGTGTCCCGCGGGACGGCGAGCAGGAACAGCCCACTGATCAGGTAGGACGCGGCGTCGACGGCGAACACGACACCCGGCGAGAAGGCGGCCACCAGCAGGCCGCCGGTGGCCGGGCCGACCAGGCTGCCCAGGGAGCGGCCGAACCCGACGAACGCGTTGGCCCGCTGCAGGTTGGCCGGCTCGTTCAGCGACGGGATCAGGCCGCTCATGGCGGGCCGGAAGAAGGCGCTGCCCAGCCCGTCGATCGCGGCGAAGATCATCAGCGCGGCCAGCGGGACGTGACCGGTGAACACCCAGATCGCCAGCAGCGCCTGGCTGACGCAGCGGCTCAGGTCGGTGATCAGCATCAGGGTCCGGCGCGGCAGGCGGTCGGCCAGCACCCCGCCGACGAGGACGAACCCGACGGTCGGCAGGCGGCCGGCGCCCAGGACCAGGCCGAGCCCGGCGACGCCGTAGCCGCTGGACAGCACCGCGAACGCCAGCGCGACCGGGGTCATCTGGGTGCCCAGCAGCGACGTGTAATACCCGGCCAGCAGGTTCCGCATCGGACGGCTGATCGGCGGCGTCCGCCTACCCATGACTGGAGTCTCGCACAGCGGCCCGGGCCGGCGCGCCGGGAACGACCGGCGCGTCGGCTAGACGATCATCGATGCCCGGCACCCGCCGATCATAGGGTACGGCTCAGGCATCCCACTCCTTGGCAAGCAGTTCGTAGGACCGCACCCGGTCGGCGTGGTCGTGCGCGATGGTGGTGACCAGCAGTTCGTCGGCGCCGGTGACGCGTTGCAGAGTTTCCAGCCGTTCTGCGACGGTCTGCGGCGATCCGGCGAACTGGGTGGCCACCCGGTCGGCGACGAGCGCACGGTCCTGGTCGGTCCACTCGAACGCCGCGGCCTCCTCGATGCTCGGGAACGGGACGGCACCGAGCCCGGTACGGATGCTGCGGACCCAGACGGCGAACGGTGTCGCCAGGTGCCGCGCGGTCGCGTCGTCCTCGGCCACCAGCACGTCGGCCGACACCATCACGTACGGCTCGGCGAGCGCCGCCGACGGCACGAACGACTCCCGGTAGGCCTCCACGGCCTCCAGCACCTTCGCCGGGGCGACGTGGTAGTTGGCGGCGAACGGCAGGCCCCGCGCCCCGGCGGTGCGGGCGCTCTCGCCGCCGGAGCTGCCGAGCAGCCACACCTGGAGATCCGCGCCCGCGCCGGGGGTGGCGGTCACCTCGTTGCCCTCGTCGTCCACGACCGGCCCGGCGAGCAGCGCGAAGATCTGGTCGAGCACGTCGTTCAGGCCCAGCGGCCGTGCCTCCGGCTGGGTCAGGAAGCTGCTGGCCAGGGCGGTCCGCTTGGAGGCGAAGATCGGCGCCCAGGAGAACGGCTTCGGGATGAGCAGCCCGTCGACGACGCGTTCCTCCTGCGGCGCTTCCGGTTCCTTCGCGGCCTTCTCGACACGGGCCTGCCCGGAGCGGCCCAGGCCCAGGTCGAAACGGCCCGGGTAGAGGGCGTCGAGCAGCCCGAACTGCTCCACGATGGACAGCCCGGTCTGGAAACCGGTCTGCACGGCACCGGAGCCGAGCCGGATGTGGTCGGTGACGGCGGCGATCTGCCCGAGCAGCAGCGCCGGCTGCGCACTGGCCACGCCCGGCGTGAAATGGTGCTCGGCCACCCAGTAGCGGTGATAGCCGAACTGCTCGGCCCGCCGGGCCAGGTCGAGGGTGCGGCGCAGGGCGTCCGGCACGTCACCGCCGGAGACGAGCGGGGCGAGATCGAGGATCGAGAGGGGTACGGGCATGGCTACCGCCCTTTCAGTCGGTGTAACACGGGGGCGATGTCGGAGGCGAACAGTTCGAGGCTGGCCCGGTTCTGTTTCTCGGTGAGACCCTCGGTGTCGGCGCTCAGATGGGTGACCGAGTGCCCGAGCCGCTCGTGGTACCGGTGCACCTTGTCGATGATCTGCTGCGGGCTGCCGACCAGCATCGAGCTGCGTTCCACGGCGTCCTCGATGCTGGTGAAGACGGGCTGCACGCCGACCTTGCGGAACGCCTCCTGCCGGGCCTCGAAGATCGGCCGGTAGACGTCGATCGCCTCCTGCGAGGTGCGGGCCGCGTAGAAGCCGGCGCTGCCCGCCCCGATCCGGATCGCGGCCGGGTCGTGGCCGTAGTGGGCCCACCGTTCCCGGTAGTGGTCGATCAGGTCGGCGTACGGCTCGATCGGGTTGGTGACGTTGGCGGAGAACAGCGGGTCGCCGTAGGAGGCGGCCAGGTCGACCGACGCCTTGCTGGTGGCGCTGCCGTGCCAGACGGTGATCGGGTTCTGCAGCGGACGGGGCCAGGTCTCGGCGTCGGTCAGCGACGGCCGGTACTTCCCCTCCCAGGTGACCTTCTCCTCCCGCCACAGCCGGCGGAACAGGTCGTAGCTCTCCCGCAGCCGGTCCCACTGGTCGTCGACGGTGACGTGGAACAGTTGCGCCTGCGCCGCCCCGTTGCCCTTGCCGATGATCAGTTGCAGCCGGCCGCCGGACAGGTTGTCGAGCGTCGAGTAGTCCTCGAAGGCCCGGACCGGGTCGAGCAGGCTGAGCGTGGTCACCCCGGTCCACAGCTCGATCCGCGACGTCCGGGCGGCGATGTGGCTGAGCACGACCGGCGGTGACGAGGACAGGAAGGGCCGCTCGTGCCGCTCCCCCACGGCGAACCCGTCGAAGCCGAGCTCCTCGCCGAGGACGGCCGCGTCGACGACCTCCCGCAGCCGCTGCTGGATCGTCTTGGACCGGTCGATGTACGTGATCAGGCTGAGCAGCAGGAACTTCACGACAGCCCCAGGTTCTGGCGCAGCGTCGTGCCGGAATATTCGGTCCGGAACACGCCGCGTTCCTGCAGCAGCGGGACCACCTGGTCCACGAAGTCGTCGAGCCCGGCCGGGGTGAGGTGCGAGACCAGGATGAACCCGTCGCAGGCACCGGTCTGCACGTACTCGTTCAGCTGCCCGGCGACCCGGTCCGGGGTGCCGATGAAGTTCTGCCGCCCGGTCACCTCGATGATCAGGTCGCGGATCGACAGGTTCTTGGCCTCGGCCCGGGCCCGCCACTCGGCGGCGGTCCGCAGCCGGTCCGGGTACATGCCGGCCCGGCCCTTGATGATCGTGTCGTCCTCGTCGAGCACCGGGTCGATGTCCGGCAGCGGCCCCTCGGCGTCGTAGGCCGACAGGTCGGTGTTCCACAGCTGCTCCAGCAGCAGGATCGCGGTCTGCGGGCTGACCTGCTGCCGCCGGATGTGGTGCGCCTTCTCCTGCGCGTCGGCGTCACTGTCGCCGAGCACATAGGACACCCCCGGAATGATCTTCAGGCTGTCCTCGGAACGGCCGTACCTCGCCAGCCGGTCCTTGACGTCGCGGTAGAACAGGCGGGCGTCGTCGATCTGGTGGTGCCGGGAGAAGATCGCGTCGGAGTGCTTCGCCGCCAGCTCCCGGCCGCCGTCGGAGTCGCCGGCCTGCAGGATCACCGGGTGGCCCTGCGGGCTGCGCGGCACCCCGAATCGGCCGCTGATGTCGAACTGGCTGTTGCGGACCGCGAAGTCGCCGCCGTCGCTGTCCCACAACGCACGGGCCGTCTCGATGAACTCCCCGGCGCGGACGTAGCGGTCCGCATGGTCGAGGAACCCGCCGCGCCGGAAGTTCTCACCGAAGAACGCGCCGGGCGAGGTCACCACGTTCCACGCGGCACGCCCGCCGGACAGGTGATCGAGGGTGGCCAGCTGACGGGCCAGCTCGTACGGCTCGTGGTAGGTGGCGTTCAGGGTCCCGGCCAGCCCCAGATGCTCGGTGACGGCGGCCAGCGCGGTCAGCACCGTGATCGTGTCCGGCCGGCCGACCACGTCCAGGTCGTGGATCAGCCCGCGCTGCTCGCGCAGCCGCAGTCCCTCGGCCAGGAAGAAGAAGTCGAACAGGCCGCGCTCGGCGGTCCTCGCGAGATATTCGAAGGAGTCGAAGTCGATCTGGCTGCCGGCGCGCGGGTCGCTCCAGACGGTCGTGTTGTTCACGCCCGGGAAGTGCGCGGCGAGGATGATCTGCTTGGGTGCTGTCTGCTTCGGTGCGGTCTGCTCAGGCAACGGAAGTCTCCTCCGGCCGGACGGCGTAGCGGTTGACGGCGGTTCCGAGGCCGAGGCGTTCGCGCAGCACCGGCTTGGTGGAGGGTTCGAACAGGCCTCGGCGGCGCAGTTCCGGCACGAGGTCCCCGGTGACGTCGGCGACGTCGGTGACCCGCAGCCGGAAACCGTCGATCCCGGAGGCGACCCACCAGTTCTGGATCAGGTCGGCGAGCTGGATCGGCGTGCCGTTGAAAGTCGCCGCGTCAGCCGGGACGTGCCCGCCGACCCGGATGTCCGCGAAGATCTTCTTCTCCGGCGCGATCTGCCGGATGATCCGGGCGGCGTGGTCGGCGTCGGCCGGCGTCACGAAGAAGACGTCGGCGTCCAGGGCGTCCCACACCTGAGGCCCGTGCGCGAGAGCGGCGACCACCGGCTGGCCCTGCGGCGGCCGCGGCACGATCGACGGCCCCTTGACCGTGAAATGCGGGCCCGCGAAGTCGATGTAGTGCAGCTTCTCCCGGTCGATGAACCGGCCGGTGGCGGCATCCTTGATGATCGCGTCGTCCTCCCAGCTGTCCCAGAGCCGGCGCACCACCTCGATCGCGTCCCCGGCCTCGGCGATCAGCTCGTCGACGGGCAGCGGCTCGCGGCGACCCAGCAACGCCGCCTCGGCCGGGTCCGCCGACACCCGCACCTGCCAGCCGGCCCGCCCGCGGCTCACCCAGTCGAGCGTGGCCAGCGCGGTGGACAGGTGGAACGGCTCGGTGTGCGTGGTGGTGGCGACCGGTACCAGGCCGACGTGCCGGGTCAGCGGCGCCACCCGGGCCGCGACCTGCACGGCGTCCGGCCCGTGCCGCCCGAACGAGTCCTCGAACGTCACGAAGTCGAGCCCGGCGTCGTCGGCGCGCCGGACCTGCCCGGCCCAGTAGCCGGCGTCGAACGAGTCGCCGGCCAGCGCGACCGCCAGATGCAACGTCATGGGGCAACCTCCGTCATCGGGAAACCTCCAGCGTGGGCACCGCATCCAGCAGCGCCCGGGTGTACTCGTGGCCGGCGTGGTCGAAGACGGCCTTGACCGGCCCCTGTTCGACGACCCGTCCGTCGTGCATGACCAGGACCCGGTCGGCGATGTCGCGGATCACGCCGAGGTCGTGGGAGATGAACAGCAGCGCGGTCCCGTCGGTGTCGCGGATGCCCGCGAGCAGGTCCAGCACCTGCGCCTGCACCGACACGTCGAGGGCCGAGACCGGTTCGTCGCAGATGATCAGACTCGGTCGCGGCGCGATGGCCCGAGCCACCGCGACCCGCTGCCGCTGCCCGCCCGACAACTGCCGCGGGTACCTGTCGAGAACGTCCGCGGCCAGGCCGACACGCTGCAGGTAGGGCTCCGGGTCCGCGCCCCGGGGCAGTGCCTCGCCGACGATCCGGCGGACCGTCCACCGCGGATCGAACGCGGACAGCGGATCCTGCGCGATCAGCTGCAGACGGCGGCGCAGCGGGCGGCGGGCGCGTTCCGGCACCCCGGAGAAGTCGGCGCCCTCGAACCGCACCCGGCCCGACGTCGGGTCGACGAGCCCGAACATCAGCTGCGCCACGGTGGTCTTGCCCGACCCCGACTCGCCGACCAGCCCGACGATCTCCCCGCGGCGGATCGTCAGGCCGAAGTCCCGCACGACGGTGCGGTCGCCGTACACCTTGCGCAGTGCGGTGGCCTCGGCGACGACGTCGCCGGGCTCGGTGGTGGTCCCGCGCCGCCGGCCGGTCGCCGCTGAGATCAATTCCCTGGTGTACGGGTGACCGGCCCCCACCAGCACGGTGCGGGTGTCACCGCCGTCCACGATCCGGCCGTCCTTCATGACCAGCACCCGGTCGGCGAGCTGTGCCACGACCGCCAGATCGTGGCTGATCAGGAGCAGGCTCTCCGCCGGACCCCGGCGCTCGGCCAGCAGCCGCAGGATCTGCGCCTGCACCGTCGCGTCCAGTGCCGTGGTCGGTTCGTCGGCGATCAGCAGCCGGGGCCCGCCGGCGATCGCCGAGGCGATCAGCGCCCGCTGCCGAAGCCCGCCGGAGAGCTGATGCGGATGCTGGCCGGCACGCCGCTCCGGTTCGGGCACGTGCACGTCGGTGAGCAGCTGCCGGACCCGCTGCTGCCGGTCGCGGCGGTCACCGATGCCGTGCGTCCGCAGCACCTCGCCGATCTCCGCGCCGACGGTGCGCAGCGGGTCGAGCGAGACCAGAGCGTCCTGCAGGATCAGCCCGGCGAACCGGCCCCGCAGCCGCCGCCAGTCACGGGCCGCGAACCCGCGCACGTCCCGGCCGTCGACCAGAAACGTGTCGGCCTCGACCCGCGCGGACGGACCGGCCAGTCCGACCAGGCTGCGGGCGGTGACGCTCTTGCCCGAGCCGCTCTCTCCGACGAGCGCCACACATTCGCCCTCACCGATCGTGAGGTCGACCCCGCGTACCGCCTCGACCTGCCGTTTCCCGGCGAAGGTGACCCGCAGGTTCCGTACTTCGATCACGCTGTTCCTCCTTGAGCGTGCTCTCGCGGCCCTTGCTCCGCGGCGGTGCACCCGATCACGCTGGTCGCCCCTCGAACCGGCTCTGCAGATGCCTGCCGATCACGGTGAGGGAGATGACGGTGGCGGTGACGGCCGCTCCCGGCAGCACCGACGCCCACCAGGCGATGTGCAGATATCCGCGGCCCTCGGAGAGCATGGCGCCCCACTCCGGCGACGGCGGCTGAGGTCCGAGGCCGAGGAAGCTGAGGCCGGCCGCGATCAGCACCGCCTCGCCGAGCCCGATCATCGCCAGGACCGGGATCGGGCCGAGCACGTTGGGCAGCACGTGCCGCAGCACCAGCCGGACCCGCGACGCTCCGAACGCGACGGCGTGGGTGACATACGGCGCCTGCCGCACCACCAGCGTCTGCGCCCGCACCACCCGGGCGTAGTGCGGTGTGGTGGCGATGCCGATCGCCACGATCAGGCTGGTGGTCCCGGTTCCGGCGATCGCGATGAACAGCAACGCCAGCAGGACCAGCGGAAACGCGGCGAGCGCGTCGAAACCGCGGCTGAGCGCCTCGTCGGCGAACCGATGGGCGAGACCGGCGGCCAGTCCGAGCAGGACACCCGCGCCGACCGCGATGACGGTCGCCGCGACGCCGATGCTCAGCGAGTGCCGGGCACCGTGCACCACCCGGTCGAAGACGTCCCGGCCGAGCTGGTCGGTGCCGAACCAGTGCGCCGCCGACGGCGCCTCCAGCACCCGCAGCGGATCGGCGGCGAGCGGATCACCGGCGAACAGCGCCGGCCACACCACCGCGGCCAGCGCCAGCGCCAGGACCGACCCGGCCGCGGCGAGGCCGGGCCGAGGGAGACGTGGGGTGAGCCGGCGGACCACCGGCCGGGGCAGGGCGAGCGTCACGGGTCAGCTCCTTCGCAACCGGGGATCGATGATCAGGTACGCCAGATCGGCCGCCGTGTTGATCACGACGAAGGCCGCGGCGGCCAGCACGACGACGGCCAGCACCACGGGCATGTCCCCGTTGCCGACGGCCTGCAGGGTGACCTGCCCGAGCCCGGGCCGGCCGAAGACCTGCTCGATGATCACCGCGCCGCCGAGCAGGACACCGGTGAGCCAGCCGAGCAGGGTGACCGCCGGGATCAGCGAGTGCCGCAACGCGTGCCGGACCAGGACCGCCCGTTCCGTCAGGCCACGGGCCCGGGCGGTGACCGCGAACGGCTCGTCCAGCGCCCGGTCCAAGCCGTCGCGCAGCACCTGGGCCAGCACCCCGGCGATCGGCAGGCCGAGCGTGACCGCCGGCAGCACCAGCGCCGCCCAGCCCCGGTCGCCGGAGACCGGGAACAGCCCGAACCGGAACGAGAAGACACTGAGCAGCACGATCCCGATCAGGAACGGCGGCGTGGACACGATGATCAGCTCGGCGGTGGAGCTGGCCCGGCGCACCCACCGGTGCCGGGTGGTGACGGCCAGGACCAGGGCCAGCAGCACCCCGAAGACGGCCGCCGCCAGCGCCAGCTTGAGGGTGGGCAGCACCTGGTCGCCGATCACCTCGCCGACCGGGCGCTGGAGCAGGTAGGAGCGGCCGAGGTCGCCCCGCACGGCCCGCCACAGGTAGTCGAGGTACTGCACGACGGCCGGCCGGTCCAGGTGCCATTCGGCGATGATCTGGGCGCGGATCTGCGGGGTGTCGGCGCCGTCGCCGATCAGGCTGTCGACGATGTCGCCGGGGGCGGCCAGCAGCGCGAGGTACGCCGCCGTGGCCGCCGCCCAGAGCACCACGGCACCGGACCCGAGCCGCCGGGCGATCGCCCTGATCACCTGCTGATCCACAGGTTGTAGGCGCTGCCCGGCACACCGGCGGTCGGTTCGAAGCCCAGCCCGCCGACCGAGGTGGCGGCGGCGACCTGGTCGGCCGGGGCGTACAGCGGCAGGATCAGCGCCTGGTCGGTCACGGTCAGCTTCTGCACCTGCTGGTAGGCGGCCTGCCGCTCCGCCTGGCCGGGGCCGGCCTGCCCCTGTTCGAGCAGCCGGTCCAGGGCCGGGTCGGAGAAGCCGGTCCGGTTGATCGCGCCGGCCGAGTGCAGCAGCAGGTTGAGGGCGGCCCCGGCATCGGTGTCGGCACGGGAGTTGTCGAACACCTCGTACTGCCCGTCGGCCAGCGCCTGGGTGGCGGTGCCCTGGTCGACAACGGCCACGTTCAGGTCGATGCCGGCACTCTGCTTGACCTGCGCCTGCACGGCCTGGGCCAGCACGTCACGGCGGTCCCGGACGAACGGCGCCGACTGCACCAGCCGTACCGTGAGCCGTTTGCCGTCCTTGACCCGGAAACCGTCGGCGTCCCGCGTCGTCCAGCCCGCCTCGTCGAGGAGCCGGTTGGCTTTCGCGGTATCGCCGCCGTAGGTCTTCTCCAGGGTCTTGTCGTAGAACGGGCTGGTCGGCCCGATCACGCTCCAGGCCCGGGTGGCGGTGCCGCGGTAGACGCCGCCGAGCACCGCGTCGACGTCGACGGCCTCGCGGAACGCCTGCCTGACCCTGATGTCGTCGAACGGCGCGTGCGTGGTGTTGAAGTAGTACGAGTACGCCGACCCGGAGTTGAGCCCGCGCGACAGTGACAGTTGCGGGTTCGCCGTGATCAGGGCCTCGTCGGTGGCCGGCACC
Source organism: Actinoplanes subglobosus (assembly GCF_042650585.1). Classification (NCBI taxonomy): domain Bacteria; kingdom Bacillati; phylum Actinomycetota; class Actinomycetes; order Micromonosporales; family Micromonosporaceae; genus Actinoplanes; species Actinoplanes subglobosus. The sequence goes on from NZ_JBHSBL010000026.1 coordinate 197,387, forward strand.
CCCTCGACGACCTGCACCTGGCCGGAGGTGAGCGCACCGACCCGGACCGACGACTCCTTGAGGAACCGGTAGGTGATCTCGTCGAGGTAGGCGGCGCCGGTGTGCCCGGCGTTGGCGGGCGCCCAGTCGTAGGCCGGGTTACGGGTGAAATGCACCTCCTGACCGGCGGTGTAGCGGTCCAGGATGAACGGACCGGTTCCGGCGAGTTCGGGGCCACCGGCCTTGAGGTTCTTCGCATCCCGCAGCGACTTCGGCGACACCTGCGCGCCCTGCGGCGAGGAGAGGAAGTCGAGCAGCAGCACATCAGGCTGCTTCAGGTGGAAGGCGACGGTGGCCGCGTCGATCACCTCCACCGTGTCCAGGTTGCGCAGCTGCACGGCCCGGACGGTCGGGTTGTAGCCCTCGACGAGGAACTGGTCGACGTTCGCCTTCACCGCCGCGGCGTCGAACCGCGTCCCGTCGGTGAAGGTCACGTCCGTACGCAGGCTGAAGGTGTAGGTCCTGCCGTCGGCCGACACCTGGTGGCCGGTGGACAGCCACGGCAGGTAACCGCCCTGGCTGTCGTGGGTGAGCAGGGCCTCGAACGTGTTCCAGACCAGCAGGCGGGCCTTGGCCTGGGCGTATTGGTGCGGGTTGAAGGTGATCGGCTCGGTCTCGACGGCCCACGTCAGCGATCCGCCGCTGACCGGCTGTCCGGCCCCGGCCGGCGATCCGGACGTCCCGGACGAACAGGCGGTGAGGACGAGGGCGAGGGCTACGGCGGCGACGGCGGGACGGGCAGGACGCATGGGCGGTTCCTCCTCTACCACTTTTCCTATCGTCCCTATAGGAAATTGGCAAGAGGCTGAGACCCTGGACACGCAATGTTCTCCACCGACCTCTGAACCATCCCGCGACGACATGCGTGTCCCATGACGTGCAGCCGACAGACCTCGCCGACCCGCCTCAGAACCCCGACGCGGAGGAGCCCACCCCGGAGCCGACCGAACCCTCACAGGTCACCGAAGCCACCGAGGAACCGTCGGATCCGGACATTTCCGAGGAAACCTCGGAAGAGAAGCCCGCCGAAGAGGTCGCCGAATCCGTCGCCGCCGCACCCGACGAGAAGACCCCGGGCCGGGTACGGCGATTCCTGCGCTCACGCTGGGTGTCCCACGGACTGAACATCCTGGCCGCCGGACTGATCTTCGCCGCACTGCTCTACCCGAACGTCCTGCGCCGGCTCACCCTCGGCAACTTCGCCCGCATCCCGATCGAAGCCGCGTTCGGCATCCTCCTGCTGATCGTGCTCCCCCGCCGCCCCCGCCTGATCGCCGGCTCGATCCTCGGCGCCGGCCTCGGCTGGCTGATCATCCAGAAGAGCCTCGACATGGGCTGGTTCAACACCCTCGCCCGCCCGTTCGACGTCATCCTCGACTGGGAACTCCTCGACGACACGTTCGCCTTCATCCGCGACTCCTACGGCGCGGCCGGCGCCTGGGGCGTGGCGATCGGCGCCATCCTGCTCGCCGTCGGCGTCATCGCCCTGACGATCTGGGCCGTCCTGCGCCTCGCCGCCCTGATCACCGAACACCGCCGCCGCGCGGCACTGGCCGCCGCCGGCATCGCCTCGGCCTGGATGCTGTCGCTCGCCCTCGGCTTCCAGCTCATCCCGGCCATCCCGGTCGCCGCCCGCAGCTCGGCCACCTACGCCTGGGACCGCGCCTGGCAGGCCAAGACCGGCATCGCCAACGAGGCAGCCTTCGCCGAGGAGGTCAAGGAGGACCCCTACGCGGCCGTGCCCGGCGACCAGATCCTGACCGCGCTGCGCGGCAAGGACGTCATGTTCGCCTTCGTCGAGAGCTACGGCCGCAACGCCGTCGAGGCGCCCAGCCTCGCCGCCGGCACCACCGCCGTCCTCGAGGACGGCGACGCCCAGCTCAAGGCCAAGGGCTTCGCCGCACGCAGCGGCTGGCTCACCTCACCGACGTTCGGCGGCAACAGCTGGCTCGCCCACTCCACGCTGCTGTCCGGGCTGTGGATCAACAACCAGTCCCGGTACCGCAACCTCACCGCCAGCGACCGCCTCACCGTGCCCAGCGCCATGCAGAAGGCCGGCTGGGACACCGTCAGCGTGATGCCCGGCGCCACCCGGGCCTTCCCCGAGGGCAAGTTCTACGGCTACAACCGGATCTGGGACTCCCGCAACCTCTCCTACCAGGGCCCCCGGTTCAGCTGGGCCCAGATGCCCGACCAGTACACGCTGAAGCAGTTCACCGAGGTCGAGTACAACAAACCCGGCCGGGGCCCGCTGATGGTCGAGATGCCACTGATCTCCAGCCACACCCCGTGGGCGCCGATCCCCACCTTCCTCGACTGGGACCAGGTCGGCGACGGCTCGGTCTACAACGCGATCGCCGCCGACGGCGCCCAGAAAGCCGACATCTGGTCCAGCGCCGCCAAGGTCCGCCGCGAGTACGGCAAGTCGATCCGCTACACCCTCACCACCCTGATCTCCTGGGTCGAGAAGTACGGCAACGACAACCTGGTCCTCGTCTTCCTCGGCGACCACCAGCCGTCCAGCGTCGTCACCGGCGACAACGCCAGCCACGACGTCCCGATCACCATCGTCGCCAAGGACCCGGCCGTCCTCGACCGCGTCGCCGGATGGAACTGGACCCCCAGCCTCAAACCGGCGGCCGACGCCCCCGTCTGGCCGATGAACACCTTCCGCGACCGCTTCTTCACCGCCTTCGGCACCAACGGCGGCAACCACTAGAAGCCAGGTGTGCGGCGCCGGTCCCCGGTCACTCCAGGCGCCGCACACCGCCTGCCGTCCCCGCCAGATGGATCCGCAGCCGCTCGTGCCGGAACTGGTAGACCGCCCCGTTACGCCGCAACACCCCACGACGGGCCGCATCCTCCAGAAACGACATGAGCCGCCACGGCAGCCGCCCCCGCGCCGCGAACCACAGCCGAACGACGGTGTACGTGAGCCAAGCCGGCGGTCCGAGCAGCACCATCAACACCCACCCGAGGGCCGCCCCCATCAGGCCGGCGCGCACCACATACCACACCGGGGCCGCGCCGAGGTCCCACGAGTCCGCCAGTCCCCCGGCCAGGACACCGGCCATCGTCACCACCCCGATGAGCAGCGGTGGCACCAGCAGCGCCGCGCGGTCGTCACGCAGAGTCCGGACCGGGTCCCACAGCTCGTCCTCCGGCGCCGGCCGGACCATCGCCGAACCCAGGCCGAACACCAACCCGCACATCGTCCCCATGGCCACCGACGCCGACACACTGACGAAGATCGCCAACCCGAGCGGATCCTGCCAGTCCCGGTCCCACAAGCGGAACGACAGGCACACCGCGAGGCCGGCCAGGAAGGCCAGCGCCGGGCCCGCCGGACCGGCCAGCGGCGACGGCCCCGCCCTCCGGTACTCCGTGCGGCGCACCGGCCGGAACGTCATGAGCTCCCGCCAGGCCGACCGGCTCAGCCACGACGCGACGACCGCCGCCACGGCCGCCGAGGCGACCACCGGTGCGACGCCCATCGGGTACCGCAACTCCGCGATGGCGATCTGCGGCACGACGAAGGCGATCCCACCGATGATCGCCGTCCGGAAACGCCGGGCCTGGAATCGCAGATGTCGCGGGTCCTCCGGATCGTCACCGCCGAGCGGAAGGACGACGGCGGCGAGAAGACTCAGCAGGGCGAAGACACCATCCACGGCCGTCAGACCGCGATTCACGGCGATGAGCAGTAGAAACGGCACCACGATCCCCGGTATCACGACCAGCCGCGCGGCCCGGATCCGATGCCCGCTGGCCCAGCCGAGGTACCACCACGCGAAGTCCCGCTGCCCCTGCCGGTCCAGGAGGCGGGCCAGAGACCCGAGCCACGCCGCCGACCGGACCGCTGTGTAGCGGTCCCGCCGGGAACCCCGCTCCGGGTAGAGCGCCGGCAGCCAGCGGTCGAACAGCCGCCGCTCCAGCTCGCCCCGCCCGGCGAAGCCGATCAGCTCGGCCGGATCCGAACCCGGCGCCCGGTACACCGCCCGGGCCAGGTAGGTCATCAGCGGACTCGACAACGCCGTCGCCAGCGGGCCGGACGGATCCCGGGCCAGCTCCCCCGTCACCGGCGCCCACCGGTCCGCGTCACCCGCCTGACCGCCCGGCAGGAACTCGGCCGCCCGCTGCGCAGGCAACGGATCCAACTCGACGATCAGTGCCCGATGGAGCGGCTCACCGGTCGCGGCGACCGTCGCCGTGTACTCCTCGGCCCGGCTCATCACCACCAGCGGAAGGTCGACCAGCTCGTTGAGCGCCGTCACCGCGGCCGCCCGCTCCTCCGATCGCATCTCGTCCAGGCCGTCGAGCACCGCGATCACCCCGCGGTCGGCGACCAGCCGGGCCGCTTCCCGCGCGACTGCCCGCAACCCGTAGCGGCCGGCCAGCGTACGGCCCAGCCACACCTCGAACTCCTCAGTGGACGGACGCCAGCCGGCCAGGTCCAGCAGCACCGCCACCGGATCCCCCGGACCCCGGCCGGCCAGCAGATCGCACGTCAGCAGCACCGCCGCCGACGTCTTGCCCGCGCCCGGCGCTCCGATCACGACCAGCCTGCGGTACGGCAACCGCCGCCACGTCTCGGCCAGCTCCCGCACGTCGCCGGTGAGCCGTAGCCGGGTCACCCGCACCTGGCCGAGATCGGCGACCTCGTCCGGCGGCACCCCGACCGGCCGCTCGGTGATCCGCCACCGGATCCGCATCGGCGCCGTCCCGCGCAGGCCGCGGCGCACCGCCTCCCGCTCCCACTGACGTCCGACGAGGCCGGCGAGCCGGTCGAGAACGTCGTCCGTCTGCCTCCCTGGCGAGGACTCGGCCAGCGTCCACAGAGCGAGCAGCCCGACCGGCAGCGCGACCGCCGCCCCCGCCGCGGCGAACACGCTGCCCATCTTGTCGCCGGCGTCCAGGACATCGTCCGGAAGCAGCCACAACACCCCGGCCAGTACCGGCACGAAGACGACGGTCCCGCCCATCACCCAGAGAATCCGTCGCCGTGGATGCATGCCAGCATCGTCCCCCACGGGCGCCAGATCCGTCCCCTCTGGACAGATCCGCACTATGGGAGCGGCCCGGCGCCCGGTCACGCCGCGTAAATCATCCTAGGAGGCTAGTTCAAATGCGGACCGATTCGTCCTTTTCTCGGACCGTTCGGTCTTTTACACCGCTTGCGGGAACGCTCGTTCCACCATCGCGACCAGTGCCGTGGACAGCAGCACGTGCACCTGCTCGCGGGTCAGCACATCCCGCTGCAACCACTCCTGGGCCGTCCAGATCGCCAGGCCGACATACGACCGGGTCATCCCCCGCAGCGCCGGCGACGGGTCGTCCCCCATGCCGACCGCACGCAGCACACCCGCCGCGGCGACATCGACAGCCTCGGCGATCACGGCGTTCACTTCGGCATCACCGGCCATCCCGCCGGCCCCGGTCGCGGCCAGCCAGGACGTGCTGTGCCGGGAGACCACGTCGAGGAACCAGCTGACGATGGAATCGGCCCGTTCGGGGAGTTCGCCCCCGGGAAGCTGCTCCAGTGCCACCTCGGGCACGGTCAGCATCACCCGCACCACTTCGAGGTAGAGGTCCTTTTTCGTACCGAAATAGTGGTTGACCAGACCGCGGGCGACGCCGGCGTCCCGGGCGACGTCGGTGGTCGAGACGTCGGCGTAGGGTTTCGCCCCGAACAGGCGGATCGCCACCGACAGGATCTGTTCGCGCCGGGCGTCCGGTTCCAGCCGGCGCCGGCGTATCGCCTCGACACTCACCTGCCCGACCTTACGGCACATCGATCGATCGCGGCCCGAGATGCCCGTTTCATCTATGTTTCCATCGGCGGGAACGATGAATCGCGGCAATTCATACGTGGCTTATTGACACATCGCCAATAGTGTTCGATGGTGTGTCGATGCCGACGCCTGGACTGGACGGTTATGTCGAACCGTGGCGCAAGCCGGAACACGACGACCTGGCCGAGCTCGCGCGCACCTTCTTCACGAAGGAGGTGCTGCCGCACGCCGAACGCCTGGAGCAGCAGGGACACCCCGACCGCGAGCACTACCGCCGGGCCGGCGAGCTGGGGCTGCTCGGCCTGTCGATCCCGGAGGAGTACGGCGGCGGGGGCGGCGACTTCACCCATGAGGCAACGCTGTTGCACGAACAGACACTGGCCGGCGAGGGTAGCCTGGGCATCGCCGTGCACAGCGGCATCGTCACCGGCTACCTCAACGACTACGGCTCCGACGAGCAGAAACGTCGCTGGCTGCCGGGCCTGGTGAGCGGCGAGCTGATCGGCGCCATCGGGATGACCGAGCCCGACGGCGGGTCCGACGTCCAGTCGATCCGCACGCGCGCGATCCGCGACGGCGACGACTATGTGGTGACCGGTTCGAAGACGTTCATCACCAACGGAATCCTTGCGGACCTGTTGGTCCTCGCGGTGAAGACCGACACGTCCGCACGCGCACACGGCATCTCGCTGCTGGTCTGCGAGCTGACCGGTGACCCGGCCGGCTTCCGTCGCGGTCGCAAGATCGAGAAGATCGGCCTGCACGCCAACGACACGGCCGAACTGTTCTTCGACGACTTCCGGGTTCCGGTCGCGAACCTCCTGGGGACCGAGGGGTCCGGATTCATCCAGATGATGCAGCAGCTGCCCCAGGAGCGCCTGGTCATCGGCGTCGGGGCGGTCGCGGCCATGCAGCGTGCGGTCGAGCTGGCTACGGCGTACGCCAAAGAAAGAACCGCCTTCGGCAAGCCGTTGATCGGCCACCAGAACACCCGGATGGTTCTGGCGGAGGTGGCCACGCGCACCCGCGTGTCCCGGGCTTTCCTGGACGACTGCATCCAGCGGCACACCCGCGGTGAACTGGATGTCGCGACCGCGGCGATGGCGAAGCTGTACCTGACCGAGGGCCAGTGCGAGGTCGTGGACCGCTGCCTGCAGATCTTCGGCGGTTACGGCTACACGACCGAGTACCCGATCGCGAAGATGTATGCGGACGCCCGGGTCCAGAAGATCTACGGCGGCACCAACGAGATCATGAAGGAGCTGATCTCCCGTGTTCTCTGAATCCGGGTACGCCCGATGACCGCACTCGCCGGCATCCGCGTGGTCGAGTTGTCCGGTCTGGCCCCGGCCCCGTTCGGCTGCATGGTCCTCGCCGACCTGGGCGCCGACGTGGTGCTCGTCGAACGCCCCGGCGGTAACGGACCGGCGGGTCCGCCTCCCGGCCCGATGCAGCGCGGCCGCCGGACCGTGACGGTCGACCTGAAGTCCGAGGCCGGCGTGGCCGAACTGCTGAGCCTCATCGAGAAGGCCGACGTGCTGGTCGAAGGGTTCCGCCCCGGCGTCGCCGAGCGCCTGGGGTTCGGCCCGGAGGTCTGCGAACGGCTCAACCCGCGGCTCATCTATGCCCGGATGACCGGCTGGGGTCAGGACGGCCCACTGGCCCCCGCGGCCGGCCACGACATCGACTACATCGCGATCGCCGGCGCCCTCGACCCGCTGGGCCGCGCCGGCGAGAAGCCGCACGCCCCGATCAACCTGCTCGGCGATTTCGCCGGCGGCGGCATGCTCCTGGCCGTCGGCGTGCTGGCGGCCCTGGTGGAACGCGGCACGTCGGGCCGCGGACAGGTCGTCGACGCCGCGATGGTGGACGGCTCCTCGTTACTGATGACGTTCATCCACGGCATGGCGGCGGCCGGCCGCTGGCCCGCCCCGCGCGGCCGCAACCTGCTCGACGGCGGCGCCCCGTTCTACGACACGTACCGGGCGGCCGACGGCGGTTACCTGGCGGTCGGTTCGCTGGAGCCACAGTTCTACGCGGCCCTGCTCAAGGGCCTGAACCTGACCGACGACCCCGACCTGCCCGGCCAGTTCGACTTCGCCGCCTGGCCGGAACTGCGCCGCCGCTTCACCGAACGTTTCCTGGAGAAGACCCGCGACGAATGGGCCGCGATCTTCGAACCGCTGGACGCGTGCGTCAGCCCGGTCCTCTCCCTCGCCGAGGCCCCGCTGCACCCACACAACGAGGCCCGAAAATCGTTCATAGAGGTCGACGGAATCGTCCAGCCGGCCCCCGCCCCACGCCTACAGCGAACCCCGGCGAAACCCCCCGCCCCTCCGCGCACCACATCGGTCCCGGAGGTCCTGGCCTCCTGGCCCTGATCACCGACCCTCCCCTGGTACGCCCCACAAGCTGACAACCACAACGGCCCGGCCCCACTCCACGGCGCAACGCGACGCGCCCAGGGGGCCGGGCCGAACCGCACCCCAGACCGAAGACGGCAAAAGGCCACACACGTCGAACAAACAGAAGCCCGAGAGAACTAATCCAGCACCACAGAAGAGCAACCACAGTAAACCCGTACCCACACCGAAACGGCCGAGAGAAACGCCATTCCACAAACGGCATCAACCACCCAATTCAATGAATCCCACGCCGACCAGCTCACACCTGAAGAATCCCGCCCACTCCCGCCCGAAACATCCGCGGCACTCGCCCAATTCAACGGCGCTCCACAGCCCGGGGCGCCGACCCACAAGGACCCGATGTCCACGCTTGGCGCAGCGGTGACCCAGCGCCGAGGCGGCCGGCTATGACGCGACGGCACCCGAAACACGACACCTCGGAGCCGGCCATCGACCCCGGCACGATGACAGGTCGGCACGATAACCAATCCCGGCACGGTAACCGGCCCCAGTACCGCAGCCAATCCCGGCACGGTGACCGACCCAGCACCGTGACCAACCCAAACACGGTGACCGACCCCGGCACCGCGACCGATCCCGGCACGGTGACCGACCCAGCACCGTGACCGACCCGGGCACGGTGACCGACCCAGCACCCTGACCGGCCCCGACACCAACACGGTGACCGATCCCCGCACGGTGACCGACCCAGCACCGCGACCGCCCCCAACACGGTGACCGACCCCGGCACCCTGACCGACCCAGCACCGTGACCGGCCCCGGCACCCTGACCGACCCCAACACGGTGACCGACCCCAACACGGTGACCGGCCCCGGCACCGTGACCGACCCAGCACCCTGACCGACCCCAACACGGTGACCGGCCCCGGCACCGTGACCGACCCAGCACCCTGACCGACCCCAACACGGTGACCGACCCCAACACGGTGACCGACCCCGGCACCGTGACCGATTTCAGCACGGTGACCGGCCTCGGCACGGTGACCACGATCAACTCCGGCGTGGCAACCAAGGACAGTGAAGTGACCAGGGCACCGGCGCCATAACCAGGGCAGGCGCAGGACCCCCTGCCGCGTCGGCAAGACACCCGGCGCCGATGTATCGGCTCGGGACGCGGCGGCCACGGTTCGTACCCCAACCGGTATCCACCCTGACGCGCCGCTCCGGACCGAGGCGGTATCGAGGCAAATCGCCGTGGCCCGTGAGGCGACGCCAGACACCGGAGCAGCACCCGAGACCGGCGCGGCGACTGAAGCCGATGCGGCCACCGCCGCCATCTTTGAGGCGAAAACCGAGCCTGACGCCGCAACCGAAACTGGCCCGACAACCGAAACGGACCCGACGACCGGGGCTGGCACAGTGACCAGGCCTGACGCCGCAACCAGAGCTCGTCCGGCAAACAGAGCTGACGCCGCAACCGAACCTGGCACAGCAGCCAACACTGGTGCGACGGCCAAGGCTGGCGCAGCAACCAAGGCTGGCGCGGCGACCAAGGCTGGTGCGACGACCAAGGCTGGCGCGGCGCCCAAGGCTGGCGCGGCCGCCGAGACTGCCGGGGCGGAACGGGACGCTCCGACGACTGCCGCCAGCTCGGGCTCGCCGACCGAGCTCGAGACCGCGGCGGTGACGGCAGCCGATGCAAGGGGCGACACTGACGTGCAAGAGGGAGATGGAGGGGGAGGCACGGCGGGAGTCTGTCGCGAAGGCTGAACTACAGACGGCGGCTCGGGCACGACTGGGCTCTCTCGCGCGCTTTCAGCAGCCATCGCGGACCGACTTTGATGAAGGCGGCGAAGCTTGTCGGCATGTCTGCGCTGCAAGCCCCAATAGCGACGCTGTTCATGCTCACGGCGGAACACTTCACGCTCGGCGGAATAGTTACGAGACGCAGTCCGATCGCGCATCGAAGCAATCTCCGACCTGCTGAACAACGACGTCTGACCCATGCAAGAATTCTCCCTCATCCGAATCTCTAACTGTAAGTTCTCGATCATGCCAACCTTTTCCACAATCCACATGGCAGCTTTTCCACAATCGAGGGCGGCCGCCTCGTCCGGCAGGATTGCCGGAAAAGATGAAAGGGACCACATCGCGAGCTGAATTCGAAGAACGAGACCACGCGAACATCTGGTCCGCGGAAAGCCCAAAGACCGAAGCACCGCGCATCCGAGCAAGCACCCAAACCGCATGAGGACAGACGGCGAAGCAGGACGAACCAACCCAGACAAAGAGCCAGAAGCCGAGAATCCGGGCAAAACACTAGATCCTGGAATCCCGGATTAAGACGATCTCGCAGAACACCCGAACCGCAAAGAAGGTCCGGAGAACAGCAAGGCCGCGCAAGCACCCAGCCGCGGGAGAAGGCCGGTAAGGCGACGCGCCAACGCAAGGACCCAGAGCGCAGGAAGTCCGAAGGACGACAAAACCACGCAAAGCCTGAATCGCGAGAAGCCAGCAGGACGACGCCGTGACGGGTCGGCAAGCCCTCAACACAACAGCGCGACCGCGCGGCGAGACAGCGACATGGCAGGACTGCGACGCGGTAATTCCGCAACACGGCGGAACGAGCGAGGCGGCACGGCAGCACGCCGAGGCGGCCGGAAGCAAGGGCGAGGCGGAACGAAGGAGGCGGCACAGGCAAGGCGGCAGGGCAGCACACCGTAGCGGGGAGACAGCGAGACAGCGAGGCAGCAATGCCGCAAGGCAGCAACGCGGCGAGTCGGCGAGTCGGCGAGTCGGCGAGGCAGCACGCCGCAAGGCAGCACGCCGCAAGGCAGCACGCCGCAAGGCAGCAACGCCACAAGGCAGCACGCCGCAAGGCAGCGAGGCAGCGAGGCGGCGAGGCGGCGAGGCGGCAAGGCGGCGAGGCGGCAAGGCGGCAAGGCGGCAAGGCGGCGAGGCGGCAAGGCGGCGAGGCGGCGAGGCGGCAAGGCGGCGAGGCGGCAAGGCGGCGAGGCGAGAACCCTGAGCCGAAAGTCCGCAAGACGGTGGGATCGTGGAAGAGGGAGCGCCGGACCCGCAAGAAGGCCGCAGCCGAAGGAAGTTAGGCCGCCGCCGCGCCCGGACCCATACTTCCAGGCGCGGCGACGATGACCCCGCCAGAGAACCGGCGGGGACGACTACCCCGCCGGCGATACGACGGAGGCGGTGGACGCCCGCCCGCCTCCGACCCACCCCACGTGGGGGCGGCGAGCGAGCATCCGACCGGGCTGGAACCATGGTGCAGGGGATGAATTGACAGGGGCAGGGATCACGCCGGGGCGGGCGCGTGTGCCACATCCTGCCATGGGAGCGCTCCCAAAGCAACCGGCCCGGCCGGGAGAACGACCGGCCGGGCCGGAAGGATCAGCTTGCGGTGCAGGTCAGGGTGGGCACACTGTTGGATCCGGTCCACGAGCCGAGGAACCCGAAGTTGGTGCTCGCCCCCGCGGCCAGGCTGCCGTTCCAGGAGGCGTTGCGGGCGGTCACCGTGGTTCCGCTGCTGGTGACCGTCGCTCCCCAGGCGTTGGCGACCGTCTGGCCGTTGGCGTACGTCCAGCTCACCGTCCATCCCTTGATCGCCGCGCTGCCCGCGGTGACCTTGACGTCGCCCTGGAATCCGCCCGGCCAGCTGCCGGTGATCGCATAGGTCGCGGTGCAGGCCCCGGTGGGCGTGGACGGCGACGGAGACGGGGACGACGGCGAGGGTGAAGGGGACGACGGAGAGGGCGACGACGGCGTGGGCGAGCTGGGCTGGACGCCGCCGAAGATGGTGGCCTCCTTGCTGGTGGCCTTGAGCCCGTTGGCGCCGTTGACGATCCGCTGGCCCCAGGTCGTCAGGGAAGCGGCGTTGAAACTGTTCGTCATGTCGAGGATCGGGTCGGTGTTGCCGGCCCACGACCACCCGAGGTATCCGATGCCGCGGGCCTGCGCCTCGGCCATCAGTGTGGCGTCGTCGACCTCTCCGGAGGCGAACTGCCAGCCGAACTCGCCGATCACCAGCGGCCAGTTGTTGTTCTGGAACACGTCGAGGTAGTTGCGGATCGACGCGGCGGTGTTGAACACGGCGTACATGTGGATGGAGAGCACCGTGTTGTCCAGGGTGTCGGCGTCCAGGACCGTCTGTGCGTTGTCGCGCATGACGTACTGCCAGTCCTGGCCCCAGTTCGGCGCGTCGATCATGAGGAGGTGCTCGAAGCCGTTGGTGCGCATCTTCTGGATGGCGGCGGTGGTGGCGGCGGTCCACTGGCCGGGGTTGGTGTTGCCGATCGGCTCGTTGCCGATGTTGATGACGACGTAGTTCTCCTGGCCGACGAGCACGCTCTTGAGCCCGACCCAGTAGTTCACGGCCTGGTCCAGGGTGTAGGCGGCGCCGTCCTCCCCGTACCCCGTGGTGTCGTGGTTCTCCAGGACGCAGATGAGCTTGTTGGCCTTGCACAGGTTGATCACGTTGGTGACGTCGGCGGCGCTGTTGGCCGTCCAGCGGCCGCCGCTGAGCACGACCCGGACCGTGTTGGCTCCGGCCGCCTTCATGTCGGCGAACGAGCCGGTCTGCCCGGCGTACCAGGTGTGCATGTGGTTGATGCCACGCATGATGAAAGTGCTGCCGTTGGCCTCGACGATGTTGCGGCCACTGACGTGCAGGCCGGTGGCGGCGTAGGCGGGCTGCACGAACGTCAGCACTGATGCGGTGAGGGTGGCGAGGACGGCGGCGATCGTGGCCAGTCTTCTCTTCATGACCTGCCTCTTGAGGGGGATTGGTACGGCGTCCGAACGAACGCCCCGCCCCGGGCAGTCCCCTGTCACGTCGTTTACCGACGTGTTAACGGCACGCTACCCGCCGCCGCCGCGCATCGCAATGGATCGATCTCATGCGGCGCGCCGGGCCTGCTTCTCCCGGTACATCCCCGCGTCCGCCTCGGCGGTGAGCGTGTCGAGCCCGGCCTCACCACCGGCCGCCCGCAGCGCCACGCCGATGCTGACCCCGACCGTGACGACGATGCCGTCGCCGAGGTCGGCGGGCCGGCGGATCGCCTCGCGGACCCGGTCACAGGTGGCGGCGACGGCGCCCGCCCCGGCGCCGGGCAGCAGGATCAGGAACTCGTCGCCACCGAGCCGGCCGGCCACCGTGCCGGGACCGCCCGCCTCGGTGAGACGGACGGCGACCTCGTGCAGCAGCCGGTCGCCGGCGGCGTGCCCGTGGGTGTCGTTCACCTGTTTGAACCCGTTGAGGTCGAGCAGCAGCACGCCGAGCGCCCCACCGGTGAGCCGGGCCGCGTACTCGTCGAGGTGGGCCCGGTTCGGCAGGCCGGTGAGCCCGTCGTGGGTGGCCTGGTGCTGGAGTGCCCGCCGGGTCTCCTGGAGGGCGGTGAGCTGCCGGGCGAAGGCGGTCGACTGGGCTCCGGCGATGATCGCGGTCATCGCGCTGATGCCGAGCACGAACGCGGTGTCCGGCGAGTCCGGCACGAGCAGGACGAAGGCGGCCGAGGTCGCGACGAAGGCCAGCAGGGCGCCGGCCAGCTGGTGGCGGATCGCGGCGATGGAGATGCACAGGCCGAGCAGCGGCCAGGTGGTCTGTTCGAAATCGCGTTCCGACACGGTCACGAACACGATGATCGTGATCGTGTCGAGGACCACCTGGACGGCGCTGAGCAGCGGGTACCAGGACGACCCGGCTCGTCTGCGGGCGAGGAGGGCCAGGAGGTTCGAGGCGGACATCAGCCCGAGCCCGAGCTGGCAGGCGTACATCATGTCGTCGCTGAGCACCCGGGGAGCCAGGTCCGTCACGCCGCCCATGTAGACCGCGGTGAGGACCAGCCCGAGACTCCGGGAGATCAGCTGGGCGCCCTCGACGGCTCGTCGGCGTGACCGCAACGAGTCGTCGACCGGGGGCGCGGCCCGCCTGCCGGTGACCTTGCGCATGCGCCTCTCATCGGCAGTGGGCGGCCCGACCTGCGCACTCAGGCAGCGACGGTCCGGCCTCGTTTGTCGCGGTACATGCCCGCGTCGGCCTCGGCGGTCAGCGCGTCGAGGCCGGCGTCGTCTCCGGCCGGCCGCAGCGCCACCCCGGCGCTGACCCCGACCGTGACCGTACGCCCCTCCCCGATGTCGATCGGCAGCCGGATGGCCTCGCGGACCCGGTCGGCCATCCGTGCGGCGACGGCGCCGTCGGCCTCCGGCAGCAGGACCAGGAATTCGTCGCCGCCGAGCCGCCCGGCCAGCCCGTCCGCCCCGAGTGCCGCGGTCAGCCGGACGCCGACCTCGTGCAGCAGCCGGTCGCCGGCGGCGTGCCCGTGGGTGTCGTTCACCTGCTTGAACCCGTTGAGGTCGAGCAGCAGCACCCCGAGGGGCCGGCCGGCGCGCTCGTCGGCGTAGGCGGCCAGGTGGGCCCGGTTCGGCAGGCCGGTGAGCCCGTCGTGGGTGGCCTGGTGCTGGAGTGCCCGGCGGGTCTCGTTGAGCGCTTCGAGGTGGCGGTCCAGCGACGACGACTGGGTGCCGGTGATCACCGCGATCAGGAAGCCGACGCCCAGCAGGAAGGACAGTTCGGCGAAGCCGGGCACGAGCAGGGCGAAGCCGAGCGAGGTGGCGCCGTAGACGACCATGGCGCCGAGCAGCTGATGGCGCAGCGCGGCGACCACGATCGCGAGGGAGAGCAGCGGCCAGGTGGTGGTGTCGGTGTCGCGGGAGGAGAGCACGACGATGCCGAGAATGGTGGCGGTGTCGAGCAGCACCTGCAGGGCGCTGCACCGGATGTACCAGGCCGAACCGGGCCGCCGGCGGCCGAGGAACGACAGCACGTTGGAGAGTGTCATCGCGACGACACCGGCCCAGCAGACGGCCCGCATGTCGGCGGTGGGTACCAGGGCCGCGCCGGCCCCGATTCCGGCGGCGGCGAGGGCCGTGGAGACGATCCCGAAGCTGCGCGACACCAGGGCCGCGGTCTCGATGGTGCGTCTGCGCTTGAGCAGCGCGTCGTCGTCCACGTGCATGAGCATCTGATCGGCAGCCGGACAGGGCCCGTGAGGGAACGTGGAAAAGGGGGCCCCGACAGCGGGCCCCCTTCTCGGTCGAAAGGTCAGAACTTGAAGGCGCCGACCAGGGTGCGGAGTTCGTCGGCGGTACGCGACACCGCCGCACTCGCCTCCCGGGTCTGGGTGACGCCGCCGACGGTGGCCGCGCTGGCCGAGGAGACGTCGCTGATGTTGGAGGCGATCCGGCTGGAACCGGCCGCGACCTCGGCGATGCTGCGGCTCATCTCACCGGTGGTGGCGGTCTGCTCCTCCACCGCCGAGGCGATGGTGGTCTGGAAGTCGTTGATCTGGGCGATGACCTCGGAGATCCGGTTGATGACCTCGACCGCGCCGCCGGTGTCCTGCTGGATGGCGTTGACCCGGGTGTGGATGTCCTCGGTGGCGCGGGCGGTCTCCTGGGCGAGGTCCTTGACCTCGGAGGCGACCACGGCGAAGCCCTTGCCGGCGTCGCCGGCGCGGGCCGCCTCGATGGTGGCGTTCAGGGCCAGCAGGTTGGTCTGCTCGGCGATCGAGGTGATCAGCTTGATCACGTTGCCGATCTCGGCCGACGACTCGCCGAGCTGGCGGATGGTGTCGGTGGCGCGGGCGGCCTCGGTCACCGCGACCGACGCGATCTGGGCGGCCTCGCTGGTGTTGCGGGAGATCTCCCGGATCGACAGGCCCATCTCCTCGGAACCGGCGGCGACGGTCTGCACGTTGCGGGAGATCTCGTCGGCCTCGGTGGCGGCGGAAGTGCTCTGCCGGTCGGTGTTGTCGACGGCGTCGGCGATCTGCGCGGAGACGCCGGCGAGCTGGTTCGACGCGGTGGCGAGCTTGTCGGCGTCACCGGCGATGGTCTGCATCGAGGCGCGCAGCTTGTCGAGGGAGCGGTCCAGACCGGCGGCCATGGTACCGAGCTCGTCGCGGCTGGTGATGCCGCTGCGGACGGTGAGGTCACCCTTGTCGAGGGCGTCGATGACCAGGCCGAGCTGCCGGATCGGGCCGAGGATGGACCGGACCATCGGGATGGACATGCCGATCAGTGCGGACAGACCGAGCGCGGCGACGAGGATCGCCATGTTGCGGGTCCCGGAGACGGCCGTGTCCATGTCGGCCTTCTCCTGGGCGATCGCGGCCTCCACCTTCTCGGTGAGGGCGTCGAGCTGATCGTCGGTCTTGTTGTTGGCCTCGGGGATCTCGTCGATCCGGCCGAGCACCGACTTGGCGTTGGTGACACCGGCGTTGACGAACTCGGTGATGAAGACGTTGAACGCGTCGAAGTCCGGGCGGTAGCCCTTGAACTCCTGCAACATGGCGGAGGGAAGACCGCACGCCTCGACCTTGTCGGCTGCGGCGGTCGACGAGTCCACGTCGTCGATCACGTCCTGGCTGACGTCCTGGCCGAGCGCGGAGCGGTAGGCGTCCACCTTCAGCTCGCTCTGCCGGTTGTTCAGGTGGTTGATCGCCGCCAGGCAGGCCTCCAGGCTGCGCATCTGCTCGGCCTGATCGGTCAGGGTCGACTGGCTGGTGAGCGTGATCGCGGCCAGGCCGCCGAGCGCGACGGCTCCGGTGGCGACGATCACCCCCAGCCGCTTAGCCGTACCGATGTTCTGAATCGCCCGCATCTGCCCTCCTTAGCATCCGACGCACACACCATCGGATGTGGCGGCGTTCACCTGAGGAAAGGCAAAGGTCATCGGTGCAGCTTGCGGGTCCAGTCAGACGGGACGGAACCGGCCGGACCGGGCGCGGGCTGGTCGTCGGGACGGCTGCCCGGCGGGGCCAGTTCAGGCCCGGAGAGGCCCTGCCCCGTCCGATAATCCCAGAACCAGTCCTCGCCCGGCTCGAAGGACTGGATCACCGGGTGCCCGGTGTCGCGCCAGTGCGCCGTGGCGTGCTGCGAGGGCGAGCTGTCACAGCAGCCGACATGGCCGCACTCGGCACATCGGCGCAGGTGGAACCACCAGCCGCCGGCGCCGAGACACTCGGCGCAGCCGGTGCCGGAGGGAGGGACGTCGGTGCGGATCGGTGCGTCGCTGGTCACGGCGAAAACCTATCAATGGGTACGGTCGTACGCCGCCTGCGCCACGGCGATCTGCCCGAACTCGCCCTCGACGAGCTCGATCAGCTCGACGAACTTGGCCGCGACCTTCTCCCCGAGGGGAGTCAAGCTGTACTCCACCCGGGGCGGGATGGTGGCCTGCACCTCGCGGACGACCAGGCCGTCGCGCTCGAGTGCCTGCAGCGTCTGGGCCAGCATCTTCTCACTCACGCCGTCGACCCGGCGGCGCAGCGCGTTGAACCGGAACGCCCCGTCGTGCAGCGCCGCGAGGGCGAGGCCACCCCAGCGGCCGGTCACGTCGGCGAGCACGCCCCGGGAGGCGCAGTCCCGCGCGAACACGCTGGGAATCAGCTCGTCGTCGTCCACGCCGCAGACGATACCAGCACTGTCGAGAGGTTTGCACTTTCGAAAAGTTAGTGCCATTGTTCTGGTCACCGCACCGAGCGGGCCGACCGGACGTCAGCACTGTTATGGCACGTCGATAACAGTGCTGACGTCCGGCCGGGAAGTTTCTTCAACAGGGAGTCGACATGACCATCGCCGTCACCGGAGCCACCGGACAGCTGGGCCGCCTCGTCGTCGAGGCGCTGATCGCCCGCGGCGCCACGCCCGGCGAGATCGTCGCCGTCGTCCGCGACACCGCCAAGGCGGGCGGCCTGCTGGCGCTCGGCGTGCAGGTGCGCGAGGGCGACTACGATCGCCCGGAGACCCTGACCACCGCGTTCGACGGGGTCGACCGGCTGCTGCTCGTCTCGGGCAACGCGGTCGGCCAGCGGATCCCGCAGCACACCGCGGTGATCGACGCCGCCAAGCAGGCCGGTGTCGGCTTCCTGGCCTACACCAGCATCCTGCGTGCCGACACCAGCCCGGTCGGCCTCGCGCCCGAGCACCTGGCCACCGAAGAGCTGATCAAGAGCAGCGGGATCCCGTACGCCTTCCTGCGCAACGGCTGGTACATCGAGAACTACGCCGCCTCGTTCGGGCCGGCGATCGCCCAGGGCGCGCTGTACGGCAGCGCCGGTGACGGCCGGATCGCCGCCGCCACCCGCGCCGACTTCGCCGAGGCGGCCGCGGTCGTCCTGCTCAGCGGTGAGGCGGGCGTCTACGAGCTGGCCGGCGACGAGCCGTTCACCCTCGCCGGGCTGGCCGCCGCGGTGGCCGAGGCCTCCGGCTCCCCGGTCGTCTACACCGACCTGCCGGCCGAGCAGTACCAGGCCGCCCTGGCCGGCGCCGGGGTGCCCGAGCAGTTCGCCGCACTGCTCGCCGACACCGACGTCAAGATCCGCGACGGGCACCTGGACGACGACACGAAGACCCTGTCCGGCCTGATCGGCCGCCCGACCACCCCGCTGGCCGACGCGGTGGCGGCGAGCCTCAAGAGCTGAGCCGACCCGGGAGCCGCGAGCCTCAAAAGCTGAGCCGACCCGGCAGCCGCGAGCCTCAAAAGCTGAGCCGACCCGGCAGCCGCGAGCCTCAAAAGCTGAGCCGACCCGGCAGCCGCGAGCCTCAGGAACTGAGTTCGGTCACATCCGCGAAGGAACCGCCGAGGGCCTCGACCGCGGCGTCGGCGGCCACCCGGAGGCCGACGCCGCGTTCGCCCGCGCCGAGACCGACGATGCGGCCGCGGGTGCTCTCGTCGGCGATCACCGGCCACGGCCGCCGGGAGCCGAACGGGGTGATGGTCCCCCGCTCGTACCCGGTGGCCTCCTTGGCGGTCGCCGCGTCCGGCATCGACAGCCGGCTCACCCCGAGCAGCGCGCGCAGCTTGGGCCAGGAGATCGACCGGTCGCCGGGCACCAGCACGAACAGGTAGTCGTCGTCGCCCCGCCGCACCACCAGCGTCTTGACCAGGTCACGCACCTCGATCCGCTGGGCGGCGGCGGCCTCGGCGACACTGCTGACCGGCCCGTGCCGGATCACGTCGTACTCGATCCCGGCGGCGGACACGGCCTCCACGGCACTCGACAACGTTAGGCTCCTTCACATGTCCAAGCCTCGTCTGCAACCAGGCCCGGATCATCCGATCACGATCACGCCGACCGGCTCAAGGGTGACGGTCACCGTCGGCGGGCAGGTCGTCGCCGACACCGCCGACGCGCTCACGCTGCAGGAGGCGAGCTATCCGCCGGTGCAGTACGTCCCGCTCGCCGACGTCGACCCGGCACTGATCTCGCCGACCGATCACCGGACCTACTGTCCCTACAAGGGCGACGCCAGTTACTGGTCGCTGCCGGGCGCGGAGAACGCGGTGTGGGGCTACCAGGACCCCCACGACGCGGTCGCCGCGATCAAGGGCCACGTCGCCTTCTACCCGGACAAAGCGGAGGTCCGGATCGCCGACCGCACCGCGGCCAGTTGATACCGGTCCGCCTCATAGGGCGTGTAGAGCGAGATCCGATCAATCGTGGATCCGAATCGATCGCCCAGCCGCGCGGCCACCGACGCCGGATCGCCACCGACGGCGAACGCGTCGAGCACGTCGTCGGTGACCGCGCCGGCCATCTCGTCCCACGATTGCCGGCGCGACATCACGTTGAGCCGGTCGGCCAGCTCGCCCCACCCGTGCATCTCCATCACCGGCCGGTAGGCGGGCGTCGACGCGTAGAAGGCGATCTGCCCGCGCACCGCCCGCTCCGCCTTCGCCCGGCCGGCCTCGTCGGCACCGAGCACCACGAAGGCACTCATCTCCAGAGCGAAGGAATCGAGCGAGCCGCCGCGCGCCGCCCGCACCGTCGGCACGATCCGCTCGGCGAGGTAGGCGGTGCTGGTCAGGGGGTGCACGAGCAGGCCGTCGGCGACCCGGCCGGCGGTCGCGAGCATCCGGTCACCCACTGCGGCGAGCTGGATCCGCGGATTGCCGAACGGGTTGGGCCCCGGATCGAAGAACGGGGTCATCAGCGTGTGCTGGTAGAAGGAGCCGCGGAAGGCCAGCCGCTCCCCCGTCGCCCAGGCGTGCCAGACGGCCCGGACGGCGGCCACGAACTCCTCCATCCGCGCGGCCGGGCGGCTCCACGGCATCGCGAACCGCCGCTCGATGTGCGGCTTGACCTGCGAGCCCAGCCCGAGCCGGAAACGGCCCTCGGAGATCAGCTGCAGGTCGTTGGCGAGGACCGCGACCGTCATCGGGTTGCGGGCGAACGCCACCGCGATCGTCGACTGCAGCGACAGGGTCCCGGTGGCCCGGGCCACCAGCGCCAGGGTGGTGAAGACGTCGTGCCTGGTCTCGGCCGCGTTGAAACCGTCGTACCCGACCTGCTCGGCGGAGACCGCGGCCGTCTCGGCCTCGGCCGGGGAGGCCGCGACCGGCGCGGCGTAGTCAACCAGCATCCACCACGAATACCAGATCTTGACTCTCACACTGTGTGAGGCAGTCAACTCGGAGCCATCATGTTCACCATCGGAGACTTCGCCCGGCACGGACGTGTGTCGATCCGGATGCTGCGCCACTACGACGCCACCGGGCTGCTGCGGCCGGCCCACGTCGATCCGGCCAGCGGTTACCGGCACTACACGGCCGCGCAGCTGGCCCGGCTCAACCGGATCATCGCGCTCAAGGATCTCGGGTTCACGCTGCACCAGGTGCACGAGATCATCGACGGGACGCTCAGTGCCGACGAGCTGCGTGGCATGCTGCGGCTGCGCCGGGCCGAGCTGGAGGAGACCGTGGCCGCGTCGAACGCGCGCCTGGTCCAGGTCGAGGCGCGTCTCCGGGCCATCGAGAGGGAGGGCCACATGCCCAGCGACGACGTGGTGATCAAGCGGATCCCGCCGGTCCGGGTGGCCGAGCTGACCGCTGTCGCCGACGGCTACGAGCCGGAGCACATCAGCCCGGTGATCAATCCGCTCTACGACGAGCTGTTCCGGCGGCTGGACGCGGCCGGGGTGCGGCCGGCCGGGCCCGGCGTCGCCTACTACGAGGACGCCACCGACGGCCGGATCACCGTGCATGCCGCGATCCAGGTCTCCGCCGGTCCGGGTTCGGGCGATTTCGTGGTACGGGACCTGCCGCTGATCGTGGAGGCCGCGACGATCGTGCACCGCGGCCCGATGGACGCGGTGGTGCCGACCGCGCAGGTCCTCGCCGCGTGGATCGACGCGAACGGTTACCGGGCCGACGGCTACGCCCGGGAGATCAACCTGGAGTGCCCGGAGAACCGTGACGACTGGGTGACCGAGCTCCAGGTGGCCGTCAAGCGGGCCTGACCACGGCGTCGCGGATCGCGGCCGCCATCACCTCGGTGGCGGCCGCGCGCAGCAGGTCCAGGTCGGCGCCGTCGACCTCGCCGGTGGCCAACGCGACCACGGCGTCGCCGTCGTAGCGGGAGTGCGCCGGGTGCAGGGCGCGGGCGAAGCCGGTGTGGCCGCTCTGGGCGAGCAGGTGACAGTCGGTCTTGCTCAGCTTCGCGTCGGTGAGCAGGACGGCGATCGTGGTGTTCGTCATCGGCCGGCCGAACGGCACCTCCGGCCGCCGCGGCCCGGGCCCCACGTGGTCGCCGTCGGTCACGACGCCCCGGCCGTCGATCAGGTGACCCCGGGCGTCGAGCACGTCGCCCCCGGCGTCGATCACGAGGCCCCGGGCGTCGATCACGTGGCCCCGGGCGTCGATCACGTTGCCTCGGGCGTTGATCACGTTGCCTCGGGAGTCGAGCACGTCGCCCCAGGCGTTGACCACGGCGACCGCCTCGATCGTGGCCGGTCCGGCCCGCCCGGTGGCCCGGCCCAGCCCGCCCGGTTCCAGGGCGCCACGCCACTTGCCCGTCGTGGCCCCGGTGGCGGCTCCGGCCGTACCGCTGAGGAAGGGTTGTCCGGTGAGGGCCGCGAGGGCCGCGGCGCGCCCGGCGCCGGGACCCGGTGGATCGGCCGCGACCGAGGCATCGAAGATCGACATGCCGACGACGATCGGGACCGGGCCGAAGGGTGTCGGGAAGCCGCGGCCGCGTTCGCGCAGCAGGGTCGCGACGCCGTCGCCGGCCGCCAGGCCGAACGCCGACCCGCCGGACAGCACCACCGCGTCGACCTGCTCGACCAGGCGGCCCGGCTCGAGCAGGGCGAACTCGCGGGTCGCCGGGGCGCCGCCGCGGACCTCGCCGGAGCCGACGGTGCCGGGCGGCGGAAGGATCACCGTGACGCCGGTACCGTCCCCGGTCCAGTGCCCGGCCCAGGCCGAGAGCAGCTGTGGTCGGATCATCACCCGACCGTACCGCCCACACCCGGCCGGCCTTCAGTACCGGAAGTTGCCGACCAGGGCGGTGAGCTCGGCCGACATCCGGCTGAGTTCGGCGGTGGTCTGCTGGGACCGGACCACGCCGTCACTGGTGGACCGGGCCGCCTCGGCGACCCCGGTGATGTTCTCGGCGATCTCGCCGGTGCCGGTCGCCGCCTCGCCGACACTGCGGTTCATCTCCGCGGTCGTGGCGGTCTGCTCCTCCACCGCGGACGCGATGGTCGTCTGGAAGTCGCTGATCCGCGCGATCACCCGGCTGATCTCCTCGATCGCCTGCACCGCACCCTGGGTGTCGGCCTGGATCGCCTCCACCCGCCGGGAGATGTCCTCGGTGGCCCGGGCGGTCTCCTGTGCCAGGTCCTTCACCTCGCTGGCCACCACCGCGAACCCCTTGCCGGCCTCGCCCGCACGGGCCGCCTCGATCGTCGCGTTCAGGGCGAGCAGGTTGGTCTGCTCGGCGATCGAGGTGATCGTCTTGATCACGTCGCCGATCTCGGCCGACGAGACGCCGAGCTGGTTCATGGTGGCCGAGGTCCGCGACGCGAGTCCCACGGCCGAACCCGCGACCTGGGCGGCCTCGGTGGCGTTCTGCGAGATCTCCCGGATCGACGCGCCCATCTCCTCGCTGCCGGCCGACACCGTGTCGACGCTGCGGGAGATCTCCTCGGCCGCCGCCGACACCGCTTGCGCCCGGCTGGTGGTCCGCTCGGCGGAACCGGCGATCTCATCGGCTACCGCGCCGACCCGGTCGGCGGCACCGGCCAGGGCCACCGCCGACCCGCTGATGGTGGCGACGGTGTGGCGCAGGTTGCCGACCGCGGTGTCCAGGGCCCGGCCCATCCGGCCCGGCTCGTCGTCGCCGGTCAGCCCGGTCCGGCCGGTGAGATCGCCCTCGGCCAGGGCCTCACAGACCCGCTGGACCCGGCCGAGCGCACCCACGATCGAGCGGATCACCAGCACGCCGATGATGATGGCGAGCACATTGCCGAGGATCGACACGGCCAAAATGAGGGACCGGTTGTTCCGGTATGCGTGGTCGGCCTGGGCGGCGAACGCGGCCGCGGAGGCGGACTCCGCCGCCGAGAGGTCGGTGAAGTCCTGCTTCACGGCGTTGATGAGCGGGAGCGTCTCCCTCTCCCGCACGGTGACGTAGGCGTCGTAGTCCTTGTTCCCGGCGTTGGCGATCTGCTTGCTGGTGAGCACGTCGGCGTACTTCTGCCAGTTCTCGGACAGCGACGCGATGATCGCGGCGGGGGCCGCCGGATCGGTGTCCTGGAAGGCGTCGAAGGCGGTGTCGAACGCCGTGAGCCCGTCGCGGACCGCCTTCTCGTACTTCGTGTCGTCGGTCGCGGTCCGGGAGATAAGCAGGTTAGACAGGTCGACGCGGGTCTGGATGCTGATCGCCTGCAGCTGGCTGAGAGCCGCCTCGCTGGCCAGGGAGCTGTGGTAAAGCGTGTCGGCGGCGGCAGCGGCGCGGCTCAGCGCCCGGTTCGCGAGGATTCCGGTGATCAGCGAGACCAGCAGGCCGATCACGATCACGGCGGCGATCTTGTGCCGCACGCCCAGGTTCCGAGTCGTGGCGGTCATGTCTGCCACGGTACGAGCGGCAGGCGGCATGAGCCGGTCAGCTACCCGGAATTTACGGACATATACTACCTTTCATGACCCGGCGGTGCCGCCTCAGCGGCGGATCGACGCCAGAGCCAGGCCCGCGAGGCTGCAGCACGCGGTCAGCCAGGTGACCGCCAGCAGCGACGACATCAGCGTGGCCGGGATCCCGGTCGGCGAAGTGTTAAGGACCGCCAGGGCGGCGCCGATGAAGACGATCGCGGCGACGGCTGCCACCTGGAGGTACGAGCGAGGCACAACAGGCTCCCGGGGGATGTGACTGGCGGGGAGCCGCAACCCTCCCCCACCGCACCGCCCGCCGGCAACGCCCCGGGCGGCTGTTTTTCCGGCCGTCCGTCGTGCGCTAGGAGCCGGCCGGGTGGCTGCTTTCCCGGCCGTCCGCCGTGCGGTAGGAGCCGGGCCGGCTGTCCGCCGGCCCGGCTGGTTGATCAGCGACGGGCCGAGGGGATCAGCCGGCCTGCGACTTCGCCGGAGCGGGGTCCCCCTCGATGGTGGCGGGCCGGTCGGAGGCGGCGAGTGCCGGCGCGTGGCCGGTCGCGATCGCGATGCGCCGGGGCTTGGCTGCCTCGGCGACCGGAATGGTCACGGTGAGCACGCCGTCCTGCCAGGTCGCGTCGACCCGGTCCAGGTCCAGGCCGTCGCCGAGGGTGAGTCGCCGCTCGAAGGCACCCGTCACGCGCTCGCGGCGCAGCCACTGCACGTCGGCGTCGGTCCGGGCGGACCGCTCGGCCCGGATCGTGAGCACGCGTCCGTCGACGTCCACGCTGACCGAGCCCGGGTCGATTCCGGCAAGGTCGCAGTGCAGCACGAAGTGGTCACCGGAGCGATACAGATCCATCGGCATCGCCGCGGCCGCGGGACCACCCGCGATGGCCGGGACACCGAGCATGCGATCGGCCAGACGGTCGAACTCGCGGAAAGGATCGAAAGTCAGCACCACGATCAACCTCCTCGAAGCGGCCACCGGACGGTCCGGCGGCGCGTGGCGCTCGGCTGACAACTCTCGCCGAGGTCGGTGGTCATCTTTCTCTGACCAGCACCGACAAGACATTTTTTAGCACTTGTCGGCCCCGAGTGCCAACCGTTCGGCCATGATTTTTCTGAGCCACCACCGCGGGTGCACGGGACTCCGGAGATGTGACAGCTCCTGGTCGGGATGCAGGCCGAGCCGGACCAGGGCGTCCGCCCGGACCTCCCAGTAGGTCTCGCACCACCAGCGGCCGGTCGTGTCGTCACGGCCGCACATGGTGCCGCCGCGGACCTCACCGGGCGCGAACGGCTCCCAGTCGATGCCGCGCTCGGCCAGTCAACGGCCGAACGGCGGGAGACCGCGGGCGGACCCGTCGTTCCGGTACCAGTGCACACGCACCCATCCGTTCATGCGGCCCCTCCCGTTCACGCGGCCACGGTACGGAAGCCCATGTTGCCCGTCGACGAATTTACGGTGTTCGAGGAGCGGGCCGCGTTGCGGTAGCGGTTGCAGTACGAGTCGTGGCAGAGGTAGGAGCCGCCCCGGATCACGCGGGCGTCACCCGACTCCGGGCCACGCGGGTCGTCCACCGGCGACTGTGCGTAGTAGACCGGGGAGAACCAGTCGGCGCACCACTCCCACACGTTGCCGACCGGCTGCCACAGGCCGTACGCGTTGGGCTGGAACGACCGCACCGGGGCGGTGGTGACGAACCCGTCCTCCGCGGTGTTGTGCAGCGGGAAGCCGCCCTGCCAGATGTTGACGGCGTGCCCCTCGGCGGGCAGGTCGTCACCCCACGGGTAGCGCCGCGACGGCAGACCGCCCCGGGCCGCGCACTCCCACTGCGCCTCCGACGGCAGCCGGCGGCCCGCCCAGTCGCAGTAGGCCCGCGCGTCGTCCCAGCTCACGTGCACCACCGGGTGGTCGTCGAGCGCGGTGTCGGAGGGGCCGCCGGGATGGGCCCAGTCGGCGCCCTCGACACCGAGCCACCACGGGGTGCCGTGCATCCGGCCGGCCACCCGGTCCGGGTCGGTGAGGGCCAGGTGGAAGACGGCGGACCAGCCGTACCGCTCCGCGTCGGTTCGGAAGCCGGTGGCCCGGGTGAACGCGCGGAAATCGGCGACCGTCACCGAGGTGGCGTCGATGGTGAAGGCGGGCAGGCGCACCTCGTGGACGGGTTGTTCGCCGTCCGGGCGTACCCCGTCGTCGTGGGCGTCCCCCATCGCGAAGCTCTGCGCCGGCACGCAGACCTGCTCGATCGCATGCGTCCCGGCGCCGGGAACCGGCGCGGCGGCCGCGGCGGCCGCCCGGCCGGACGAGGGAGTGCAACAGCTCATAGCCGATAGGATAGGTATGGATGGTCATCACGGGCGGTGCGGGTCACCCGGCGGTAGGTTGATCTCATGAGCATTGGTTTCGGGGTTTTCGTGCCACAGGGGTGGCGGATGGACCTGGTCGAGATCGCCGACCCGGTCGAGCAGTACGAGGCGATGACGGCGGTGGCCAAGGTGGCCGACGCCGGACCCTGGGACAGCATCTGGGTCTACGACCATTTCCATACGGTGCCCGAGCCGACGATGAACACCACGTTCGAGGCCTGGACGGTCACGTCCACGCTGGCCCGCGACACCAGCCGGGTCAACATCGGCCAGATGGTCGGCTGCAACGGCTACCGGCACCCGGCCCTCTACGCCAAGATCGCCTCGACGGTCGACGTGGCCAGCCACGGCCGCCTCTACGCGGGTCTCGGCGCCGGGTGGTACGAACACGAGTGGAAGGCCTACGGCTACGAGTGGGCCGACGTCCCGGAGCGGATGGCCGCGTTCCGTGAGGCCGTCGAGATCGTGCACCGGATGTGGACCGAGGACGAGCCGGTCTTCACCGGCAAGCACTACCGGATCGACAAGCCGATCAACGAGCCGAAGGGTGTGCGCAAGCCGCACCCGTCGTTCTGGCTCGGCGGCGGCGGCGAGAAGGTGACGCTCAAGCTGGTCGCGCAGTACGCCGACGGCGCCAACTTCGGCAACGGCGACCCGGAGATCTTCCGGCAGAAGGCGGCGGTCCTGCGGGCCCACTGCGACAGGCTGGAGCGCGACTACGACCGGATCACCAAGTCGACCGGTTACTCCGTCGACCTGAGCCTCTCCAGCGCACAGCACATCGCCAAGCTGGAGCAGCTCGCCGCGGCCGGCGCCGACTACGTGATCACCTACTTCCCGCGGGTCGCCTACGACCACGAGCCGCTGCTGCGGTTCGCCGAAGAGGTGGTCCCGCAGTTCTCCTGAGATGACGGGCCGGCCGGCGGGTCGGACCGGCCCACCGCTCAGCCCAGGCGCTCCAGGGCCTTGCCGGCCGGTTCTTTCGCCTCGTCGACGTTGATGATGCCGCCACCTCCGGCCGGCAGCAGGACCCCTTGGCCACGCTGGTCTCCAGGAGCAGCTCCCAGCCGCCCGGCAGGCTCTCCGGCCGGCCCCACCGGCACTCCCCGGGGCCACCGGCGTTCGCGCTCCGCGGCTTGCCGCGCGCGCCGACGTCGGTGGCCTTGCTGACCTCGGCGCAGGTGGGCAGTCCGCAGGGCCGGCCGGGCGGGACCTTCCCGGCGTCCGAGCCGCGGCCGCGCGAGGGCGGTGAGCAGGATCCCGCGATGATCAAGGATGCCGATCTCCTGCCGCCCAGCCCGGCCCGCCAGGGCCACCCCGCCCGGCCGCCGTGCCGGAAATGAGTGTTTCGCGAAGCGGAACGGAAGTGGGAGCGGTCCCACCCCGACCAGGGATTTCTCGTACGGTCGGGGCATGGCAGAATTCCGATGCCGGATTCCGAAAGTTCCAGCCGAGATGGGCCGGCGTAAGGAGCAGCCCCGTGGCCACTGGCAGGGGAAGGGTGACGATCGCCGCGATCGCGGAGGCGGCCGGTGTTTCCGTGCCGACCGTGTCTCGCGTGCTCAATGGTCGCTCCGACGTGTCACCGGGCACCCGCGAGCTGATCGAGCGGCTGCTGCGAGAGCACGACTACCGTCCTCGCAACTCTCGGCATTCCGGGCGTGCCCGACTTGTCGACCTGGTCTTCAACGACCTGGACAGCCCGTGGGCGCTGGAGCTGGTGCGCGGCGTCGAGGACGTGACGCATGCGGCCGGCGTCGGCACCGTGGTCTCCCAGGTCCATCGGCGCAGCACCGCGACCCGGCAGTGGTTGCAGAACCTGCGGGCCCGCGCCTCCGACGGCGTCATCTTCGTGACCTCCGACGTGGCCGAGCCGGTGCACAGCGAGCTGCATCGTCTCAAGGTGCCCGTGGTGATCATCGACCCGGCCGGCGGGGTGGCCTCCGACGTGCCGACGATCGGGGCGACCAACTGGTCCGGCGGGCGCACCGCCACCGATCACCTGCTGTCGCTGGGCCACCGGCGGATCGGTTTCGTGGCCGGCCCGCGCAACCTGCTGTGCAGCCGGGCCCGGCTCGACGGTTACCGGGCGGCGATGGAGGCGGCCGGCGTGCGGGTCGACGAGGAGCTGATCACCACCGGCGACTTCCGGCACGAGGCCGGTTTCCTGGCCGGCAACCGGCTGCTCGACCTGCCCGAGCGGCCGACCGCGGTCTTCGCGTCCAGCGACCTGATGGCTCTGGGCGTGTGCGAGGCCGCCCGGCGGCGCGGCCTTCGGGTGCCCGACCAGCTGAGCGTCGTCGGTTTCGACGACCTGCCGGAGTCGCGGTGGTCGTCGCCGCCGCTGACCACGGTCCGTCAGCCGCTGGCCGAGATGGGCGGGCTCGCCGCGCGGACCGTGTTGCGGCTGTCGCGCGGCGAGTCCATCGAGACTCCCCGGGTGGAGCTGGCGACCAAGCTCATGGTGCGGGAGAGCACCAGGTCACTTGCTGAATCCGGCGGTCAGCCCGCTGAGTAGCTGACGTCGCCCGATCACGTAGAGGGTGAGGATCGGCACGGTCGTCAGCACGACGGCGGCCAGCACGGCGGGGATGTTGACGCTGAACTGGCCCTGGAACTCCCAGAGGGCGAGCGGCAGGGTCCGGTTCTCCGGGCTCTGGGTGAGGATCAGCGGGAGCACGAAGCCGTTCCACACGGTCAGTCCCTGGTAGATGGTGACGGTCACCAGGGCCGGCCGGGTGAGCGGGAAGGCGAGCCGCCACAGGGTGCCCCACTCGGTGGCGCCGTCCATCCGCATCGACTCGAAGAGCTCCTTCGGCACGTCGCGGATGAAGTTCCCCAGCACCAGCACGCTCAGCGGGATGGCGAACGCCAGCGAGGGCATGATGATCGCGCCGAGGGTGTCGTACATCTGGATCCTGATGATGATCAGGTAGATCGGGATGATGACCGCCTGCAGCGGGATCGCCAGACCCATCAGGAACAGGCCGTTGACCATCCGCAGGAACCGGCTGCCGGCGCCGCCGCGGATGATCGCGTACGCCGCCATGAACGACACGATCACCGCCGGGCCGACCGCGCCGACCGTGACGATGACGCTGTTCATGAAGTACCGGACGAAGTCGTTCTCCAGGACGAACCGGTAGTTCTCCAGCGTCGGGTCGGACGGCGGGGCGAGCGGGTTGGTGTCGTAGTAGTCGTTCTGCAGCTTGAGGCTGGTGATGACGATCCAGTAGATCGGGATCACCACGATCGCCAGCCAGAGCCATCCGGCCAGGCCACCGGCGAAGTTCCAGTGCAGCGGGCTGAACCGGCGACGGCGTTTCACCGGCGGCTTCCGCAAGGCCGGCGAAGGGGTACGGCTGTCGAGCATCGTCGCCATGTCAGGCTCCTTCCAGCTGGCTGTCGGCCTGGTCACGCCCGCCGAGCCGGCGCAGTCCCAGCGCCAGGAGCAGGCCGCACAGCACCAGGATGACGGCGATCGCGCTGGCCGGGCCCATCAGGTTGGCCTTGAATCCGCGCTGGTACATGTCGACGGCCAGGGCCGAGGTGGCGTCGCCGGGGCCGCCGGCGGTGAGCACCCAGATCAGGTCGAAGAAGGTCAGCGACCCGACCACCATCAGCGTCGACGAGGTGATGACCGTGTACTTCAGCTGCGGCAGCGTGATGTTGAAGAACTGACGGACCCGGCCGGCGCCGTCGATCTGGGCCGCCTCGTACATCGACGCCGGGATCTGCCGCACCCCGCCCTGGTAGATCAGCGAGTGGAACGGGATGAACTGCCAGGACACCACGAACACCACGACGCCGATGGCCAGGGTGCCGTCGCCGAGCCAGTCCTGCTGCAGGAACTCGAAGCCGAGCCCGGCACCGAGCCCGAAGTTCGGGTCGAGCAGCGCCTTGTAGGTGATCGAGATGGCGGCCTGGCTGAGCAGCAGCGGGATGAAGTAGAGCACCGCCAGCACCGCGCGGTAGCGGTGCTGGGCGGCGAGGAACACCCCGAGCAGGATCGAGATCGGGGTCTGCACGAGCCAGGAGAACGCCATGATCAGGAAGGTGACCCAGAGCGCGTGCGGCAGGTCCGGGTCGGCGAGCACGGTCCGCCAGCTGTCCAGGCCGGAGAACGGGATCTCGGTGGTCTGGCCGCTCCACGAGCTGAAACTGAGCACCAGGACGCCGAGCAGCGGGATCACCCCGAAGAGGGTGAAGGCGATCAGGGCGGGCCAGGCCATCCAGGAGACGGACCCGCTCCCCCCGGCGTTGTTGCTGCCGGGGGGAGCGGTCCGCACCACAGGCGGAGCGACGGTCATTTCCCGATGACCGCGTTCATGTTGTCGGCGAACTGCTGCGGACCGATCGACTGGGTGAACAGCTTCGAGATGTTGTCCAGCAGGGTCTCCGCCGCGGTCGGGCTGAGTGCCTGGTCCCACGACTGGGCGAACACCTTGGCGTTGCTGGCCACGCCGTAGACGAACTTGAGGAAGTCGGCGTCCGGAGAGGCGGCGAGCTTGGCGTCGGAGCCCTTGACGATGGGCACGCCGCCGGTCCCGATCCAGTCGGACTGCTCGGTGTCGTCGAGCATGCTGGCGAAGAACTTCTTGGCGATCTCCTTCTGCTCGGCGGAGGCCTTGGCGGAGATCGACAGGAACTGGCCGGCGTTGCCGACGGTGTCCTCGGGGTTGCCCTTGCCGCCGTCGACACCGGGGAAGTTCATGTAGCCGAGCTTGCCGTCCTTGATGAACGAGCCGCCCTGGGCCTGGATGATGCCGTAGGACCAGCTGCCGTGCAGCATCATGGCCGCCTTGCCCTTGTAGAGCAGGGCCTGGTCGGCGTTGGAGTCGGCGGTGATCGAGGCGAAGCCCTTGACGAAGCCCTCCGCCTTGATCAGGTCCTGGATCTTGGTGAGCGCGTCGATCGCGGCCGGGTTGCTCCAGGCGTTCGCCTTGCCGTCGAAGACGTCACCGAAGACCGACTGGCCGCCGATCCGGTCGAAGAGGAACTCCAGCCACATCATGTTGGTCCAGCGGGACTGACCACCGAGGGAGAACGGCGCGATGCCCTTGGCGTTGAACTTCGGCACCAGGTCCATGATCTCGCCCCACGACTGCGGCGGGGTGAGCCCGGCGTTGGCGAAGACCTCTTTGTTGTAGAAGAGCACGATCGGCTGCACCGTCTCGGCCGGCATCGCGTAGATCTTGCCGTTGATCGTGGCCGGGCCGAAGGAGGACGGGAAGAGCCGGTCCTTGACCGCCGCATTCTGCCCGAACCAGTCGGTCAGGTCGTCGACCTGGCCGGCGTCGACGTAGCTCTTCAGGCCGCCACCACCCCAGCCCCAGATGATCGTCGGCGGCTGGCCGGCGCCGAGCGCGGTCTTCAGCTTGTCCTTGTATGCATCGTTCTGGAACGTATTGATCTTGATCTGGCCGTTGGGGTTGGCCTTGTTGAACCGGTCGACGGCCCCGGTGCGGACCGGCTCACCGGGCGGGCCGCTGAGGAACCAGTAGGAGGCCTCGCCGGCCTTGGCGGTGTCACCGCCGCCGGCCGGGCCGGACGTGCCACAGGCCGCGAGCGTCGCTCCGGCGCCGAGGCCGGCGGAGAGGGTCAAGAAATTCCTGCGCTTCACGCTGATCTCCGTTGTCAGAAGCAGATTAAGAGCGGTAGCCGCTGCCGGAAGTTTCGAGTGACAGCCGCAAATTAACGCGAGGTTTCGTTAACGTAGGGTTTCGCCGTTACGAGTGTCAAGGCTCTTGCTCTAACCGTGCCCGGAGCGCGAGAGTTAGCAACGCCGGTGGGCGCGTCACCGTCCGCCGCAGCCCACCGGCCCGCCGTTGGACGGCACCGAAAGTTTCGGAGGTTTCGTTGACAACACATCCCTGGCAGGATCCGGCGCTGCCGGTTCCCGAGCGCGTCGAGGCCCTCCTCGCCGCGATGACGCTCGAGGAGAAGGTGGCCCAGCTCGGCAGCCGGTGGATCGGCAAGGACAAGGGCGCCACCGGTCCAGCCGGCCCCGAGCCGGAGTCGGAGCACTCGGTCGCCCCGATGGAGAGCGAGTTCAGCGGGGGCCCCGCGCTGGAGGACGCCAGCCGGCACGGTCTCGGCCAGCTCACCCGGATCTACGGCAGCTACCCGATCACCGTCTCCGAGGGCGCCGCCGAGCTGGTGCGCCAGCAGCGCATCGTGATGGCCTCGTCCCGGCTGGGCATCCCGGCGATGGTGCACGAGGAGTGCCTGACCGGGTTCACCATGCACGGCGCCTCGGTCTACCCGGCCGCGATCGCCTGGGGCGCCACGTTCGACCCGGAGCTGATCGAGCGGATGGCCGCCGCGATCGGCCGGGACATGGCGGCCCTCGGCGTGCACCAGGCGCTGGCCCCGGTCCTCGACGTGGTCCGCGACTACCGGTGGGGCCGGGTGGAGGAGTCCATCGGTGAGGACCCCTACCTGGTCGCGTCCGTCGGCTCGGCGTATGTGCGGGGGCTGCAGAGCTCCGGGGTGATCGCCACGCTCAAGCACTTCGCCGGTTACTCCGCCTCTCGCGGCGCCCGCAACCACGGCCCGGTGCCGATGGGCCGCCGCGAGCTGCTCGACATGATCCTGCCACCGTTCGAGGCCGCCGTCCGGGACGGCGCCGGATCGGTGATGAACTCCTACTCCGACGTCGACGGGGTGCCGGCCGGCGCCGACTCCTGGCTGCTCACCGACCTGTTGCGCGGCGAGTGGGGCTTCACCGGCACGGTGGTGTCGGACTACTGGGCGGTGCCGTTCCTGGCGAGCATGCACGGCATCGCCGGCGACGACGGCGACGCCGGGGCCCGCGCGCTGGAGGCCGGCATCGACGTGGAGCTGCCCGACACCATCGGGTACGGCGCGGAGCTGGCCGACCGGGTCCGGTCCGGCGAGGTCGACGAGTCGTTCGTGGACCGCGCGGCCCGCCGGGTGCTCACCCAGAAGGCGGCCGCCGGGCTGCTCGATCCGGAGTGGACCCCGGAAGGCTCGGTGGCCACGGCCGCCGAGGTCACGCTGGACTCCGCGGCCAACCGGGAGCTGGCCCGCGAGGTCGCCGAGCGCTCGATCGTGCTCCTCGACCCGGGTGAGGTGCTGCCGCTGTCCGGCACGGGGCGGATAGCGGTGGTCGGCCCCTGCGCCGACGACGCGCGCACCTTCCTGGGCTGCTACGCCTTCGCCAACCACGTGCTTCCCCGCTATCCGGGCGTCGACCCGGAGATCGCGCTGCCCACGGCGGCCGAGTCCCTGCGGGCCGAGTTCGCGGGGGCCGAGATCGCGTACGCCCCGGGGTGCGCCGTCGACGGCGACGACCGCTCCGGATTCGCCGAGGCGGTGGCCGCCGCCCGGGACGCCGACGTGTGCCTGGCGTTCGTCGGTGACCTGGCCGGCCTGTTCGGCAAGGGCACCTCGGGCGAGGGCTGCGACGCCGCCGACCTGCGCCTGCCGGGCGTCCAGGCGGATCTCGTCGAAGCGCTTCTCGGCACCGGCACTCCGGTGGTGGTGGTCGTGGTGTCCGGCCGGCCGTACGCGCTGGGCGACTTCGAGGGCCGGGCCGCCGCCCTGGTGCAGGCGTTCATGCCGGGCGAGGAGGGCGGCCCGGCCATCGCCGGTGTGCTCTCCGGCCGGGTGCAGCCCAGCGGCAAGCTGCCGGTGCAGATCCCGCGCACCCCGGGCGGCCAGCCCGGCACCTATCTGCAGCCCCGGCTCGGCGCGGTGCACACCGGCACCAGCAACCTGGACCCGGCGCCGCTGTTCGCGTTCGGGCACGGCCGGTCCTACACCTCGTTCAGCGTCGGCGACCTGCGTCTGTCCGCGAGCCGGGTGCCGACCGACGGCGCGTTCACCGCCACCGTGCGGGTCCGCAACACCGGCGACCGGGCCGGGACGGAGGTGGTGCAGCTCTACCTGACCGACCCGGTCGCCCAGGTCACCCGTCCGGTGGTTCAGCTCGCCGGTTTCCAGCGGGTGGAGCTGGCCGCCGGTGCCGCGGCGGAGGTGGTCTTCCACGTGCACACCGACCGTACGGCATTCACCGGCCGCGACTTGAAACGTATCGTCGAGCCCGGTGAGCTGCGGGTTCTCGCCGGCACGTCGGCCGGTGACCTGCCCTGCGAGGCGACGGTCGAGCTGACCGGGCCGATCCGCCCAGCCGGGCCCGGACGGGTCATCACCACGCCGGTGGAGGTGCGACCGGAACACTAGGCTGAACTCGTGCCCCCACGCATCAACGACGACGAGCGGCTGCGCCGGCTCGAGGCGGTCACCGATGCGACGCTGTCCCGGCTCGACGTCTCCGATCTCCTCGATGAGCTGCTGGACCGGGTGCGTGATCTGCTGGGTGTCGACACCGCGGCGATCCTGCTGCTCGACGCCCACTCCCAGCAGCTCGTCGCGACCGCGGCCAAGGGCCTGGAGGACGAGGTCCGGGCCGGGTTCCGGGTGGCCGTGGGCCGCGGGTTCGCCGGCCGGATCGCGGCGACCCGGACCGCGGTCCGGCTCACCGACGTCTCCGCGGGCGACGTGGTCAACCCGATCCTGATCACGATGGGCATCCACTCGCTGCTGGGCGTGCCGATCCTGGCCGGCCGGGATCTGGTGGGGGTGCTGCACGTCGGCACGCTGAGCCGCCGCGAGTTCGGCGACGACGACGTGAGGCTGCTCGAGCTGGTCGCCGACCGGGCCGCCGTGGCCGGGCGGATCCGGTCGGCGAAACTCGATCAGGCGGCCGCCCTGGCGCTGCAGCGCAGCCTGCTCCCGGCCCGGCTGCCGTCGGTGCCCGGCGTCGACCTGGCCGCGCGCTACGTGCCCGGCCACGCGACCGGCCTCGGCGGCGACTGGTATGACGTGTTCGTCCTCCCGTCCGGCTGGCTGGGTGTGGTGATCGGCGACGTGTCCGGGCACGGCCTGGCGTCGGCGGTGGTGATGGGCCGCATCCGCAGCGCCCTGCGGGCCTACGCGCTGATCTGCGACGACCCGGCGAAGGCGCTGACCCTGCTGGACCGCAAGGTGCAGCATTTCGAGGCGGGCAGTCTCACCACCGCGCTCTACGCGATGATCAGCCCCGGCCGGGACCGGGCGATGATCTCCTCGGCCGGCCATCTGTGCCCGGTGCTGGCCGCCCCGGACGGCCCGGCCGGGCTGGCCGCCGTGCCGGTCGACCCGCCGCTCGGGGTGATCCACCCGGGCCGGGCCCGCCGCACCACCGCGGTGCCACTGGCGCCCGGCACGCTGCTGCTCTGCTACACCGACGGTCTGGTCGAGCGCCGCGGCGAGGTGATCGACACCGGGCTGGACCGGCTGGTCGCGATCGTTGCGGCCGACGCGCCGGAGGTGGTCTGCGCTACCGTCATGTCGAATGCCGCGGACGAGCTGCCGACCGACGACGTCGCGGTTCTGGCGGTTCGCCGACTCGGATGACGGCTCGTGTGTCACCGTTCGATGGCAGGTTGGTTACCGGCCCCAGCTCCTACGGAAATATTGCTGCGAACTCTTGTTCGCAACGGATTCAGCAGAAAAGATGGGGCCGAATTCGCTGATACCACAGCTGGAGGCGCCGGATGACCGCGAAGACGGTACTGCACAACCTCATCGGGGGCGAGGCCGTCGCACCCGTCGAGGGGCGGTACGAGGATCTCGTCGACCCGTCCACCGGTGAGGTGTTCGCCTCCGCGCCGGTCTCCGGGTCCGAGGACGTCGACCGGGCCATGACCGCCGCCTCCACCGCGTTCCAGCAGTGGCGGGACACCACTCCCGGTGAGCGCCAGCGCGCCCTGCTCAAGTTCGCCGACGCCATCGAGGCCCGCGCCGACGAGCTGGTCGCCGCCGAGTCGCAGAACACCGGCAAGCCGCTCGGCCTGACCGCCAGCGAGGAGCTCCCGCCGGCCATCGACCACCTGCGCTTCTTCGCCGGCGCCGCCCGGGTGTTGGAGGGCCGCTCGGCCGGGCAGTACATGAACGGTTTCGAGAGCTACGTGCGCCGCGAGCCGATCGGCGTCTGTGCCCAGGTCACCCCGTGGAACTATCCGCTGCTGATGGCGATGTGGAAGATCGCGCCGGCGCTGGCCGCGGGCAACGCCGTGGTGCTCAAGCCGTCCGACACCACCCCGGTCACCAGCGTGATGCTGGCCGAGATCGCCGCGGAGTTCCTGCCGGCCGGCCTGTTCAACGTGGTCCTCGGCGACCGTGACACCGGCCGTGCCCTGGTCACCCACAAGACCCCGCAGATGGTGTCGATCACCGGTTCGGTCCGGGCCGGCATGGAGGTGGCCGGCTCGGCCGCCGCCGACCTCAAGCGCACCCACCTGGAGCTGGGCGGCAAGGCCCCGGTCGTGGTCTTCGACGACGCCGACGTCGAGGCTGCCGCCGCGTCGATCGCCGAGGCCGGTTACTTCAACGCCGGCCAGGACTGCACCGCCGCCACCCGCGTGCTCGTGTCCGCCGGTGTCCACGACGACTTCGTGGCGGCGCTCGCGGCCCAGGCCCGGGAGATCAAGACCGGCGCCCCGGACCAGGAGGACGTGCTCTACGGCCCGGTCAACAACGCGAACCAGCTGGCCCGGGTCGCCGGTTTCATCGACCGGCTGCCCGAGCACGCGGTCCTCCAGGCCGGTGGCGCGCGGGTCGGCGACCGGGGCTTCTTCTACTCCCCCACGGTCGTCTCCGGGCTGCGGCAGGACGACGAGATCATCCAGAACGAGGTGTTCGGCCCGGTCATCACCGTGCAGCGGTTCGGCGACGAGGACGAGGCGGTCGGCTACGCCAACGGTGTCGAGTACGCCCTGGCCTCCAGCGTCTGGACGAAGGACCACGGCCGGGCGATGCGGATGACGCAGCGGCTCGACTTCGGCTGCGTGTGGGTCAACTGCCACATCCCGCTGGTCGCCGAGATGCCGCACGGCGGATTCAAGCACTCCGGGCACGGCAAGGACCTGTCGGTGTACGGGTTCGAGGACTACACCCGCATCAAGCACGTCATGCACAACGTGGGGGCCTGACCGTGACCAGCTCGGAGGAACTGCACAAGCGGCGGCTCGCTGCCGTCGCCAAGGGTGTCGGGTCCGTGGTGAACGCCTATGTCGCCGACGCGAAACTGGGCACGATCACCGACGTCGACGGCCGGGAGTGGATCGACTTCGCCTCCGGGATCGCGGTCACCAACGTCGGCAACGCCGCCCCGCGCGTGGTCGAGGCGGTCCGCGCGCAGGTCGAGCGGTTCACCCACACCTGTTTCATGGTGGCCCCCTACGAGTCGTACGTGGCGGTCTGCGAGCAGCTGATCGATCTGACCCCGGGGAGCTTCGAGAAGCGGGCCGCGCTGTTCAACTCGGGTGCCGAGGCGGTGGAGAACGCCGTCAAGATCGCCCGCCACGCGACCGGACGGCCGGCCGTGATCGTGTTCGACCACGCCTACCACGGCCGGACGAACCTGACGATGGCGCTGACCGCGAAGAACATGCCGTACAAGCACCGGTTCGGCCCGTTCGCCCCGGAGGTCTACCGGGCGCCGATGTCGTACCCGCTGCGCGACGGCGGACTGACCGGTCCGGAGGCGGCCCGCCGGGCGATCGACGTGATCGAGAAGCAGGTCGGCGGTTCCAACGTGGCGGCCGTGCTGATCGAGCCGATCCAGGGTGAGGGCGGTTTCGTGGTGCCGGCGCCGGGCTTCCTGCCGGCGATCGCGGCGTGGGCGACGGCGAACGGGGCGGTGTTCATCGCCGACGAGATCCAGACCGGGTTCGCGCGTACCGGGCAGTGGTTCGCGTCCGAGGACGAGGGCCTGGAGCCGGATCTGATCACCACGGCCAAGGGCATGGGCGGCGGGCTGCCGATCGCCGGGGTCGTCGGGCGGGCCGATCTGATGGACGCGGTGCACGCCGGTGGGCTCGGTGGGACGTACGGCGGTAACCCGGTGGCCTGCGCGGCCGCCCTCGCCGCCATCGAGACCATGCGTGAGCTGGACCTGAACGCCGCGGCCCGGCGGATCGAGTCGGTGCTGAAACCGGCGCTGGCGGAGATCGCCGCCGGGGACCCGGGGATCGCCGAGGTCCGTGGCCGCGGCGCGATGATCGCGATCGAGCTGGTGCTGCCCGGCGACGAGCCGGATCCCACGCGGACCGCGAAGGTGTCGAAGGCCTGCCACGAGGCCGGACTGCTGACGCTGACCTGCGGCACCTACGGCAATGTGCTGCGTTTCCTGCCGCCTCTGGTCATTCCGGACGAGCATCTGCGTCGCGGTCTCGACATCCTCCGCGGCGCTCTGCTCACCTGACGGGCGACCCCTTTGCTGACGTCAAGCGTTCCAGGGAAGAATCGCGGCGTGACGGACGTGACGCTGGACGATACGAACAAACTGATCATCGAGCATCTGCAGCGTGACGGCCGCATGTCGTACGCCACGCTGGCCAAGACGATCGGTCTCTCCGAGGCCGCGGTGCGCCAGCGCGTGCAGCGGCTCCTGGACAACGGGCTGATGCAGATCGTGGCGGTCACCGACCCGCTGACCCTGGGTTTCGCCCGGCAGGCGATGGTCGGCCTGCGGGTCAACGGCAACCTGCGCACCATCGCCGACCGGATCGCCGAGGTCCCCGAGGTCGACTACGTGGTGATCTGCGCCGGGCGTTACGACCTGCTGGTCGAGCTGGTCTGCACCGACGACGAGCACCTGCTCGACATCCTCAACGAGAAGGTGCGCACGATCGACGGCGTCACCGAGGCCGACACCTTCATGTACCTGCGACTCGCCAAACAGACCTACGCCTGGGGAACACGGTAGAACCTATGAACAGCCCCTCCTTCTGGCTCGACAGTCTGGGCCCGATCGAGAAACGCCCGCCGCTCGCCGGTGACCTCTCCGCCGACGTGGCCATCGCCGGCGGCGGGTACACGGGCTTGTGGACCGCGTATTACCTGGCCAAGGCCGACCCGTCGAAGCGGGTCGTGGTCCTGGAGGCGGAGTACTGCGGCTTCGGCGCGTCCGGCCGCAACGGCGGCTGGGCGTCCGGCCTCTTCCCGGTCTCCGAGGCCAAGCTGTCGCGGCGGTTCGGGCCGGACGCGGCGGCCGCCATGCACCGGGCGCTCGGCGACACCGTCGACGAGGTCGGCCGGGTCGCCGCCGCCGAGGGCATCGACTGCGACTACGCCAAGGGCGGCACGCTCTCCCTGGTCCGCAGCACGGTCCAGCTGCGGCGGGCCCAGGGCGACCCGGGCTTCGTCGACGCGGACACGGCGAAGGCCATGTGCCGCGCCACCGACGTGCTCGGCGGCGTCTACAGCGAGCACTGCGCCGCCCTGCACCCGGCCAAACTGGTCCGCGGGCTGGCCGAGACCGTCGAGCGCCTCGGCGTCACGATCCACGAGGGCACCCGCGTCGAGGAGATCAAAACCGGACAGATCAAGACCATGCGGGGTACGGTCACCGCACCCACGATCGTCCGGGCGCTGGAGGGTTACACCGCCGGCCTGGCCGGGCACCGCCGGGACATCGCGCCGGTCTACTCCCTGATGATCGTCACCGAGCCGCTGCCCGAGGAGTTCTGGCAGCGCGTCGGACTGGCCCGGCGGGAGACGTTCACCGACGAGCGGCGGCTGGTCATCTACGGTCAGCGGACCGCCGACGACCGGCTCGCGTTCGGTGGGCGCGGGGCGCCGTACCACTTCGGCTCGAAGATCCGCCCGGAGTACGACCTGGTGCCGGAGGTGTTCGAGGCGCTGCGGGCGACGCTCACCGAGCTGTTCGGGATCGACCCGCCGATCGCCTACCGGTGGGGCGGGCCGCTCGGCATCCCGCGGGACTGGATGCCGTCGGTCGGTCTGCGGGACGGGATCGCCTGGGCCGGGGGCTACGTGGGCGATGGTGTCGCGGCGGCCAATCTCGCCGGGCGTACCCTCGCGGATCTGATCCTCGGGGTGGACAGTGACCTGACCCGCCTGCCGTGGGTCGGGCATCGCTCGCGCCGGTGGGAGCCGGAGCCGGCGCGATGGCTCGGCATCAACGTGGGCCTGCGGGCGACCGCCCTGCTGGACGCGTTCGACCGCCGCCGCGCCGCCTGACCTTCGTCGGCGGGCAGCCTTCGAAAGGCGGGCGGCCTCCGAAAGGCGGGCAGCTTTCGCCTCGCGCCGATCGCTTTCGGTCAGGCCGGTGGGCCGGCGAGCGGGAGCCGGATGCAGACGATCGTGCCGGACGGGCGGTTGTCGGACAGTTTGATCGTTCCACCGTGCAGCAGCACGATGGCGCGGGCCAGGCTCAGGCCCAGCCCGCTGCCGGTGCTGCCCTGATGGCGGACGTTGCTGCCGCGGAAGAACCGGTCGAAGACCCGGGCGTGCTCGCCCTCGGGGGTGCCGATCCCGCCGTCGGCGATGCACAGCTCGGCGGTCGTGTCGACGGCCCGCAACGTGACGTGCACCGGCGCGCCGACTGGGCTGTACCGGACAGCGTTGGACAGCACGTCGTCGACCACCTGACGCAGCCGGACCCGGTCGCCGGGCAGGCGCAGCGCCGCCGGCAGCTCGGTGACCAGGGTGAGCCGGTCGCCGCTGTGCCGCAGGCAGGTCGCCGCGTCGGCCACCAGTGACGCCAGGTCGACGTCGTGCACGTCCAGGCCGAGGTGGCCGGAGTCGAGCCCGGCCAGGTCGAGCAGGGTGTCGGCGATCCGCTGGAGGGCCTCGGCGTTGCGGGCGATCACCCGGGTCATCTCCCGGATCTCCGGGTCGAGGCCGGCCGTCTCCTCGGCCAGCAGGGTGGCGTTCGCGGTGATCGAGGTGAGCGGGGTCCGCAACTCGTGCCCGACCAGGTCCACGAAGTCGCCCTGGGCACGGGCCAGCTGGCGCGACAACTCCTCGGCCCGGCGCTGCGCGACGAATATCCCGATCTGCGCGGCCACCCCGTCGAGCAGGACGGTGAGCAGGTCCGGCTCGTACTCCTGGGTGCCGGCGTAGCAGGCCAGCACGCCGAGCAGGGTGCCGCCGTCGCGGACCGGCACGGCCAGTGCGGTGCGCACCCCGCGGCGCAGGCAGATCTGCACCCGCTCCCGCTCGTGGGCGGTGCGCAGGTCGGAGCTGAGCGCGATGTCCGGCACCCAGATCGGGCGTCCGCTCTCCCAGACCCGGCCGGTGATGCCCTGCCCCCACTCCGGTGTGTGACCGAAGAAGCCCTCCGGGTCGAGGCCCGCCGCGTCCCAGTGACCGACCGACTGGAGCATCCCGGTCGCGTCGTCGATCAGGAACAGCTCGGCGCACGGCCAGCCCAGCGTGGCGGCGACCGCCCGCAGCAGGTTCGGCGCCGCCTCGGCCGCGGTGCCGGCCTGCTTGAGCACGTGCTCGACGGCGATGTGGCAGTTGCGGAACC
Organism: Actinoplanes subglobosus; assembly: GCF_042650585.1. Lineage (NCBI taxonomy): Bacteria > Bacillati > Actinomycetota > Actinomycetes > Micromonosporales > Micromonosporaceae > Actinoplanes > Actinoplanes subglobosus. The sequence goes on from NZ_JBHSBL010000026.1 coordinate 239,246, forward strand.
GCTCGACCCGGCGCAGCGCGGTGACCTCGTGGGAGACCGCGACCGCACCGAGCGTCGTCCCGCCCGGCCCGGGGATCGGCTGCGCGCTGGTGTCGAAGATCCGCACCCGGTGCCCGGGACGGCTGACCATCACGTCCTCGGAGATCACGTGCTCGCCGTGCAGCGCGCGCAGCAAGGGGTTCTGCGCGCGCGTCATCGGCCGCTGATCGGGTGTGGTCAGGTGCTGAAACACCCGGTCCTCGAAGTCGGGTGGGAGCGGACCGTCGAGGCCGATGCCGGTGATCTCGCGCATCGCCCGGTTGGCGAAGACCACCCGGCCGTCACCGTCGCAGGCGAGCACGCCGGCGTCCATGCTCTGCAGCAGGGCGCCGAGGAAGGCACCGTTGTCCAGAGCGGCCGCGGCCTCGTCCAGCACCACCATGACCCGCCCGATTCTGTTCAGCGAGGCCCGTGGTCACGGGCTGTTCAACGCCTTACCCACTTCCCTATTTTTCATACTGAGACGGGCATGTCCGCCGGACACCGATTGTCCGCCGCATCGTGGTCGTGCGGACCGATGCCGACCAGCTCGTCCATGGTCGCGAGCAGGCGGTCGTTGGGGCACGGCTTGAGCATGATGGCGCAGACCTGGGCGGCACCGGGACGGGGATCACCGGGCCGCAGATGACCGCTGAGAACGGCCACCGGGATCAGCCGGACATCGTCGTCCGGATGACTACGGATCGCGTCGATGAGCTCCCAGCCGTCCATCACCGGCATACCCAGGTCGGTGAGCACGAGATCCGGCCGGTGCTCGAGGATCGCCTCGAACGCTGCCCTTCCGTCCGATGCCCGGAGCACGGTCATTCCGGTTCGCTTGAACACCCTGACGAGAACGACCGCGATGTCCTCGTCGTCCTCAGCGATCAGCAATACGGCCATGTCAGCTCCGTCGGAAGTCCGTCGTTCCAGCATGCGCCAGCCCGGCACGGCCCGGGGCGAGATCGGCATATCGCCCGAGATCGGCATATCGCCACCGGCGACCCGTGCGTTCTCCTGGACGGAGGACCCCGACCACCGAGGAGAACGGCATGCGACCACTGTTCCGGCTCGCCGCTCTGGGCGCCGCCGTCGCGCTCACCATGGCCGTCACTCCGGCCTCCGCCGCCTCCGACCCGCTTTATCTCGACGCGGGACAGCCCGTCGAACGCCGGGTCGCCGATCTGCTGTCCCGGATGACCCTGGACGACAAGATCGGGCAGATGACCCAGGCCGAACGCGCCCAGGTCGACGGCGACCCCGACCTGGTCACCCGGTGGCGGCTCGGGTCGGTGCTGTCCGGCGGCGGGTCGGTGCCCACCCCGAACACCCCGCAGGCCTGGGCCGAGATGATCAACAGCCTTCAGCGGGCCGCCCTCGCCACCCCTCTGCGGATCCCGCTGCTCTACGGCATCGACGCCGTCCACGGGCACGGCAACGTGCACGGCGCCACCGTCTTCCCGCACAACATCGGCCTCGGCGCGAGCCGGGACGCCGGCCTGGTCGAGAAGGTGTACCGGGCCACCGCCGCGGAGATGCGGGCGACCGGCATCCGGTGGGACTTCGCGCCGTGTGTCTGCGTCACCCGCGACGAACGGTGGGGCCGCTCCTACGAGAGCTTCGGCGAGGATCCGGCCCTCGTCAGCCGGCTCGGCGGGAGCGCCGTCGACGGGCTGCAGAACAACGGGGTCGTCGCCACCGTCAAGCACTTCGCCGGGGACGGCGACACCCGGTACGGCACCGGTGACAGCGGCTACGCCATCGACCAGGGCGTCACCGCCGCCGGCCCGGACGACTTCGCCCGGATCGACCTGGCGCCGTACGCCGCCGCGGTCCGGGAACACCGGGTGCGCAGTGTCATGCCCTCGTTCTCCAGCGTCGGCTCGGAGGGTGGGCCGGTCAAGATGCACGCGAACCGGGAGCTGATCAACGGCACGCTCAAGGAGGGGTTCGGCTTCGACGGGTTCGTGGTGAGCGACTGGGAGGCCATCCACCAGCTGCCTTCCGCCCCGGGCGGTGACGAGCCGACCGCCGACCAGGTCCGGGCCGGGGTCGAGGCGGGCGTCGACATGTTCATGGAGCCGACGACCGCGCCGCTCTTCCAGGAACGCCTCAGGGCCGAGGTGGAGGCCGGCCGGGTGTCCCGGGCACGGATCGACGACGCCGTCACACGGATCCTGCGGGTCAAGTTCGAGCTCGGGCTCTTCGAGGAGCCGTACGTGACCGCCGGGCCGATCGGGACCGCCGCCCACCGGGAACTCGCCCGCGACGCCGTCGCCGCCTCCCAGGTCCTGCTCAAGAACACCGGTGACGTCCTGCCGTTGCGGCCGGACGCGACGATCTACGTGGCCGGGCGCACCGCGGACGACATCGGCAACCAGTCCGGCGGCTGGACCGTCGACTGGCAGGGCCGCAACGGCGACGTCATCCCCGGGACCACGATCCTCGACGGCATCCGGGCCGTCGCGCCGGCGGTCACCTTCAGCGCCGACGCGTCCGCCCCGATCGGCGCGGCGGACGTCGGGGTCGTCGTGGTCGGCGAGACGCCCTACGCCGAGGGCCACGGCGACGTCGGCAGCAAACCCTGGCAGTTCGGCACCGCCGAGCAGAAGGAACCCAAACTCCTCACCCTGCAACCGGCGGACCAGGCGGTGGTCGACAAGGTCTGCGCGGCGGCGGCCCGGTGCGTCGTCCTGGTCGTGTCCGGCCGGCCGCAGGTGGTCACCGGCCTGGACCGGGTCGACGCGCTGGTCGCGTCGTGGCTGCCCGGCAGCGAGGGCGCCGGGGTGGCCGACGTGCTCTTCGGCCGCGAACAGTTCACCGGACGGCTGCCGGTGTCCTGGCCCCGCGCGGCCGAGCAGGTCCCGGTCAACGTCGGCGACAAGATCTACGAGCCGCTCTTCCCGTACGGCTGGGGGCTGCGCACCACCGCATCCACCCCGCTGGACACCGCGGCGGCCCGGGTCGCCGCCGGCACCACCCCACCGGGCTGGCAGTCGATGATCGCCGACGCCGCCGTGGCCACCGAATCCGGCGACCCGTCCAGGGCGGCCACCCTCCTACGCCCCTTGACCTCCTGACCCGCGCGGTTCGCGGATTCGGCCGAAGCTGATCTTGTCAGGTTCACCGCTGATGGCAGTCCCTGGCATGACCGGGGCCGGCGTGGTTGCGCGACTGGATCACGCCCGCAGGGTAGCCCCGGCGTCTGGATAGGATGGTGATCATGCCGCTTCTGTTCTCCTACGGGACCCTGCGGGATCCGGCAGTGCAGCGCAGCGTCTTCGGGCGTGAGCTCGGCGGGCGGGCCGACCGGATCGTCGGTTTCCGGGTGGAGCAGCTGGAGATCACCGATCCGGAGGTGCTCGCGGTCAGCGGCGAGACCTACCACCCGATCCTCGTGCGCACCGACGACTCCGGGGAGACGGTCGAGGGGGCGGCGCTCGAGGTGACCGAGGCGGAGCTGCTGCTCGCCGACGGCTACGAGGTCGACGAGTACCACCGGGTCACGGCGCCGCTCGCCTCCGGTGACACCGCCTGGGTTTACGTCGCCCGAGACTGACCGTCGCCGCCGCGCCCACCGCACGCCGGGCCGGCAAGGCGAAACCGGCTGGCCCACACCGCTGTCTCGGTGTGCTGAGACAGCGGCGGAACCAACCGGTGACCACCGGATTCAGCCCGGCGGTCGCGCTGTCGGCCGGGATCGGCGCCTGCGTCGCGGTGTAGCCCGGGTACTCTTCGTGGCCGTACAAAATGGGGGAAAGCGGCAGGCGCGCCGACCTGAGCCGACGCGCCTGCGGTGAGTGGTCTTGACCTTTCAGAGGAGTTTCTGGGCCTCGGTGAGCACCGACCGGAGGATCTGCTCGATCTCGGCGAACTGGGTCTCCGTCGCGGTCAGCGGCGGCGCCAGCTGGATCACCGGGTCGCCACGGTCGTCGGCGCGGCAGTAGAGGCCGGCCTCGAAGAGGGCCTGCGAGAGGAAGCCGCGGAGCAGGCGCTCGGACTCGTCGGCGTTGAAGGTCTCCTTCGTCGCCTTGTCCTTGACCATCTCGATGCCGAAGAAGTACCCGTCGCCGCGGACGTCGCCGACGATCGGCAGGTCGAGCAGTTTCTCCAGGTACGAGCGGAAGAGCGGGCTGTTGTCGCGGACGTGCCGGTTGAGACCCTCACGCTCCATGATGTCCAGGTTGGCCAGCGCGACCGCGGAGCCGACCGGGTGGCCGCCGTAGGTGATGCCGTGGGCGAACCAGTTGGTGCCGGTGAGGAACGGCTCGGCCAGGCGGTCCGAGGCGATCATCGCGCCGAGCGGGACGTAACCGGAGGTCAGGCCCTTGGCGACGGTGATGATGTCGGGCTGGTAGCCGTACCTGTCGGCGCCGAAGTACTCACCGAGGCGGCCGAACGCGCAGATCACCTCGTCGGAGACGAGCAGCACGTCGTAGCGGTCGCAGATCTCGCGGACCCGCTGGAAGTAGCCGGGCGGCGGCGGGAAGCAGCCGCCGGCGTTCTGCACCGGCTCCAGGTAGACGGCGGCGACCGTGTCCGGGCCCTCGAACTCGATCTGCTCGGCGATCCGGTCGGCGGCCCAGACGCCGAACTGCTCCGGCGTCATGTTCTCGTCGGGGCGGCGGTAGTAGTTCGTGTTCGGTACCCGCATCGTCGACGGGACCAGCGGCTCGAAGTCCTGCTTGAACGGCGGGATGCCGGTGATCGACAGGGCGCCCATCGAGCTGCCGTGGTAGGCGACGGCGCGGGAGATGACCTTGGTCTTGAGCGGCTTGCCGACCCGCTTGAAGTAGGAGCGGGCCAGTTTCCACGCCGACTCGACGGCCTCCGAGCCGCCGGTGGTGAAGAAGACCCGGTTCAGGTCGCCGGGCGCCAGGTCGGCGAGGCGGGCGGCCAGCTCGATCGCCTTCGGGTGGGCGTAGGACCAGATCGGGAAGTAGGCGAGCTCGGCGGCCTGCTTGGCGGCGGCGTCGGCCAGCTCCTGCCGGCCGTGACCGGTCTGCACCACGAAGAGGGCGGAGAGGCCGTCCAGGTAGCGGCGGCCGGTGGAGTCCCAGACATAGCAGCCGTCACCGCGGGTGATCACCGGCACGGGGGCGCTCTGGTAGGCCGACAGGCGGGTGAAGTGCATCCAGAGGTGGTCGCGGGCGGTGTTGGACAGTGCGTCCACGTCAGCGGGGGATCGGTCTGTCACGGGTATCTCTCCCACTAGTTCCAGAGGTAACCATGATCCTGCCCACGGAATCCGTCGCACACAAGAGATCCCGCGACTATTTCCGCAGGCTTAACAGAAATCGGCCCGGCGCTTCAGGGAAGCACCGGGCCGATTCGCACCGTCTGTTACGCGGCGACCTTCTTCTTCGACCGCGAACGGATGTTGGAGACCACCGCGAACAGCACGCCGGCCGCGAAGATCATCGTCCCCATCACGTTGACCTGCGGAGGCAGGCCGACACGGGTCGCACCCCAGATCCACAACGGGAACGTCTCGGTGGTTCCCGCGGTGAAGTTGGTGATCACGAAGTCGTCGATGGAGAGCGCGAACGCGAGCATCACGCCGGACATGATGGCCGGCAGGATGATCGGGAAGATCACCTTCCAGAAGGTGGTCCAGCCGGTCGCGCCGAGATCGGCGGCCGCCTCCTCGAGGGACCGGTCCAGGGTCATCACCCGGGCCCGGACCACGATGGCGACGAACGACACCGAGAACATCACGTGGGCGATCGTGATGGTCACCGCGCCGAGCGGCGCCCCGATCGACACGAACAGGCTCAGCAGGGACGAGCCCATCACCAGCTCGGGCGACGAGATCGCGGCGAACATCAGCAGGTTGAGGCCGCTGGAGCCGCGGAACCGGAAGCGGCCCAGCGCGTAGCCGATACCGGTGCCCAGCGCGCCGGCGATCACCGCGGTGAGCACCGCGACGAGCAGCGACGTCACCAGGGCGTCGGTGAGGGCCTCCAGGGCGAACACGTCCTTGTACCACTTGAACGTGAAGCCCTGCCAGGTCTGGTTGTACCGGCCGCTCGGGTTGTTGAACCCGAACAGGACCATCACCGAGATCGGCAGGATCAGCCAGCCGATCAGCACCCAGGTGTAGACGTGCAGCAGGCGTCCACCACGGCCGGTCATCGCGCCGCCACCTTCATCACGTCCTCCGTGCCCAGTGCCCGGGCATAGGCGAAGACCCCGATCAGCAGCACCGCCATCAGCGTGAACGACAGCGCCGACGCCGACGGGTAGTCGGAGTTGGACAGGTACTTGGCCTGGATGACCTGACCGATCATGGTGGTCTCCGAACTGCCGAGCAGTTCCGAGTTGACGTAGTCGGAGCTGGCCGGCACGAAGGTCATCAGCACGCCGGCGAAGACGCCCGGCAGCGCCAGCGGGAAGATCACCTTGCGGAACGAGGTCATCGGGGAGGCGTACAGATCCCGCGCCGCCTCGACCACACGCGGGTCGATGCGTTCCAGCGCCACGTAGATCGGCAGCACCATGAACGGCAGGAAGCTGTACACCAGCCCGGCGATGACCGCGCCGGACGTGCCGAGCACGTTGAAGCCCTCCGGAAGGATCCCGGCGGCCTTCAGCGGGTGCAGCAGCACACCGTCGTCGGTGAGCAGCATGCGCCACGAGATGGTGCGCAGCACGAACGACACGAAGAACGGCAGCATGATCAGGAAGAGGTAGGTCGCCTTCTTCTTACCCCCGTAGAAGGCGATCCAGTAGGCGACCGGGAACGCCATCACGATCAGGATGATCGACGTGAGGGCGCCGTACACCAGCGAGCGGATCAACTGGGTCTGATAGTCCGCCAGGGACTCCGTGTAGTTCTGCCAGTGGCCGGTGAACACGAAGCCGTTGACGATGTCGCCCTCCTGCAGCGACAGCGACAGCATGGTGACCATCGGCACCGCGAAGAACAGCAGGAGCCACAGCCCGCCGGGAAGGACGAGCAGATAGGGCGCGAGTGTACGTTTCACCCGGTCCATCGGTTTACCCCAGCACGATCGGTTGGAACACCCGCTCGAAGTCGTTCTTCTCCTCGGCGGTGTTGAAGTTGACGTAGTAGTGGAGCCGCTTGTACTCGGCGTCGCCCGGGAAGACCAGCGGGCTGTCGGCGACCGAGAGCAGGAAGTCCTTGTCCTCGCCGGACGCGGCGGCCGCGTGCTTCTTCATCTGGGCCTGCGCGCCGGGCACCGGGCACACGTAGTTGATGTACTCGGCCAGCGTGGTGGCGTTCTCCAGGTCGTACAGGAAGTCCATCAGCTCGATGGCGTCGACCGGGTTCTCCGCGGTGACCGGGATGGCCATGTTGTCGGTCCAGATCGTGCCGCCCTCGGACGGGATGACGAACTTGAAGTTCGTGCCGTCGGAGACGTTCTTCTGGAAGATGTCACCGGACCAGGCCTGGGTGATCCAGACCTCGCCCTTGCCCAGGGCGTCGACGTAGCTCTGGTCGTAGTAGTTGCGGACGATGTCCGCGTCCTTCTGCTCCTTGAGCTTGGCCGCCGCCTGCTTCCACGAGGTCTCGTCCGACTTGGCGGGGTCGAGACCGGCCGCGAGCAGGCCGAAGTTGCCCAGCTCCTGGAGGTCCTTGAACATGCCGACCTTGCCCTTGTAGGCCGGGTTCCACAGGTCGGCGAGGCTGGTGACCGGGTCCTTGATCTTGGACGGGTCGTACGCGATACCGGTGATACCGGACGCGTAGGGGATGCTGAAGACGTTGCCCGGGTCGTACGAGGAGGCGGCGTACGACTTGGCCGCGTTGGCGGCGTAGTTGGGCAGCTTGGAGTGGTCCAGCGGGGCGAGGAAGCCCGAGTCACGGAACTGGCCGAACTGGATCGAGTTGGTGATGACCATGAGGTCGTAACCGATCGACTGCCCGGCGGACAGCTGCGGCTGGACCTTGGCGAACCAGGGGCCCATCTCCTGGATGACCTCGTCGTAGGTCACCTGGATGCCGGTCTTCTGGGTGAACTTCTTGAGTTCCGGCTTCTTCGGGTCCATGTAGAGCGGCCAGTTGGCGAAGTTGAGCTTGCCGGTCTGGGTCTTGCCGGACCAGAACTTCGCGACGGCGTCGGGGGCAATGCTGGCCTGCGGTTTGCCCTTGCCCTCCACGCCGCACGCGGCGAGGAAGGCGCCCATCGCCGACAGCCCGCCGAGGCGCAGCGCGTCGCGGCGGCCGAGCCGCGACTGCGTCATGCCTCGCACGAGGGAGGGGCTCGGCTTATCGGTGGGGAACATCAGACTCCGATCGGGTACGAGTGCTGCGGGGCCCAAGTGAGGAAGACGCGCTCACCACGAGACGCGACGTCCTCTGCATCGTGAGCATTCTGATCGAACACCACGAAGTCTGTTCCAGCGGTGGTCGCCACTGTGTAGTTCGTCGAGGTCCCGTGGTACACGACCTCGGTGACGGTGCCGGAAAGGAGGCTCCCGTTGACGTTGCCCGGGATCGTACGGTGCAGGTCGATCTTCTCCGGGCGGACCGAGACCTCGATGTCACGACCCACGGCGACGCCCGCCGGGACGGGGACCACGACGCGCTCGCCGGGACCCTTGTCGAGGACCGCGAAACCCTGGTCGGACCAGCTGACCTTGCCGTCGATGATGTTGGAGGTGCCGATGAAGCCGGCCACGAACCGGGTCGACGGGCGCTCGTAGATGTCCCGCGGCGAGCCGAGCTGCTCGATCAGGCCGCTGTTCATCACGGCGATCCGGTCGCTCATGGTGAGCGCCTCGCCCTGGTCGTGGGTCACGTAGACGAAGGTGATGCCGACCTCGCGCTGGATACGCTTGAGCTCGATCTGCATCTGCTGGCGCAGTTTGAGGTCGAGGGCGCCCAGCGGCTCGTCGAGGAGCAGCGCCCGCGGGTGGTTGACCAGCGCACGGGCCAGCGCGACCCGCTGCTGCTGGCCGCCCGACATCTCCTTGGGCTGCCGCTTCTCCATGCCGGTCAGCGAGACGATCTCGAGCATCTCACCGACCCGGCGCTTGATGTCGCTCTTGGCGACCTTCCGCCGCTCGAGGCCGAACGCCACGTTGTCCTGCACCGACAGGTGCGGGAACAGGGCGTACGACTGGAAGACCATGTTGACGTCGCGCTTGTTGGGCGCGACACCGGTCACGTCCTTGCCGTCCAGGAAGACCTTGCCCGCGGTCGGCTCCTCGAAGCCGGCGATCATCCGCATCGTGGTGGTCTTGCCGCAACCGGAGGGCCCGAGCAGCGAGAAGAACTCCCCCTGTCCGATCGCCAGATCCAGGCTCTTGACGGCTGGCACCGCCTCACCGTGCGACAGGTAATCCTTGCGCACGCCGGCGAACTCGATCGCCGGGTTCGGGGGAGAACTGGTCATCTATCACCTCTGAGCGGGGGTGTCATTGAAGCTCATCACGTGCTTGATACGGGTGTATTCCTCGAACCCGTACATCGAGAGATCCTTGCCGTAACCGGAGTGACCGTATCCGCCGTGTGGCATCTCGGAAACGAAGGGTAGGTGTGTGTTGATCCAGACGGCACCGAAGTCCAGCCGGCGGGACACCCGCATGGCCCGTCCATGGTTCTGCGTCCAGACGCTGGCGCTCAACCCGAAGCGGACGTCGTTGGCCCAGCGGACCGCCTGGCCCTCGTCGGCGAAGGATTGCACGGTGACGACCGGGCCGAAGATCTCGTCCTGGATCATCTCGTCCCGCTGGCGCAGGCCGGCCACCACGGTCGGCGCGAAGAAGTAGCCGCGGTCACCGACCCGGTGCCCACCGGCGACCACCTCGGCGTGCCCGGGCGTCCGGTCCAGGAAGCCGGTGACCCGGTCCAGCTGGTTCACGTTGTTGACCGGGCCGAAGAAGGCGTCCGGGTCGCTGGGCGCGCCGACCTTCGTGGCCCTGGCCGCCGCGGCGAGGGCAGCGGTGAAGTCGGCGGCGATCCGCTCGTGCACCAGCACCCGGGTCGCGGCGGTGCAGTCCTGGCCGGCGTTGAAGAACCCGGCACCGGCGATCGCGGCGGCGGTGGCGGCGATGTCGACGTCGTCGAAGACCACGACCGGCGCCTTGCCGCCGAGCTCCAGGTGCACACGCTTGAGGTCGGGGGCGGCGGCCGCGGCGACCTCCATGCCGGCCCGGGTGGAACCGGTGATCGACACGAACTGCGGGGTCGGGTGGGTGACCAGGGCGCGGCCGGTGTCCCGGTCACCGCAGACGACGTTCAGCACGCCCGGCGGCAGGAACTCGTTCGCGATCTCGGCCAGCAACAGTGTGCTGACCGGGGTCGTGTCCGACGGCTTCAGGACCACCGAGTTGCCGGCCGCGATGGCGGGAGCGAACTTCCACACACCCATCACCATCGGATAGTTCCACGGGGTGATCTGCGCGCAGACGCCAATCGGCTCACGGCGTACGAAAGAGGTGTGGTCCCGCAGGTACTCCCCCGCGGCCTTACCCTCCAGGATCCGTGCCGCGCCGGCGAAGAAGCGCAGCTCGTCGAGGATCGGGCCCATCTCCTCGGCCCGGGTCGCCTCCACCGGTTTACCGGTGTTGCGGACCTCGGCCTGGATGATCTCCTCGGCCCGTGACTCGATCGCGTCGGCGATGCGCAGCAGTGCCCGCTGGCGCTCCGCCGGGGTGCTGTCCCGCCACACCTCGAAGCCCTCCGCGGCGGCCGCCACCGCCCTCTCGACGTCCCGCGCCGAGGAGACGGGCGCCTGCGCGTACGTCTCCCCGGTGCTGGGGTCGATCACCGGGGACGTGACGCCGTCCTCGGTGTCGGCGTAGGACCCGGCGACGAAGTTGCGCAGCACGGGAACAGGAGTGCTCACAGGGATTTTGGCCTTCCGCCTAGGGCGATCTCACCCGGACTGGAGGGACCTTGTCACACCGGCGAGCGAGCTAGCAAGGGAATCCGAAGTAATTTCCAAAGCTGAAACGGAATCAGCATCACCGACCCCGTTTCAGCTACGTAATCCGGTGTTTTAGGCGCTGAATCCGTCGGCGACGGTGAGCGCCTCGTCGATGATCGCCAGGCCCTCGCGGAGCTCGTCCGCGGTGATCGTGCACGGCGGCACGACGTGGAGCCGGTTGAAGTGGACGAAAGGCCACAGACCCCGCTCCTTGCAGGCCGCGGCGACCGCGTTCATCGGCGCGGCGGCGGGCCCGGCGGCGTTGAACGGTACCAGAGGGGCCTTGGTGTCCTGATTCGTGACCAGCTCGATCGCCCAGAACACGCCCAGGCCGCGGACCTCGCCGACGCTGGGGTGCTTCTCCTGGAGAGCGGCCAGCGCGGGACCGATGATGTCGTCGCCGAGCGCGCGGGCGTGCTCGACGATCCCCTCCTCCTTGAAGATCTGCATGCTGGCCACCGCCGAGGCACAGGCCAGCGGGTGCCCGGAGTAGGTGAGGCCACCCGGGAACGGGCGCTCGCGGAAGGTCTCGGCGATCTCCTCGGAGATCACCACCCCACCCAGCGGCAGGTAGCCGGAGTTGACGCCCTTGGCGAAGGTGATCAGGTCGGGGGCGACGCCCCAGCGGTCGACGGCGAACCACTCGCCGCACCGGCCGAAGCCCGCCATCACCTCGTCGGCGATGAAGACGATGCCGAACTCGTCGCAGATCTCCCGGACACCGGCCAGGTAGCCGGGCGGCGGGACCAGGATGCCGTTGGTGCCGACGACGGTCTCCAGGAGGATCGCGGCGATCGTGCCCGGGCCCTCGAAGACGATCGTGTCGCGCAGGTGCTGGAGAGCCCGCTGGGACTCCTCCTGCTCGTTCGCGGAATGGAACGGCGACCGGTACGGGTACGGCCCCCAGAAGTGCACGACACCGACGGCGACCGGCTCGTTCGGCCAGCGGCGCGGGTCGCCGGTCGCGGTGATCGCGGTGGCGGTCGACCCGTGGTAGCTGCGGTAGGTCGACAGCACCTTGTGCCGGCCGGTGTGCAGGCGGGCCATCCGGATCGCGTTCTCGTTCGCTTCCGCGCCACCGTTGGTGAAGAACACCTTGTTCAGGTTGGCCGGGGCGATCTCGGCGATCATCCGGGCCGCCTCGCCGCGCTTGTCGTTGGCGAAGGCCGGCTGGATGGTGGCCAGCCTGCCCGCCTGCTCCTGGATGGCCGCGATCAGGCGCGGATGCTGGTGCCCGATGTTGATGTTGACGAGCTGGGACGAGAAGTCCAGGTACTTCTTGCCGCTGTAGTCCCAGAAGTGGCTGCCCAGTGCCTTCTCGATGGGCAGCGGGTCGATCAGGCCCTGCGCGGACCAGGAGTGGAAGACGTGCGCGCGGTCGTCCGCGCGCACCTGCGATTCAGTGGTCACTGGTTGATCCTCAACGAGTCTGCGGGAAGCCGAGGTCGATCGACGAGGTTCCCGGGTCGGGCCAGCGGGACGTGACGACCTTGCTGCGGGTGAAGAAGTGGATGCCGTCCGGGCCGTACATGTGGGTGTCGCCGAACAGCGACGCCTTCCATCCGCCGAACGAGTAGTAGGCCACCGGGACCGGGATCGGCACGTTGACGCCCACCATGCCCGCGTTGACGTCGAACTGGAACTGCCGGGCCGCGCCGCCGTCACGGGTGAAGATGGCGGTGCCGTTGCCGTACTCGTTGTTGTTGACCAGTTCGAGGGCCTCGGCGTAGGTGTCCACGCGGACCACACTCAGCACCGGGCCGAAGATCTCGTCGGTGTAGACGATCATCTCCGGGGTGACGTTGTCGAGCAGCGTCGCGCCCAGGAAGAAGCCGTCCTTGGGCAGGTCGTCGGCGCGGCCGTCGGCCACCACCGTGGCGCCCTGCTCGGCACCGGCCTCGATGTAACCGGCCACCTTGTCCCGGTGCTGGGCGCTGATCAGCGGGCCCATCTCGGAGGCGGGATCCGTACCGTCACCAATCTTGATCTTGGGAAGCCGCGCGGCGATCGCCGCGACCAGCGGGTCGGCGATCTCACCGACCGCGACCACCACGGAGATCGCCATGCAACGCTCGCCGGCCGCGCCGTAACCCGCGCTGATCGCCGCGTCGGCGGCCGCGTCGAGCTCCGCGTCGGGCAGGACGATCATGTGGTTCTTCGCGCCGCCGAGGGCCTGCACGCGCTTGCCGTGCGAGGTGCCGGTCTCGTAGATGTACTTGGCGATCGGGGTCGAGCCGACGAAGCTGACCGCCGCGATGTCCGGGTGGACCAGGATGGCGTCGACCGCCTCCTTGTCGCCGTTGACGACGGTGAACACGCCGTCCGGCAGACCCGCCTCCTTCCACAGCTTCGCCAGCCAGAGCGAGGCCGACGGGTCCTTCTCGCTGGGCTTGAGCACGAACGCGTTGCCCGAGGCGATCGCGGTGGCGCACATCCACAGCGGGACCATCGCCGGGAAGTTGAACGGGGTGATGCCGGCGACCACACCGAGCGGCTGGCGGATCGAGTAGACGTCGACGCCGGTGGCCGCCTGCTCGGAGAAGTTGCCCTTCATCAGATGCGGGATGCCGGTGGCGAACTCCACGTTCTCCAGGCCGCGGGCGACCTCACCGGCCGCGTCGGCGAGGACCTTGCCGTGCTCGCGGGTGACGATCGCGGACAGCTCGCCGGTGCGCGAGGCGAGCAGCTCCCGGAACTTGAACAGGACCGCGGACCGCTTCGAGAGGGAGGCCGAACGCCACTCCTTCGCCGCCGCCTTGGCGGTCTCGACGGCCGCGTCGAGCTCGGCCTTGCTCGCGAGGTCGACGGTGGCGATCTGCTCGCCGGTGGCCGGGTTGAAGACCGGGCCGACACGGCCCGAGGTGCCGGCGGACTCGGCGCCGCCGATCCAGTGCGCGATGTGATTCATGCACCGAGATTATGTGACGACTCTAGACCGAACAATGAGTTGATTGTACTGTCACATAATGTTTTACCAGGCCGTCATGGACCGGTTGACCGACGCCAGCGCTCGCGGCCTGGCCGAAGCGGTCAGCCGCGCGGTCGGCGAAGGCGCCCTGGCCGGCGGCCTCAAACTGCCCCCGGTGCGCTCCGTCGCCACCGAGCTGCACCTCTCCCCCAGCACCGTCAACTCGGCGTGGCAGCTCCTGCGCCGGGCCGGCACCATCCGCACCGACGGGCGGCGCGGCACCGTCGTCGCCACACCCGGCGCCGGCGGCCCTGGTCGTTATCGGGCAGCACTGCGGCGAACTTCGGGTTTCGGACTGGATCTTTCCACCGGAGTCCCCGACCCGGCGCTGTTACCGCCACTTCCCGGGCTGCGCGGCCTCTCCCCCGCGCCGAGCAGCTACCTCGACGAGCCGGTGCTGCCGGAGCTCGGGACGCTGCTGCGGGAGCGGTGGCCGTACTCTCCGGAGCGTCTCGCGGTCTTCGACGGGGCGATGGACGCCGTCGACCACGTCGCCACCGCCCTGCTGCGCCTCGGCGACATCGCGCTCGTCGAGAACCCGTGCTTCCCCCCGCTGCTCGACCTGCTCGACACGCTCGGCGCCCGCGTCGTCGGCGTCGCGACCGACGCGCACGGCATGATCCCCGACCGGCTCGCCGCCGCCCTGACCCGCCGGCCCGCCGCTGTCTTCCTCCAGCCGCGCGCCCTCAACCCCACCGGCGCGTCGTGGTCACCGTCGCGGGCCGCCTCCCTCGCCGCGGTCCTCGCCCAGACCCCTCAGGTGTACGTGGTGGAGGACGACTCGGCCGGCGACCTCTCCTCCGGGCCGCCGCTGTCCGTCGGCACACACGTCCCCCGGCAGACCGTCCACGTGCGCAGCTTCTCCAAATCACACGGCCCCGACCTGCGGCTCGCCGCGGTCAGCGGCCCGGCGACGGTCCTCGACCCGATCCTGGAGCGGCGGCTGCTCGGCCAGGGCTGGACCAGCCGGCTCCTCCAGCATCTGCTGCTCACCCTCCTCACCGACCCGGCCTCGGTCACCGCCGTCGCCGCCGCCCGCGACGAGTACGCACGGCGCCGCCGCCTGATCACCGCCGGGCTGGCGTCCGCCGGGATCGACCTGCCACCCGGCGAGGGGCTGAACATCTGGCTGCCCGTCGCCGACGAGCAGGCGGCCCTGCTGAGCCTGGCGAGCGCCGGGATCGGGGCGGCGGCGGGGACGGCCTTCGCGGTCGGCAGCGCCGTGGCACCCCACCTGCGGGTGACCGTCGGGCTGGTCGCCACCGACCACGGCGAGGTCGCCGAGCGCCTGGCCACGGCCGCCCGGGCGGCGGCACAGCCCATTCCCCGCTGACCCGTACCACGTTGCCCCATAACACCTGGCCTCATAACACCTTGACTCATAACAACTTACCGTACGACAATTTCGGGCATGAGCGCTTGCGACACTCTGCCCATGACGGAGGTCTCCCTCGACGACCACACGGGCCCCTGGACCGAGGACGAGTTCCTCGCGCTCGACGCGATGAACTATCGGATCGAGTTGCTCGACGGGAGCCTCTGGGTGACACCACGACCGAACGCACCGCATCAGGACATCAGCGGGCGGCTCTACGCGACCCTGCTGCCGGCGGGCGACACGTCAGGACTCCGAGTCAGGCAGGACGTTGATGTCCGGCTGGCCGCGGGACGATTGGCGCAGTCCGACCTCATCGTCTCCAGAGGGCCTCGGGTCGTCACCGTCGCGGAGGCCTCCGACGTTCTCCTCGTCTGCGAGATCACCTCGCCCGGCACGGCCACCATGGACCGCTTGGTCAAGAAAGAGCTCTACGCCGCGGCAAAGATCAAGTGGTATCTACTCATCGAGCCGGAGATGACGGCATACGAATCCGTCACACTTCACCTGTTCCGCCTGGCGGCCAACGGCTACCAGACGTATGCGGTGGCCGAGGGCGACGAGACGCTGACGATCGACGAGCCGTTCCCGATCTCGATCACCGGAAATCGCCTGCTCGGCATCCAGCGCAGCTGATCCACGGCACCCCAGCCTCGGCCGCCCCACCTCGACCCGCCGGCCGCCCCACCTCGACCCGCCGGCCGCCCCACCTCGACCCGCCGGCCGCCCCACCTCGACCCGCCGGCCGCCCCACCTCGACCCGCCGGCCGCCCCGCCTCGGGCTGCCAGCTGCCCCGCCTCCACCCGCCGGTCGGCACTGCCGAAGAGCAGCTGGAGGTCATCTCGGGCCCTTCGTGGTCGGCAAGCGCGTTGCACCACCCGTGCGGACGACCGTCGGGCTGGTCACTGACGGCCACGCCGCGGTGGCCGGGCGCCCGGCCACTGCCGCCCGGGCCGCCGCACAGCCGATCTCCAGTTGACCTATCACTACTTGCTTTGCGCTTAGTTGTCATGAGACCATATTTGGCATGAGCGCATGCGACACTTTGCCGGTGAGCATGGGGACACTCGACGACCACGAAGGGCCCTGGTCCGAGACGGACTATCTGGCGCTCGGCGAGACACACCATCGCATCGAGTTGCTCGACGGGAGCCTCCTGGTGACCCCCTCGCCCAACGACCATCACCAAGAGATCATGGGCAACCTGCGGGACTCGTTGCGGCCCGCGGCACGGACAGCGGATCTTCGGGCGCCCCAGGCGCCCAACATCAGGCTCGCTACTGGGCGGATCCTCATCCCCGACCTCGCCGTCAAGAAGGGTCCGACCGGGGCCGCGGTCAGCGATGCGGCCGATGTGGTCCTCGTCTGCGAGATCACCTCACCGAGTAACACCAAGATCGACCGTGGTCTCAAGATGCTGGCCTACGCCGCGGCCGGCATTCCGTGGTATCTGCTCGCCGAACCGGACTTCACCGACTACCCGTCCGTCTCTCTGCGGTTGTTCCGCCTGGCGGACGGCGCTTACATCGAACATGCCGTCGCGAAACACGGCGAGAAGCTGACATCCCAGGAGCCGTTCGCCATGTCGATCGACACCACGTTCCTCCTCGACTACTGACCACCGTTCCGATCCTGCTGCTCCGGCCCGCCGGAGCGTCCCGCCGGTTGCGCCCTGCCGGTTGCGTCCTGCCCGTCCTCAGCCCTCGGCCGGCCGGAAACTGTCGAAGACCAGTTGGAGGTCGTCGCGGGAGTCGGACCACTCGGAGTCCGGGGTCTGCCAGTAGATGCCGTAGGCCTTGTCGGAGGCGACCACCGTGCCACGGTTGTTGACATGCCGGCGGGCACCGTCACGCATGAAGGTGAACTCCCAGTCGGCGGCCTTCAGGAAGTAATCCACCGGCTCGATGCGCACCTCGCGGTACTGAGGGAAGTTCCCCGCCGCCACGCGATTCGCCGACTGGTTACGCCAATCCTTCACCGGATCCGACTTCGGCTCGTCGGTCTGGTCGATGCCGAGAATCTTCCCGTCCCCGCGGAAGTAGACCATCGTCCCTTCCTTGGACCGTTCCCACCCCGCCGGCACATAGAGGGAGAAGCCGGTCTTGTCCTTGTACTCCACCCATCCGGCCGGGAGCTGCGGCCGCCCATCACCGTCCGGGCTCGGACTCGTGTTCACGCTCGGGCTCGGACTCGACGGGGCCTGAACCGCATCCACCGAGGCCGACGGCGACGGGGCCGCCGTGCCGCCGCCCACCGAACCGGCCGACGGCGCCACGCCGGTCACGGCTGGGCGCGCCTCGGGACCGTCCGGGCTGCCGCTCACCGCCCAGGCGACCCCGGCCACGAGAACCACGGCAACGGCAGCCACCGCCACGAGCACCCCGCGGCGCCGCGTCGGCGACAGGCCGACCCTGGTGTCCAGTTCTGTCGCTCCAGGCGTCGAGTCGTCGGGCACCCCGGCGGGAATGGCCTCCGGCATCAGGTCCGGCGCGGCATCCGCACTGGTCAACGCTGTTGGCCCGGCCTCCGGAACGTCATCGGCGACCGCAGGGTCCGACTCCGGTGCCGTGCCACTCCTCGCGCCCGCACTGTCCGGATCCGCTTCCGGCCCACCATGCACGGCGGCCGAGGCGTCCAGCACTGAGCCCGGAAGCGGCTCCGCAGTCAACTCACCAGGTGCGCCCACCTCGGCCGAAGCGTCCGGCAGCTGCTCCCCAAGCGGCACCGCGGCCGCCGCCGACCCGGTGCCGGACGGCGTTGACGCCTTCACACCCTCGCCACCGGATTGCGCCGCGCCCGCGTTCCCGCCGGATCCCGCATCCGGGCGGCGCCCCGAGCCATGGCCGCGCCCGGCATCTGGAGCGCGCTCGGCATCTGGAGCGGGCCCGGCGTCTGGGGTGCGCTCGGCATCTGGAGCGCGCTCGGCCTCCGCGGCGGATCCCGTCCTCGCACCGGGCGCCGCTGCCGGCCGTTCGCCGCGCGCCGCCGCTCCTTCACCGCGCGCCGCAGCCCCTTCACCGCGCGCCGCCGTCGACCGTTCGCTGGAGGAACGGGGGCGGGGGATCCGGAACGCTGCGGGGATGCTGGCGGCGAGTCCCGCCAGGCCGGACGGCCTCGACGGCGCCGCAGGCTCGGAGGGCGTGGTGAGGTCGGTGATGACGGAGCGGGCGATGCCCTCGGCGTCCTCGGCCGTGATCCGCACGGCTGGGTCCTTGCGGAGCAGGCCGTCCAGCAGCGGGCGCAGCACCCCGGCGTGCACCGGCGGATCCGGCTCCTCCGTGGCGAGCGCGGCGAGGGTGGCCATCGTCGAACCACGCTCGTAGGGCGAACGGCCCTCGATCGCCGCATACAGCGTGGCGCCGAGTGACCACAGGTCGGCCTCCGGCCCGCTCCGGGTGCCCTGAGCCCGCTCCGGCGCCATGAACTGCGGCGACCCGACCAGGATGTCGGAACGACTGATGACCCCGTCGTCGTCGACCGCCGCGATCCCGAAGTCGGTCAGCAACACCCGCCCGTCATCGGCAAGCAGGACGTTCGCCGGCTTCACGTCGCGGTGCTCGACGCCGAGACGATGCGCGGTCCGCAGCGCGCCGAGCAGATCCAGCCCGATCCGGGCGACCCGATAGGGATCGAGGGGGCCCTGCTCGGCGATCTCCTCACGGAGCGACCGGCTCGGCACGTACTCCATGACGATCCAGGTGCGGTCGTCGAGCTGCAGGACGTCGTACACCTGAATGACGTTGGGGTGGTTGATCCGGGCCGCGGCCCGGGCCTCCCGGAGCGTGCGCCGCGCGGAGGCCGCACCGTCCGCACCCAGCGGCTGGTCGATCTCCTTGATCGCGACGTCACGCTGCAGCGTCTCGTCGCGGGCCAGGAACACCCGCCCCATCCCACCGCGGCCCAGGCTCTCGCCCAGCCGGTACCGTCCGGCGAGGAGCACGGGCGCATCAGGCATGCGCACCGTTATACCCGCCCGGCGCACGCATCAAGCTCACCCCCACCTGCCCCAAGCCGCATAACGGGCATTCCTCAGGTGTTGCGGGAATCGGGAGCGCCAGTGGCGGGCGATTAGTCAGGATTGGTGTGGGTACGTCTGCCAGCGACATACGTGCAGGACGGAGGGACGATGACCCACACAGACGCACGAACTGATCAATCGACCGCGGAGCTGGTCAGCCGGCTCAGTGAGCAGGTGACCACGCTGGTCCGCGACGAGCTGGCACTGGCCCGCATCGAGATGACCGAGAAGGGGAAGCGAGCCGGCAAGGGTGCGGGCCTGCTCGGCGGGGCCGGGGTGATCGCCCTGTACGGGGTCGGCGCCCTGCTGCTGACCGCGGGCGCCGCCCTGTCCCTCGCCATGCCGGTCTGGGCGGCCGCGCTCATCGTCACGGTGGCACTGTTCTGTGGTGCGGGAATCGCCGCGATCGCCGGAAGGCGTGAGATACGGCAGGCGGTACCGCCCACCCCGGAGGCCGCGATCGCCAGCGGACGCCGCGACGTGAACGAGTTCATGGCCGCGGCCCGGCGCGGGACGCCGTCATGAGCGTTCCGCACCGCGACCGCGCCGAGCCCCGCCGCCCGGCTCCCGGCCGCAACCGGCCCAAACCCGGCCCGCCCGCCTCGAACCGGCCCGCCGCCGATGGCCAGCACACCGCCACGCCACCGGCCGGGCCGGTACCCGGGCCTCCGGGCACGGCGAAGCCTCACGCGGCCGCACCCGATCCCACACTGTTCGACACCGATGCCTCCTCTCAGCCGGAGCCGGCCAGGGGCACACACAGCACGGTTACGCCCGGTCCGGGGTCACGGAGCACGGTGACCACCGGTTCCTCCTCCGGAAAGGCCGCGGCACCGCGATCCGGTGATGCCAGGAACACACCACCGAAACCGGGGCCGCCGCCGGGTGGCGCGTCACCGGCACCCGGAAATCCGGAACCGCAGAAGGTCACGCCGGCCACCGTCGCCGCGGCGACCGGTCGCGCCCCGTCTCCCGCAGGTGCGGCCACTCCCAAGCCGTCACCGGCCACGGCCGGCGGCGCGGGGCAGCCGCACGGGCCGGCAGGTCCGAAGCCTGCCCCACCATCCGCCGGCGCACCGCCGTCCAAGGCCGCGCCGGGCAGTCGCTCCCCCGCGCCGCACGGTGCCGCGCCGCCGAAACCGGCACCGCATCCGCCGCGCCGCACGGGTTCGCCGGCGCCGGCCGCCAACCCCGCCGCGGGCCACTCACCAGGCGCGACGTCCGGCCCGGCAACAAAACCATCCACCGGTACGGCGACCGGCGGCACCCCGGACCCGGCCACCGGATCCACCGCGGCCGTGACATCCGGAAGCACACCAGGGTCGGCCTCCGGACAGACGGCGGCCGAACCCGGCTCCGGGCAGCGCTCCGATCCGGCGGCCGGCCGGGCGACCGGACGCGCGGCGGTGCCCCGGGCAGGCTCGCAACACACGGCTCCGGCCGGCGACGCGGTGACGGCCGGCTCGGACGACGCGACAAACCACGGTGACGTCGCGACCCGCCCGACATCCGAGACAGCCGGCTCGGACGACGTAACGAACCATGGCGACGTCGCGACCCGCCCGACATCCGGGACGGCCGGCAGCGAGGGCGTACACCGTACCGCCGAAAGTGCCCGGAGCGACCGGGGCGGCGATCCCGACGCCCGGGCCGAGGCCCTGCGGGCCGAGATCGAACAGACCAGGGCGGACATGGGCGAGACCGCGGCCGCGCTGGTGGCGAGGCTGGACGTGCCCAGCCGGGTGAAGGACGCCGCCGCCACGAAGACGAAGCAGATCGCCGATGCCGCCGCCGAGAAGAAGGCGCACCTGACGGAGAGCCTCGCCGAGAAGAAGGAGCAACTGGCCGAGGCTGCCACCGCGACGAGGAACCGGGCGGGCCATCTGGGTGACGTCGCCGCGGAGAAGGCCAGGGCTGCCGCGGAGAAGGCGGATCGGCTGGCCAAGGGCATCACCGAGACCGTTGCCGACGCGGAACCCGGCCGGATCAGGGAGGCGGCCGCCGAAGCCGCGAGCGGGCTGGCCGCAAAGGCGAGGACCGCAGCCGAGACGATCGGACGTAAAGGCTCGGAAGGCAGCACACCCGCCGGCGGGATCACGAGTACCGGATCCACGCCGGCGGGTGGCCCGCGAGCCGGAACGTCCGGCGCCTCCCCGCGGACGGGGCAGGCGAGGCAGGAGTCGGCCGAGACCGGGACACACATCGCCGAGGCTGCAGCCGAGGCAGCCGAGCGAGCCACCACCGCGATCGGCACGCTTCCCGGCCGGGCATCCGAAGCCGTCGGTACGTTGCGGGGCCGCGCCGGGTCGGCATTCGGCACCATCCCGGATCGGGTGGCCGATCAGCGGCAGCGCTACGCCTTCATCGGCGCCGCACTGGCCGTGGCGGCGGTCGCGGCGATTCTGATCCGAAGACTCCGCTGACCGAGAGGGAACAGGTCACACCTTCCACGGGCCCTGCCACACGATGGCGGGGCCCGTCGCTGTCGGCACCGAAGCAGGGTCGGGCCGGGATCACGAACGACGGGGAGCGACGCGAGAGCCGGGTTCGCCTCGATCTCCGTCCAGATCGGTTTCCATCCAGATCGGTTTCCGCCCAGATCGGTTTCCGCCCAGATCGGCTTCCGCCCAGATCGGCTTCCGCCCAGATCGGCTTCCGCCCAGATCGGCTTCCGCCCAGATCGGCTTCCATCCGGGCCGTGGCGCAGGTTCGCCGGGCATGACACGCACCGGCATCAGCCGCACTCCGGGGCCGGCCCTGCCGATGGCATGGGCGACGGGGGAAGACGTGGCGGGAAGGGGACGGTAAGTCGGTGAAGGGACGAAACGGGGTAACGGCGGCAGAGCTTGAAACGTATCAGGATGAGACTTGGGGCGAATGGCCTGCTTGAGGAAGAAATCAAGGGCACCCTGGGAATCAACTCTTGACCCTGCCCTAACGGGCTCGTAACGTGACTCACACCTCAGCTAGAACGTTTCAAGAACCCTTAATCAGGAGGCGTCATGCGCCCTCGGTTCACTGCTGCCGTCGTCATGGCCACGACTGCTGCCATAGCTCTGACCGGTTGCACCAAGAAGAACGACACTGACACCGCCGCCACCGGCGATGCGGGTAAGAAGACCTACAAGGTGGCTTTCGTCCCGAAGCTTCAGGGTGTCCCCTACTTCGAGGCGATGAACGCCGGCGGCAAGGAAGCGGCCGCCGCGCTCGGCAACGTCGAGTGGCTCTACCAGGGCCCGACCCAGGCGGACGCCGCCGCGCAGGCCGACATCGTCCGCTCCTACATCCAGCAGAAGGTCGACGCCCTCATCGTCGCCCCGAACGACCCGGACAGCATGGCGCCGCTGCTCCAGCAGGCGAAGGACGCCGGCATCCACGTGGCGACCGCCGACACCGACGCCCCGTCGAGTGTCCGGGAGGTGTTCGTCAACCAGGCGACCGCGCAGGGCATCGGCGAGGGCCTGACCGACTCGCTGCTGACGGCGATGGGCGACAAGGGGAAGTACGCGATCGTGTCCTGCGGGCAGACCGCGGAGAACCTCAACTCCTGGATCGAGGTCCAGAAGGCGTACACCAAGGAGAAGTACCCGGAGGCGGAGATCGTCGACATCGTCTACGCCGGTGAGGACCAGGCGAAGGCCACGCAGATGGCGACCGACCTGATGAACGCGCACCCGGACCTGACCGGCCTGGTCGGTGAGTGCACGTCGTCGGCGCCGGGTGTGGCGCAGGCCGTGAAGGACGCCGGCAAGATCGGCAAGGTGTTCACGGTCGGCCTGGGCACCCCGCAGGCGATGAAGCCGTACCTGCAGGACAAGTCGTCGACCGCCGCGATCCTCTGGGACGTGGAGAACCTCGGCTACCTGACCGCGTGGGCGGGCGCCCAGATCGCGCAGGGCAAGCCGTTCGCGGCGACGAACAACGTGTCGAGCGAGCTGTCCGCGGTCGCCTACACCGAGGCGAACAAGATGCTGCTCCTCGGCCCGGCGCTGGCGATCACCGACCAGAACGTCGACCAGTTCAACTACTGATGACCGACGAGATCGAAAACCCGCGACTGCGCCTGACCGCTGTCTCCAAGCGGTTCGGCGCGGTCCGGGCCATTCAGCACGCCGATTTCACGGTACGGGCGGGCAAGGTCCACGCCCTGGTCGGTGAGAACGGCGCCGGCAAGTCCACGATGATCAAGATCGTGGCGGGGGCCGAGGTGGCCGACACCGGCGAGATCGAGTTCGAGGGCCAGGCCGTCAAGCTCGGGTCGACGACGGCGGCGATCGCACTCGGCATCGCCACGGTCTATCAGGAGCCTCAGCTGTTCCCCGAGCTGACGGTCGCCGAGAACATCTTCCTCGGTCGCGAGCTGAAGCGGACCGGACGTGTCGACTGGCCGGCGCAGAACGCGAAGGTCGTCGAGCTGCTGGAGTTGCTCGGCCTGCCGGAACGGTATGCGACCGCCGAGGTGGGCACCCTGTCGGTGGCCGAACAGCAGCAGGTGTCGATCGCGAAGGCCCTGGCCGCGGACGCGAAGGTGCTGATCCTCGACGAGCCGTCGGCGATCCTGACCGACGCCGAGATCGAGGTCCTGTTCGACGTGGTCCGGCGGCTCACCGCCGCCGGCGTGGCGGTCATCTACATCTCGCACCGTCTGGACGAGCTGTTCCGGATCGCCGACGAGGTCACGGTCATGCGTGACGGGCGCACCATCGGCACGTACCCGATCGGGGATCTGAGCGTCCGGCAGATCGCTCACCTGATGGTCGGCGAGGAGTTGTCGGACGCCCGTCCGCATCGCGAGGTGCCGGACGGCCCGGCGGTTCTGGAGTTGCGGAACCTCAGCCGGGACGGCAGGTTCCGCGACGTCGACGTGAGCGTCAAGGCCGGCGAGATCGTCGCACTGTACGGACTGGTCGGCTCGGGCGTGTCGGAGATCGCGGCATGTGTGTACGGCATTGATCGCAGTACACATGGATCAATATTGATCAACTCAAGTCAAGTCAACATCAAGAGTCCCGAGCATGCACAGCGGCTCGGTATCGCGTTGTTGCCGGCGAACCGCAAGGTCGAGGGGATGTTCGGCTTCCAGTCGATCGCCTTCAACATCTCGGCGGGTCATCTGCGGCTGATGTCGAGGTTCGGCGTGTGGGTGGACCGGGCGCGGGAGAAGGCTGTGGCGCTCAAGTTGATCGAGCGGCTCGCGGTGAAGACGCCGCACGAGCGGCAGGCGATCAGCGCGATGTCCGGTGGCAACGCGCAGAAGGTGGTGCTGGCCCGGCAGCTCGTGGAGCGGCCGAAGGTGCTGGTCCTGGCCGAGCCGACGCAGGGTGTGGACGTCGGCGCCAAGGAGGAGATCCACCGGTTGATCACCGAGCTGGCCGAGGAGGGCACCGCCGTCCTGGTGGTCACCTCCGACCTGCCGGAGGCACTGCGCATCGCCGACCGCATCCAGGTGGTGCGCGGCGGCACCACGACCGACGAGTTCGGCCCGGACGCCAGCCAGGTCGACCTGCTGGCCGCAGCCGCCGGAGGCGGCGAAACAGACAAGACAGCCACCGAAGGCAGCAAGACGAACAAGGCAGCCGCCGGCGGCGAAGTGAACAAGACGGGCAGCGAAACGGACAAGACGGCCGCGGGAGGCGACGCATGACCGCGGTGGCGGAAGCGAAGATCAAGCGGAGAGTGCTGCCGAGCCCGATCACCGGGCAGGAGGTCGTACTGGTCGGCGTGATCGCCGTGCTGTGGGCGGCGCTGGCGGTCAGCACCCCGGCGTTCCTGACCGCCGGCTCGATCCAGCCGCTGCTGGTGGCGACCGCACCGATCGCTCTGGTCGGCGTGGCCATGACCATCGTGATCATCACCGGCGGCATCGACGTCTCGGTCGGCGGCGCCATCATGGTGTGCTCGGTGCTGACCGCGAAAGCGCTGGTCGGCACCGACGGGGTGAGCCTCGGCACGGCGGTGCTGCTGTCGATAGCCGCCGGCGCGGTGCTCGGCCTGGTCAACGGCGCGCTGATCGCCTACGGCCGGGTGCACGCCATCATCATCACGTTCGGCACGGCGAACCTGTTCATGTTCCTCGGCCTGCAGATCTTCGGGTCCGGGACGGTCAACGGCATCCCGGGCACCCTGGCGTTCTTCGGCCGTGGACCCGACGGGCGCACGCTGGGTGTCCCGCACGCTTTCCTGATCACCGTGGTCATCACCGCGGCCGTCTGGTGGTACCTGCGGCACACCGCGGGCGGGCGGCACTTCTACGCCATCGGCGGGGACCCGGTCGCCGCGCGCCTGGCCGGGGTCCGGGTGCAGCGGCGGGTGCTGCTGGCCTACGTCTTCACCGGCGTGCTGGTCGGCCTGGCGTCGTGTTTCGTGATCGCGCAGGGCACGTCGACGCTGGACCAGTCGGTCGGTTCCGGCAAGGAGCTGGCGGTGATCGCGGCGGTCGTGATCGGCGGGACGAGCATCATGGGCGGCCGCGGTTCGGTGCTCGGCACCCTGCTCGGCGCGCTGCTGGTGCAGTCGGTCGCGTCCGGGGTGACCCAGCTGGGCTGGCGTTCGCAACTGTCCGACCTGTTCGTCGGCATCTTCATCATCGTCGCGGTCGGCGCCGACCTGCTGCGCGCCCGCGCAAGGAGGGCCCGATGACCACGGTGGCAGAAAAGCCGACAAAATCGGAAAAGTCCGATTGGCTCAAGATCCTGCTGACGCAGCGAATCGCCCTGCTGGCGGTACTGATCGTAGTAGTCGTCGTCACCTTCTTCATCAACGACGCGGGCGGCTACCTGACCGCACCGTACGACTTCGACTACATGTCGGCCAGCCTGATCAGCGCCGTCCCCCTGGCCATGCTGGGCCTGGCCGAGATGCTGGTCATCCTCTCCGGACGCGGCGGCATCGACCTGTCGGTGGGCGCGATGGTGAGTCTGGCCGGGATGGTGTTCGGCTTCGCGTACGGCGAGTGGGGCTGGCCGCTGTGGCTGGCGATCATCGCGACCGCCGGGTTCGGCGCGTTCCTCGGCGCGATCAACGGGTTCCTGGTGTCGTACATCGGCTTCCCGGCCCTGATCGCCACGCTCGCGACGTTCTACGCGTACAAGAGCATCGCGATCGTCGTCAACAACCAGCAGCCGATCAGCACCGAGCCGATCCAGGGGCTGTTCTCCCTGAGCCGGTCGGTGGAGCTGCCGCTGATCGGCGAGTACCTCCCGAACGTGCCGCTGGGCATCTTCACGTTCCTGCTGCCCACCGTGGTCGCGGTCTGGCTGTTGCTGGCCCGCACGGCGTACGGGCGGCGTCTCTACGCGATCGGCACCAACGACGTCGCCGCTCGCTGGGCCGGCCTCCCGGTCCGGGACACGCGTTTCAAGGCGTACGTCTACGCGGGTCTCATCTCCGGCCTGGTGGCCGTGGTGACCGTGGGGCAGTTCGCCTCGGCCCGTCCGGATGCGGGCGTCTCCGGCAACGGCATGGCCCTGCCCGCGATCACCATCGCCGTCCTCGGCGGTGTGGCGATCACCGGTGGCATCGGCCGGGTCGCCGGGGTCGTGCTGGCCACTCTGCTCATCGTCTGGCTCAACGCCGGCATCCTGCTGGCCTTCGTCGGCAACGAGGGTTCGCAGTACCAGCTCCTCGCGCTCGGCGCGGTGCTGGTGTTCGCCGCGCTGTTGAACGGGCTCACCAATCGACGGTACGGAGGTACCACATCATGAACCTCGACGGTCTGGACGGCTTCACGATCGAGGTCCCGAGCTGGGCGTACGGGAACTCGGGCACCCGGTTCAAGGTCTTCACCCGTCCCGGTGGGCCACGCAACCCGTACGAGAAGCTGTCCGACGCCGCGCAGGTGAATCGTCTCACCGGCCTGGCCAACCGGGTCTCGCTGCACATCCCGTGGGATCTGGTCGACGACTGGAGCGACCTGAGGGCGCACGCCGACAAGCTGGGTGTGCGGATCGGCGCGATCAACTCGAACGTCTTCCAGGACGACGACTACCGGCTGGGCTCGCTCTGCAACCCGGATCCGGCGATCCGGCGCAAGGCGATCGACCACCACAAGCAGTGCCTGGACGTGATGCGGCAGACCGGTTCGACGGATCTGAAGATCTGGCTGCCGGACGGCCTGAACTACGCCGGCCAGGACTCGCTGCGGGGCCGCCAGGACCGGCTGGCCGAGTCGCTGCGGGAGATCTACGACGCGTCCGACGACAACATGCGGATCCTGCTGGAGTACAAGTTCTTCGAGCCGTACTTCTACTCGACCGACATCCCGGACTGGGGCACGTCGCTGCTGCACTGCCTGGCGCTGGGCGAGCGGGCGACGGTCGTGCTGGACACCGGCCACCACGCGCCGGGCACGAACATCGAGTTCATCGTGATGCAGCTGATCCGGCAGGGCAGGCTCGGCGCGTTCGACTTCAACTCGCGCTACTACGCCGACGACGACCTGATCGTGGGTTCGGCCGACCCGTTCCAGCTGTTCCGGATCATGTCGGAGATCGTGGCGGCGGACGCGCACCGGCCGGAGTCGGGCGTCAACTTCATGCTCGACCAGTGTCACAACATCGAGGAGAAGATCCCCGGCCAGATCCTGTCGGTGCTCAACGTCGAGCAGGCGCTGGCCAAGGCGCTGCAGGTGGATCAGGCGGCGCTCGCGACCGCCCAGCGCGAGGGTGACGTCCTGGGGGCGCACCAGGTGCTGATGGACGCCTACGAGACCGATGTGCGTGCGGCGCTCGCGGACCGGCGGGAGGCACGGGGGCTGCCGCGCGACCCGGTCAAGGCTTTCCAGGCATCGGGGTACGCCCAGACGGCCGCCGCCGAGCGTGTGGGCGGGACCCAGGCCAGCTGGGGAGCATAAATCGTCGCAAACCATCCCTGAATGGGTCCATCCGAGAGCACGATGAGCGGATGGAGACCGCCACACAGCCGGAGGACCTGGCCCGGGTGGCCGGTGTACGGGCCCGCCTCGCCGATCTCGTCGAGGCGAAACCGTCGCCCGCCGAGTTGGCCCTGGTGCTCCGGCTGTTGCGCTCGTTCGCCGCGAAGGCCCCTCTCGCGGCGGACGAGCTGGTTCGCCTGATGCACGCGGGAGATCCGGGCCCGGTGCGGGACCAGGCGCACAGTTTGAAGGGGTCGGCCGCGAACATCGGCGCCGCCGGACTGGCCGCGGTGTGTTCGCGGGTGGAGGACGCGGCCCGGGCCGGGGCCGTCGCCGACCCCGGCCCGACGGGAGATCGCCTGCGCGCCGAGACCGACGGCGCGCTGCGGGCGGTCCGGGCGTTGACGCTCGAGTTCGAGCGGATACCCGGATGAGATCTGGGTCAGGCCGCGGTGAGCACCGGCTCGACCAGACCCACCACGCGGGAGAAGTTGACGAGACGGTCCAGCATCGCCTCGGTCACGACGGTGCCGCTGCCGATCAGCACCAGCCCGTTGGTGGCGGTGACGTCCTGGGCCAGGCGCATCCCTACCTGGAGGTCGGCCACGGCGTAGGCGTGCGTGCTGCCGGCCACCGGGCTCTCCACACCCTTGACCTGGCGCAGGGCGGCCAGCACGTGCGGCGCGCAGGTGCCCGCCCGGGTCAGAGCGCCGATGGCCATCGCCGGCGTGCTGGACCGGGCCGCCGCGGTGTCGTACTCGATGGCCGTACGCACGACACTGATCGCACCCTCGACCAGCGGCGACCAGCCGCCCGCCGGAGGCTTCTCGCCGGCCAGACCGCGGACCGTGGACACCACGTCCTCGATCATCGGGATGTCCTTGATCAGCGGGAGGACCATGCCGGGCATCCCGTTGACGGCCTTCTGCTCGTCCGGGGTGAGGTTGTCGCCCTCGGTGAGTTTGCGCATGACCTCGGCCGGCACGCTGACCGCGCCGATCTGCGAGGCCATCGCGGCGACCTCGATCTCCCAGAGCCCGTCGAGTTCGAGGGCGCTGGTGAGCTCGCCGACCAGCTTGCGGATCCGGCCGGCGCGGGCGAACCCGAGCGGGCTGGACAGTTCGAGGATCCCGAAGAGGGCCTGCACGCTGGTCTTCAGCGTGGTGTCGACCATCTTGCGCTCGGCCATGGCGTGATCGTGCCGGGTGACCGCACCCTTGATCGCGTCCATGATGTCGGTGCGGCTGGCCGGCTTCGACAGGTAGCGGTAGACACCGCCGGAGTTGATCGCGGCGATCACGGTCTTCATGTCCCCGTGCCCGCTGTGCAGGATCCGGACGACGTCCGGGTAGTCCTGCTGGATCTTCCCGAGCAGCGCGATGCCGTCCATCCCGGGCATCCGCACGTCACTGACCACCGCGGCGACGTTCTCGTGCGCGGCGAGCAGCTTCAGCGCCTGCTCGGCGTTACCCGCCATCAGGAGCCGATGGTCGCGGCCCAGCTGGATGGAGAGCGTCTCCAGCACCACGTCGTCGTCATCGACGAGCAGCAGCGTTGGCTTCTTGACATTATCGGCGTCGCCCGACCGGTACAGCTCGGTCCTCATCGTGGCCCTCCTTCAACTGACCGGCCTTGGTGGTACGTGGCTCCCTATCGCCGGGCCCGGCCGAGGACTGAGGGTTGGGCGAGGTCAGGTTTTACCCGGCCCGAACTCCTCAACCGCCTCCCGCGAGCAGCCGAAATGCGATCCGCGAGTCACGGCGGACAACCGCCGGCTGTCTTGGAGAAACGGATACTGATGTGAGCGCAGTAGGGGAAGACGCCCGCCTGGCGGCGGTGCACAGCTATCACCTGCTGGACGCCCCGCGCCCGGTCGTGCTCGACGAGTTGACCCGGCTGGCCGGCGCCGTCCTCGGCACGCCCATGTCCGCGGTGACCCTGATCGACGCCGACCGCGAGTGGTTCGCCGGCAAGACCGGTGTCCCCGGCGACGGCGGGCCGCTGGCCACCTCATTCTCCGGGCGCGTCGTCGACACCCGCGAGGCGCTGATCGTCGAGGACACCCTGTCCGAGGCGTGTTACCGCACCTGGGAGAACGTGCGGGGCGCCCCGAACATCCGTTTCTGGGCCGGTGTCCCGCTGGTCGACGAGGACGGGCACACGCTCGGCAGCCTCTGCGTGCTCGACGACAAGCCGGGCTCGGCCGGCGACCGGCAGCTGGACCTGCTGCACACCATGGCCGGGCAGGCCGCCGGGCACCTGGCCGCGCTGCGCAACCGGCAACTGCTCGCCGAGATCGGTGACGAGCTGTCCCGGGCGATCAGCCGCGAGGAGGACTTCGTGGCGACCGTGTCGCACGAGCTGCGCACCCCGGTCACCACCATCCAGGGCTACCTGGAGCTGCTCGTCGACAACGAGGAGCTGGCACCCTACCGGCGGCTCATCGATCCGATCCAGCGCAACGGCGAACGCCTGGTCCGGATGGTCGACCATCTGCTGGCCGGCACCCGTCCGGCGGCCGCGCCACTGCCGTTGCTGCGGGCCAGCACCGACCTGAACGCGGTGGCGGAGGCGGCGGCGGCCGCGTGCCGGAGCCAGGCGTCGCAGCGGGACGTGCCGATCGTGATCGAGGGGGGATCCGGCCCCTGCGCGGTGCCGGGCGACTTCACCCGGCTGAGCCAGGCCGCCGAGCACCTCGTACGCAATGCCGTGATCTTCAGTGCGACCGGGCAGACGGTGACCATCCGGGTGACCGCAAGCTGTCTCGAGGTCGTCGACGAGGGTGCCGGGATCCCGTCCGACGAGCTGCCGCACGTGGTGGAGCGGTTCTATCGCGGCCAGTACGCCCGGGAGCAGGCCGTTCCCGGGGTCGGGCTGGGCCTGAGCATCGCCGACCGGATCATGCGGGCGCACGAGGGCGCCCTCACCATCGAGTCGGCCGGGCTCGGCCGCGGCACCTGCGCCCGGATCACCGTCCCCAGGTGATCATTGCCCCCTCAGTGCCATCACGAGTCTGCCGATGGGAGATTCGGGAGGTTTGCGGCGAGTGGGGGATGCGATGGCGATTCTGCGGCGGATGCGACTGGCCGGGCGTCTCGGTGGCGCCTTCCTGGTGGTGCTGATCCTGCTCGGCGTGGCAGTCGGCATCGGCACCTGGGGGCTGACCCGTCAGGCGGAGTCAGCCGACCGGCTCCAGCGGCTGCTGCACCTGATGCACCAGGTGGACGAACAGAAGTACTACAACGGCGACATCTCCGGATGGCAGATCGCCTATGTGTGGGACACCCGGCGGATGGACCCGGCCAAGGCGGTCGGCGCGGACAGCGACAACCGCAAGGGCTTCCTGGCCGACCTGGATCTGCTGCTCAAGCTGCTCGACGACACCGACACGGCGACCATGACCGACGCCGAACGCGCCGACTTCGCCAAGCTGGTCGACCTGTGGCAGAAGTTCAAGGCGACCGACGACCAGATGGTCGCCCTCTACGCCGCGGGCCGCGTCGACGACGGTGACGCGTTGCTGCTCAAGGACAGCTACGCGGTCTACTTCGAGATCATCACGGTGACCGGCAGCCTGGTCACCTCGGTCGTCGACCGCGCCGACAAGGCGGCGCAGGCGGCCAAGGACGAGGCGGCGTATCTCCGTACCGTCATGATCGTGGTCTTCGTCCTGTCGGTGATCGCCGCCGTCCTGTGCACGGTCGCGGTGACCCGCAGTGTCACCGGCCCGGTGGGCCGGCTGGTGGAGGTGCTGCGCGGGATGGCCCGCGGCGACCTGACCGTACGCCCGGACACCACCGGCACCGACGAGGTCGCCGTGATGTCGCGGGCCGTCGACGAGGCCGTCGCCGGGGTGAAGGCCACCGTCACCGACATCGTCGAGAACGGCGGCCGGCTCACCGACGCCTCCGACACCATGCGCCGGGTCAGTCAGCAGATCGACAGCTCCATCGCCGAGGCAGACCAGCAGGCCGGGATGGCCGCGGCCGCCGCCAACGGGGTGTCCGGCAACGTGCACACGGTCGCCGCCGGTTCCGAGGAGATGGGCTCGGCGATCACCGAGATCTCCCGCAACGCCGCCGACGCCGCCCAGGTCGCCGCGGACGCCGTCGCCGCGGCCCGGGCCACCAGCGAGACGATCAACCGGCTCGGTGAGTCGTCGGCGCAGATCGGCGACGTGATCGAGACGATCACCGCGATCGCGTCGCAGACCAACCTGCTCGCCCTGAACGCCACCATCGAGGCGGCCCGGGCCGGCGAGTCCGGCAAGGGGTTCGCCGTGGTCGCGAGCGAGGTCAAGGACCTGGCCCAGGAGACCGCGCGGGCCACCGAGAAGATCTCCCAGCAGATCGCCGCGATCCAGAGCGACACCGGTCAGGCGGTCACCGCGATCGACGAGATCAGCCGGATCATCGAGCAGATCAGCGACTTCCAGACCACCATCGCGTCGGCCGTGGAGGAGCAGAGCGCCACCACCGCGGAGATGAACCGGGGGGTCAGCGAGGCGGCGGCCGGCGTCACCGACATCGCCAACAGCATCGCCAGCGTCGCGCACGGCACCGCGTCGAGCCGGGAGGCGGTCGGCGAGGTGGCCCGGACCGCCGAGGACGTGCAGGCGCTCGCCGACCGGCTGCGGGCGTCGGCCGGTCGGTTCTCGATCTGACCGGCCCCGCTACCGGAACGACGGGCCGGGCCTCGTCAGCCGACGCTCTCGCGGGCCGGGCCCGGGCCGGGGGTGCCGCCGACCAGCAACTCGTACACGCCGGTGACGGTCAGGGAGCGGCGGACGATGCCGTGCGGCCGGTGCACCCGGAAGCCGATGCCGGCCCGGACCGCGGTCTCCCGGGCGGCGACCAGCACGTCGATGCCGGAGGAGTCGCAGAAGGTCAGCCCGTCCATGTCGACGACGAGCTCGGCCGGCCGGTCACCGAGCGCCCGGGCGGCATGCTCCTCGAACAGATCCCCGGTGTCCAGGTCGAGCTCCCCGCGCAGCAGCAGCCGGGTCACCCCGCCGTCGTCGAGCCGGACGATCCTCATGCCTCACCGCCTCGCGGGCAGGGCACCAGTCGCACCCGGACACGCTTGCCGCCGCGGTAGTTCTCCACGGTCCAGCCCTCGGACAGGGCCTCGATCAGGGCGATGCCCCGGCCACCGACCTCGTCGGGATCGCGGCGGCGCGGCACCACCGACGAGCCGTCGGCGACCGACACGATCACCCGCCGGTCGTGGGACTCCAGCGCCAGCGCGACGCAGCCGCCACCGTGCCGGACCGCGTTCGTGACCAGCTCGCTGACGATCACGGCGGCCGCGTCGAGCCAGTCGGCATCCTTGAAGCCCCAGCCGCCCAGCACCGCGGTCACGGCACGGCGGGCGGCGGCGGGGGCCCCACGATCGAGTGGGACGTCCAGGTGGGCGGTGAGCTCACTCATGCAAAACCCCGAGAGTCGCCGATATGCGGGTGCACGTTACCCCCCTTCCACCCGCGACGAAACCTCTGCCGCATTTATCATGATTTAGGCTGGCAGCATGGCATCGGTGCTGGTCGTCGAGGACAACCCGGAACATCAGGCGGTGATCGCCGAGGTGGTCCGCCGGCTCGGCCACACCGCCACCCTGGCCGGCGACGGCCGGGAGGGGCTGGCCTCCGCGGTCGCCGCCCGGCCCGACCTCGTCGTCGCCGACGTGGACATGCCCCACCTCGACGGCATCCGGATGTGCCGGGCGCTGCGCGAGCACCCGGCCACCGCCACCGTCCCGGTCGTGCTGATCACGGCCTACCTGCCCCCGGGCGACACCAGCCTGGCCTCGGCCGAGGCGGACGCCGTGGTGCCCAAGCCGTTCAGCGTCCGGGAGCTCTCCGACACGCTGCGCACCTGCCTGGAGTCGCCGCCGCCCCGGCACGACCCGGCCTTCACCGAGGCCCTGCTGCGCAGCCTCGACGCCGGTGTGGTCGCCTGCGACCTGGACGGCCGGCTCGTGGTGATCAACCAGGCGGTGCGCGACTTCTTCGGCGACGAGAGCCTCGGCGTGCCGGCCCGCGACTGGGCCGAGACGTTCGGGCTGCGCCGCCACGACGGCACCCCGCTGCCGCCCGACGAGGTCGCTCTCTACCGGGCGCTGGGCGGCGAGGAACTCCGCCACGACGGGGTGATCGCCCACGACCGGCAGAACCGGCGGCGCTGGTTCGCGATCAACGCGCGGCCGGTCCGGGACGCGGGCGGCAACATCCTCGGCGCGGTCGCGGCCGTCCACGACGTCACCGCCGAGCACCACCAGCACCAGTACGAGCGGTGCAAGACCGAGGTGCTCAAGGCGCTGGTGCACGCACCGGACGCGGACCGGGCCGGCACCGAGGTGCTGCGCGCCATCTCCGGCGAGCTGGGGTGGCCGTACCTGCGGCTGTGGCTGGTCGATCCGGTCACCGACCGGTTGCGCCCGGCCGCCACGCACCTGGCCGAGGGCGCCCCGCCGATCCAGCTGCCGCAGGTGCTCGAACGGGGCGAGGGGCTGGCCGGGACGTGCTGGGCCGGCGGCGAGCCGATCTGGGTGCCCGACCTGCGCGCCCCGGACCTGCCGGTCGTCGTGGAGGCCGAGCACTACCGGGCCGCCATGGCCGTGCCGGTGCGCAGCGCCGACAACGTGATCGGCGTGCTGAGCTTCTTCACCGTCGAGCACCAGGAGCCCGACCCGGCCCTGACCGTCCTGCTCAGCGGCATCGCCGGGCACATCGGCGGCTACCTGGAACGGCGCCGGGCCGAGGAACTGTCGCACCAGCTGGCGGCCAGCATCGGCGAGTACATCGCCCTGGTCGGCCACGAGCTGCGCACCCCGCTCACGTCGATCGGCACCTACACCGACCTGATCGCCGAGGAGGACGACAAGACCACCGTCGGCGAGGTCCGTGAGCTGCTGGGGGTGATCGAGCGCAACAACGCCCGGCTGCGCTCGCTGGTCGAACGGCTCCTCGACCTGTCCGCCCTGGAGGCCGGCCACGCCCAGCTCACCGTCGGCGACGTCGATCTCGCGGCGGTAATCACCGAGGCGCTGCCGGACGCGCCGATCCGCACCGACCTGCCGGCCCGGCTGGTGATCCCCGGCGACCGCGCCCGGCTGCGGCAGGTCGCCGAGAACCTGATCGGCAACGCGGTCAAATACAGCCCCGACGGCTCGGTCGTGCACGTGACCCTGACCTCGGACGACGACGCCGCGGTACTGACCGTCAGCGACTCCGGCATCGGCATCCCGTCCGGTGAGCGCGACCGGCTCTTCGCCCGCCTCTACCGGGCCACCAACGCCCGGCACAGCGGCATCCCCGGCGCCGGGCTGGGGCTGGCGCTCAGCCGGGCCATCGTCGAGCTGCACCGGGGCACCATCACGCTGAGCGGCAACGACGGCGGCGGCACGGTCGCCACGGTCCGGCTTCCCCGCCGGTCCGGGACCTCTGGCCCTGCCCGGCCGGGCCACCGGGACGAGACGCTGGGAGGGAACCACTAGGAGGGGTCATGCTGGGAGGAAACATGGACGCGTGGCGCGGATTCGCGGGCACGACGTGGCGCACCGGGATCGACGTGGCCGGGTTCATCCACGACAACGTCCGGCCGTACGCCGGTGACGCCGCCTTCCTGGCCGGGCCGACCGAGCGGACCACCGGGATCTGGGCGAAGCTCTCCGAGATGTTCGTGACCGAGCGCGCCAACGGCATCTACGACGCCGACGCGTCCACCCCGTCGACGATCACCGCGCACGCTCCCGGCTACATCGACCGCGACGCCGAGCTGATCGTCGGCCTGCAGACCGACGCCCCGCTGCGCCGGGCCATCATGCCCTTCGGCGGCCTGCGGATGGTCGAGGGCGGCCTCAAGGCGTACGGCCGCGAACTCGACCCGGACGTCAAGAAGGTGTTCAGCACCTACCGCAAGACCCACAACGAGGGCGTCTTCGACGCGTACCCGGCAGACGTGCTCGCCGCCCGCCGGTCGCACATCATCACCGGGCTGCCCGACGCGTACGGCCGCGGCCGGATCATCGGCGACTACCGCCGCGTCGCCCTCTACGGCGTGGACCGGCTGATCGAGGAGCGCAAGGCGATCAAGGTCGCCCTGGACGCGCGCCTGTCGGTGGCCGACGTGATCCGCGACCGCGAGGAGATCGCCGAGCAGATCCGCGCCCTGGGCGAACTGAAGACGATGGCCGCGTCCTACGGCTTCGACATCTCCGGCCCGGCGACGACCGCGCGGGAGGCGGTCCAGTGGCTGTACTTCGCCTACCTGGGCGCGACCAAGGAGCAGAACGGCGCGGCCATGTCGCTCGGCCGCACCTCCACCTTCCTCGACGTCTACCTCACCCGTGACCTGGAGGAGGGTCGCATCACCGAGGAGTTCGCCCAGGAGCTGATCGACGACTTCGTGATCAAGCTGCGGATCGTCCGGTTCCTGCGCACCCCGGAGTACGACGAGCTGTTCTCCGGCGACCCGACCTGGGTGACCGAGTCGATCGGCGGCATCGGTGCCGACGACCGGCCGCTGGTCACCAGGACCAGCTTCCGGTACCTGCAGACTCTCTACAACCTGGGGCCGGCGCCGGAGCCGAACATGACGGTCCTCTGGTCGCAGCGCCTGCCGCGCGGCTTCAAGGAGTTCTGCGCCCAGGTCAGCATCGACACCAGCAGCATCCAGTACGAGAACGACGACCTGCTCCGCCCGTACCTCAGCGACGACGCGGCGATCGCCTGCTGCGTGTCCGGCATGCGGGTCGGCAAGGACATGCAGTTCTTCGGCGCGCGGGCCAACATGGCGAAGGCGCTGCTCTACGCCATCAACGGCGGCCGCGACGAGATCAGCGGCGCGCAGGTGGCGCCGGCCGCTTCTTCTCTCGGCGGAGACGTGCTCGACTACGACGAGGTGTTCGAGGCGTACGACCGGACACTCGACTGGCTTGCCGAGATCTACGTCGACGCGCTCAACGTCATCCACTACATGCACGACAAGTACGCCTACGAACGTCTCGAGATGGCGCTGCACGACTACCCGGTGCACCGGTTCCTGGCCACCGGCATCGCCGGCCTCTCGGTCGCCGTGGACAGCCTGTCGGCGATCAGGCACGCCCAGGTCAAGCCGGTCCGCGACGAGACCGGGCTGGTCGTCGACTACGAGGTGGACGGCGACTACCCGACGTTCGGCAACAACGACGACCGGGTGGACGCGATCGCGGTGGACCTGGTCGACCGGTTCATGGAGAAGATCCGCCGGCAGCCGATGTACCGCGGCGCCGAGCCCAGCCTGTCCGTCCTCACGATCACGTCGAACGTCGTCTACGGCAAGCACACCGGCAACACCCCCGACGGCCGTCGTCTCGGTGAGCCGTTCGCGCCCGGCGCCAACCCGATGAACGGCCGGGACAAGCACGGGCTGGTGGCGGCCGCCCTGTCGGTGGCGAAGCTGCCGTACCGCAGCGCCCGGGACGGCATCTCGCTGACCATCACCTCGACCCCGGACGGTCTCGGCCGCACCAAGGACGAGCAGATCGGCAACCTGGTCGGCGTCCTCGACGGCTACACCGACGGGCACGGCTTCCACATGAACGTCAACGTCCTCGACCGGGCGACGCTGGAGGACGCGATGGAGCACCCGGAGAAGTACCCGCAGCTCACCATCCGGGTGTCCGGCTACGCGGTGAACTTCGTGCGGCTGACCAGGGCTCAGCAGCGCGACGTCATCTCGCGGACGTTCCACGGCTCGCTGTGACGACGACCCGGACCGGCAGTGTGCACTCGTTCGACGTCTCGACCGGCGTCGACGGGCCGGGGACGCGATTCGTCGCGTTCCTGGCCGGGTGCCCGCTGCGCTGCCAGTACTGCCACAGCCCCGACACCTGGTACCGCCGCAGCGGGCGCACCATGGACGCCGACGAACTGATGACCGAGATCTCGCGATACGAGCGTTTCATCAAGGTCGCCCGGGGCGGCGTCACCCTCTCCGGCGGAGAGGCACTTCAACAGCCCGATTTCGTACGGGAGATCTTCACCCGTTGCCGCGAAAAAGGTCTGCACACCGCCCTGGACACCAGCGGCTACCTCGGCGCGAAGGCGTCCGACGATCTGCTCGACGTGACCGACCTGGTGCTCCTGGACATCAAGTCCGGCGACGAGGAGACCTATCACCGGGTGACCCGGACCGGCACGCTCCAGCCGACCATCGACTTCGCGCACCGGCTGGCCGGCCGTGGCATCCCGATCTGGATCCGCTTCGTCCTGGTCCCCGGCCTGACCGACGCCGTGGAGAACGTCGAGGCGGTGGCCCGGATCGCCGCCTCGATCCCGACCGTGGAACGCGTCGAGGTCCTCCCCTTCCACCGTCTGGGAGCCGCCAAGTACGCCGCCCTCAACCAGCCCTTCCCCCTGGCCGACACCCCCGCCCCGTCCCCCGATCTGCTGGACCGGGTCCGGGCCCAGTTCCGCGCCCACCACCTGACCGTCTACTGACCACCCCTCCCCACCCGGCCGGCCCCCTTGTCCGGCCGGCCGGACCTCAGACGGGTTGCCGAGGGTGTCAGGTGACGCGGTAGGCGGTGTAGCGGACCGTGTCCGCCTCGCGGACCGCTGACGCCACGAAGATCGACTGCTCCAGGTGGGCCAGGGCCGGGTCGGCGGTCTCCAGCTGGACGCCGATCCGGAAGTAGTACTCCGACGGCGCGACCGGCTCGCCCCGGAGCAGGGCCGACAGGACGTCCGGGCGGCCGCTGCGCACGCCGCCGGTACGCAGGTAGACGTGGCTCCCGGACGCGGTGCGGGCCGAGTAGCGGGTGTCGATCTCGACGCCGCCGTCCGGCCGGACGATCTGCCAGTCGGCACCGCCGGGCAGGATCTCCGCCTCGAACAGGCCGCTCACCCGCCCGCCGACGATCGGCACCACCCGGCGGTGCCCGGCCCGGGTGGTCCCGTGGTCCTCCAGCGGCCCGAGCAGCACCTCGACGTCGAACGCCGCCTCCAGCCCGGGCACCGCGGGCGCGGTCACGGCGCCCACACCGGCAGTTCGACGTGCGACGGGCGGGCCGGGTCGTGGGAGATCTCCTGCTCGGCGCGGTGGGTGGTGGCCGCGACGGCGGCCGGTTCGCCGGACCCGGGGTTGCGGGCGTAGCGGGGATGGGCGCCGGAGCTGACCTGCACGCTGATCCGGTGGCCGGCGGCGAACGTGTGGAACGCCGGCCACAGCTCGATCTCCACCTCCTCGAAGTCGCCGGTCGACGGGCTGACCCGGCGGATCGCGTCGCACACGCTCATCGAGCGGCCGTCCGGGTGCACGTCGCAGATCCGGACGAAGACGTCGGCGCTGGGCCGCGACGACCGGAACCGGATCCGCGCGACCGGGGCGCCCGCGATCGTCACCGGGGCGGTGAGCACGTCGCCACGGAACACCACGACGTCGGCGCGGCTCTCGTGGGCGGCGTTGTCGACCGGGCCCTGTCGCGGTTCCAGGCTGGGGCCGCCGGCGGCCGGGGTGGGGTCGGCCGGGTCGTAGACGTAGGCGGTCACTCCCCCGTCCGGGACGTCGGTGTGCAGGCGGCCCGCCTGGTGCAGGTGCCAGGTCCGGCCGGTGACGCCGGGTGGCGGCCAGGACGGCAGGTCGTGCCACTGGCCGGTGCCGGTCCGGAAGGCACGCACCGGGGACGGGCGCGCGGAGTCCGTACCGCTGAAATGCTCTTTGAGGAACGCGGCGGCCTCACCGATCGCTGTCGCGCCCATCTCGCGGGCCGAGTGTCCCCACGGGCCGATGGTGAGCCGCGGTGGCCGGCCGGCCGCGGTGAGCTGGGCGTGGTTGCGTAGTTGCCAGGGCAGGAAGATGTCGTGCCAGCCGGTGATCATGTAGACCGGCGCGGTGACGTCGGTGACCGAGGCGGTGTGCGACTGGCTGGTCCAGTACTCGTCGGTGAGTCGTTCGTGGGTGACCCAGTCCTGGTACCAGTGGACGCGGCGGCCGGTGGCGGCGACGTCCCCGTCGAGCAGCGGCAGCGTGCCGAAGCCGCGCAGCAGCTTTCGGTCCGGGCGCAGCATGCCGAGGAAGAGCGGGAGCATCTCCCGGCGGATCATGCGGCTCATCATCTGCGACCAGCCGAGCGCGTTGCGCAGCGAGAAGGCGCCGTTGTCCCAGGTGATCGCCCCGAAGTCGGGCATCGTGACGAGCAGGCAGAGGGCGTCCGGCGCGTTGTCCGGGTCGTCGCGCTGCAGCTTGCCGGCCACCGCCCACTGGGTGTAGCCCATGTAGCTGGGCCCGAACGTGACGACGCGGCCGGTGAACCACGGCTGCGCGCGGACCCACCGGTGGGTGGCGATGCCGTCGCGCTGCTCGTCGACCTGCGGGGTGAAGGTCCCCCCGGAGCCCCAGGTGCCCCGGCAGCTCTGGAACAGCACCGGGAAGCCCTCCCGGGCCAGGGCCTTCGCCTCACCGGCGACGAGACCACTGCGGCCGTACGGCCCCCGGATCACGATCGTCGGCAGGGGCGGTCCGGAGGCGCCGGCCGGTTCGATGAGATCGGCGAGCAGTTGCACGCCGTCGTCCATCGGAACCCGCAGGTCCTTCCGGATCCGGATGTCGTAGGGGCCGGGGTCGAGCCCGGGCAGGGTACGGCGCTGCATCCATCGGGAGAACCGCTGGCTCATGGGGGCTCCTCAGGAGGGAGGGGGAGTGAGGGCGTCGCGCAGTCGTTCCAGTGCGGGCAGGGCGGCGGCCAGGGCGTCGACGTCCTCGGGGGTGAGGGTGGCCGCGGCGGCCGCCACGATCGCGCCGCTGGCCAGGTCGAAGCGGTCGAACAGGTCGAGGGCGCGGGCGGTGGCCAGCACCTCGACCTGACGGCGGTTCTCCGGGCGGGGACGGCGTTCGACCAGGCCGGCCGCCTCCATCTGGGTGAGCAGGTTGCTGACCGTGGGCCGGCTCAGCCCGAGGCGTCCGGCGAGTTCGCCGGGGGTGGTGACGGTGTCGCGGGGCAGCGCCCGGATGATCTCGATCTGGGCGTCCGGGATCTCCGGCAGGTGCTCGGCGGCCCGCGCGGCGGTCAGCAGGGTGCGCCGCAGCGGGGAGATGACCGCGGCGAGCCGGGCGGCGTCGAGGGCGGTCATCGGGCGACGCTCAGGGACGGCCGGTGGTTGAGGGCGTCGGGGTGGAACCCGGCGGCCCTCTTGTAGCCGGTGGCGATCTCGGTGAGCTCGGCCGGGGTGAGGACGTCGTGGATGTGGGCGAAGCCGTCCGGGGCGCGCTCGTGGGCGAGGACCATCACCTGCTCGGGGCCTTGGCGGCGGTTGCTCAGGACGAGCGCGGTGGTGGCCGGGCGGCGGTCGGTCTCGTAGGCGGCCAGCGCCTCGTCCAGCGGTTTGCCGGCCAGGTGGAAGGCGAGCGTCCGGGCGTCCAGGACGGCCTGGGAGGCGCCGTTGGAGCCGTTCGGGTACATCGGGTGGGCCGCGTCGCCGAGCAGTGTGGCGGGACCGTGGGTCCACCTGCCGACCGGGTCCCGGTCGACCATCGGGTACTCCAGGATCTCCCCGGCGGTGGTCAGCAGCCCCGGCACGTCCAGCCAGGGGAAACGCCAGTCCCGGAAGAGGCCGGCGATCGGCGCGGGATCGACCGCCCGGTTCCAGTCGGCGTTGTCCCCGGCGTAGCCACGGGTACGGCGCTCGGCGATGAAGTTGATCTCGCCGTCGCCGATCGGGTAGGCGACGAACTTCTGCTCGGCGTCACCCGCCATGATCATCGTGCGGCCGTCCAGGAAGCCGGGCGCCCGGGTCGTGCCCCGCCACAGCGTGAGCCCGTTCCACACGGGGGCGCCCTCGTCCGGGTACCACTGGCGGCGCAGCGCCGAGTGGATGCCGTCGGCTGCGACGACCAGATCCGCCGCCACGGTCAGCTCACCGTCCGCGGTCGCGAACACCGCGGAGCCGCCCCGGTCCGGCACGGTGAGCAGACGGTGGCCGGTGTGGACCACGTCGCCGAGGCGTTCCCGGACGGCGGCGAGCAGCTCCGTCTGGAGGCGGCCGCGGTGCACCGACAGCTGCGGCCAGTGATAGCCGGCGTCGCGCCCCCGCGGCTCGCTCCAGATCGGCTGGCCGTGCCGGTTGTAGTAGGCGAGGGTGCCGGGCGCGACGCCGAGCCGGGCGATCCGCTCCCCCAGCCCGAGCTCGGTCAGCTCACGGACGGCGTGCGGCAGCAGGTTGAGCCCGACACCGAGCGGCCGCAGCACGTCCGCCCGCTCGTGGACGGTGACCTGCGAGAACCCGGCCGCGTGCAGGCTCAGCGCCGCCGTCAGCCCACCGATGCCCGCGCCCACGATCACGATCCTCATGGGCGGACAGTTTTGTGACAAACATGTTGCCTGTCAACAGCATCAGTGGTGCGAGGGGTGGTCCCCCAGGAGCTTGGTGGCCAGGACGGCCGCCTGCGTACGCCGCTCGAGCCCCAGTTTCGCCAGGAGGCTGGACACGTAGTTCTTCACCGTCTTCTCGGCGAGGAACATCCGCCCGGCGATCTCCCGGTTGGTCAGGCCCTCGGCGACGAACTCCAGGATGCGGCGCTCCTGATCGGTGAGGGAGGCCAGCTCGCGCGGCTGCTCGACACCGTTGCGGATGCGCTCCAGGACCCGCTGGGTGACCGCCGGGTCGAGCAGCGACTGGCCGGAGGCGACCCGGCGGACGGCGTCGACGAGGTCGGTGCCACGGATCTGCTTGAGCACGTAACCCGAGGCGCCGGCCATGATCGCGGCGAAGAGCGCCTCGTCGTCCTCGTAGGAGGTGAGGATGAGTCCCTTGATCGACGAGTCGACGGCCCGGACGTCCCGGCAGACGTCGATGCCGTTGCCGTCCGGCAGCCGCGCGTCGAGGACGGCGACGTCGGGACGGAGCGCGGGGATGCGCCGGGCCGCCTCCTGGGCGGACCCGGACTCGCCGACGACCTCGATGTCCCCGCCCGCCTGGAGCAGGTCGACGAGGCCGCGGCGGACGACCTCGTGGTCGTCGAGGAGAAAGACTCGGATCATGTCTCATTCCTACCGCGCGAGGGTGCCCGGCACCTAGGGCCGAAGGTCCCGGGCGGGTCGATCGCGGCACCCGATAGCCTTTTTCCGTGGCCGAAGGAACAACCCCCTCACTAGGATTGTCGCCGCTGTCCCGGGTCCGCCTGGACGAGCTCCTGCAGGAGATGCAGAACCGGGTCGGCGACATCGTGACCAGCCGGGAGCGGCTGCGCGCCCTGCTGGACGCGGTCGTCGGCATCGGCACCGACCTCGACCTGAGCAGCACCCTCCAGCGGATCGTGGAGGCGGCCTGCGCGCTGGCCGACGCCCGCTACGGTGCGCTCGGTGTGCTCGCCCCCGACCGCAACAGCCTGTCGGACTTCGTCACCCACGGCATCGACCCGGCGGCGCATGCGAAGATCGGCGACCTGCCGCACGGCCGGGGCGTCCTGGGCCTGCTGATCACCGAGCCCAAGCCGGTGCGCCTGCCCGACATCACGAAGCATCCGAACTCGTTCGGCTTCCCCCCGCACCACCCGCCGATGCACAGCTTCCTCGGTGTGCCCGTCCGGACCCGCGATCAGATATTCGGCAACCTCTACCTCGCCGAGAAACGCACCGCGGAGCAGTTCACCGACGACGACGAGGAGCTGGTGGTGGCGCTGGCCGCCGCGGCCGGTGTGGCGATCGACAACGCCCGCCTCTACGAGCTGGCCCAGCGCCGGCAGCGGTGGCTGTCCGCGGCCGCGGAGATCACCGCCGTCCTGCTGGGCACGGTCCGGCGGACCGAGGCGCTGCGGCTGATCGCCCGCCGGGCCCGCGAGGTGGCCGGTGCCGAGCTGGTGCTGGTGCTGCTCTTCGAGCCGGAGAGTGACCGCTACCGGATCGAGGTGGTCGAGGGTGGCGACTCCGGGCTGGCCGGGCAGGTGCTGCCGGCGTTCGACGACTCCTACCGCCTGGTGGAGAACCTGCGTGACGCCGCCGAGTGGCCGGGCCCGGTCCCGGACGGCCCGGCCCTGGTCGCGCCACTGAAGAGCAGCCCGCAGGGTGTGCTGATCGTCAGCGGGCCGGCCAGCATCGCCGAGGACGACGCGGCGCTGCTGTCGACGTTCGCCGGGCAGGCCGCCCTGGCGCTGGAGCGGGCCCGCGCCCAGGAGGAGCGGGAGCTGCTGGCGGTCCTGGAGGACCGCGAGCGGATCGCCCGCGACCTGCACGACGTGGTCATCCAGCGGCTGTTCGCGACCGGCATGCAACTGCAGGGCGCGATGGCGCCGGGGGTCCGGCCGGAGGTCGTCGCGCGGATAAACACGGCCGTCGACGACCTCGACGCCACGATCAAGGACATCCGCCGGTCGATCTTCGAGTTGCGGGCCCCGGTCGGTGCCACGTTGCGCACCGAGCTGCGCGACACCTGCGACGCCGCGCTGGACACCCTCGGGTTCCGGCCGACGCTGGAGACGTCCGGCCCGGTGGAGAGCGCCGTGCCGGACGACATCGTGCCCGAGCTGATCGCCGTGCTCCGCGAGGCCCTGTCGAACGTGGCACGCCACGCCCAGGCCCGCAGCGTGCGGGTGTCGGTGCGGATCGCCGACCAGCAGGTGGTGCTGCAGGTGGAGGACGACGGCGTCGGCATCGATCCGAGCCTGGCCCGGGGTGGCCTGGTCAACATGGGTGAGCGGGCCGGTGACCTGGGCGGCGAGTTCGAGATCGGGCCGCGGACGGACGGTCCCGGCACACTCCTGC
Source organism: Actinoplanes subglobosus (assembly GCF_042650585.1). Classification (NCBI taxonomy): domain Bacteria; kingdom Bacillati; phylum Actinomycetota; class Actinomycetes; order Micromonosporales; family Micromonosporaceae; genus Actinoplanes; species Actinoplanes subglobosus. Next base: position 284,133 of record NZ_JBHSBL010000026.1, read on the forward strand.
GGTGGCGGGTCCCGTTGTAGGACCTTCGGCCCTTATCGACGGGCGCGCCAGGGGGCACGGTGGAGTGATGATGACCCGCTACGACTCGTCCGACCTGCGGCGCGCCGCTGCGGCCGGCCTCCAGGCCCCCTCCATGTACAACAGCCAGCCGTGGGCGTTCCGCCTGCACGACGGCGCCATCGAGGTGCTCGCCGACCCGGGCCGGCAGCTCAGCGTCGCCGATCACGGCGGCTGGGCGCTGCGGCTGGCGCTCGGCGCCGCCACCTTTAACGCCAAGCTGGCGCTGGCCTGGGCCGGCACGCCGGCCGAGGTGAAGCTGCTGCCGGACCTCGACGCGCCGGATGTGGTCGCCCGCCTCACGCCGGCACCGCACCGGCCCCCCACCTACACCGAGCGTGACCTCTATGCCGCGGTCGAGCGGCGTTACAGCAACCGGCACCCGTTCTGGCCTGACCCGGTGCCCGCGGACGTCCGGGTGCGCCTGATCGAGGCGGCCCGGGTCGAGGGCACCTGGCTGGACCTCCTGGTCGGGATGACCGCGCTGACCGGGTTCTCGGAGATCGCGCACAGCGCCGATCGGGTGCTGCGGCGCGACGGCCGCTACCAGGCCGAGATGATCACCTGGACCGACACCGAGTCGGCGACCGACGGCATCCCGGTGGCGGCGGCCGCGTCGGTGGCCGAGGCGCAGGACCTGATCCCGCAGCGCAACTTCGGCGGGCGGCGGCGGGCCCCGGGCCGCGACTACGAGCCGGAGCCGCTGGTCGGCATCCTCGGCACGGCCGGTGACCGCAAGCTCGACCAGCTGATGGCCGGGCAGGCGCTCCAGCACGTGCTGCTGACCGCCACCGACGCGGGCCTGTCCAGCTCGCTGATCTCCCAGCCGATCGAGGTCCCGACCGCCCGCGATCAGCTGCGCAGGTCGCTGGGGCGGTCCGGGTTCCCGCAGATCGCCTTCCGGATCGGGTACGGCCAGCCCGGTCACCCGTCCCCGCGGCGGGATGTGGCCGACGTCCTGGTCGGGTGAAGATCATCACTGGGCCAGTTGCCAACTATATGCAACAACCACTGGCGATGAATATGCTGGCGCCATGGACGACGTGCGGGCGATGCACATCGCCAACGGGATCATCAACGGTCCCGTCTCGGCGATCTTCATAGTGATAGCGGTGGCCGGGCTGGCAGTCTGTGTCCGGCGCGCCAGAATCGATCTCGACGACCGGCTCGCCCCGATGGCGGGCCTGGTCGCGGCGTTCATCTTCGCCGTGCAGATGCTCAACTTCCAGGTGCTCCCGGGTGTCTCCGGCCACCTGCTCGGCGGCACCCTCGCGGTCATCCTGGTCGGCCCGTGGGTCGGTGCCCTCTGCGTGGCGACCGTCCTGCTGGTGCAGGCGCTGGTCTTCGCCGACGGCGGGCTCACCGCGATCGGGCTCAACATCACCAACATGGCGCTGATCGGGACCGCCGCGGCGTACCTCCTGGTCGCTCTGCTCCTGCGGGTCCTGCCGCGCACGGTCGCCGGCCTCGGCGCGACCGCCCTGATCGCCTCGGTGGTCGGTGTCGTGGTCGCCTCGCTCGGCTTCGTCGCGGAGTATGCGCTGGGTGGCACCACCGAGCTCTCCCTCGGCGCGATCGCCGCCACGATGGCCGGCGTGCACACCCTGATCGGCATCGGCGAGGGCCTGATCGCCGCCACCACCGTGGTCACCGTCGCCAAGGTCCGCCCCGACCTGGTCTACGCGCTGCGCGCGTTCCGCAAGCCGCCGGCCGTCGCCAGGACGGGGGTCACCGCATGAGGAAGTTCCTGATCGCCGGCCTGTTCGTGGCCCTGCTGCTGGCCGGGGTCGCCTCCAGCTTCGCCTCCGGCAGCCCGGACGGCCTCGACTACGCCGCCCGCGAGGGCTGCACCTTCGACGCCGACGACCAGATCACCGGCGGGACCTGCATGCTCCAGCGGGAGCAGGACCACCAGCTCGCCGACAGCCCGCTCGCCGACTACGGCATCCAGGGCATCGACAACGAGATGCTCTCCACCGGCCTGTCGGGGGTCGCCGGCGTGCTGCTGACCTTCGCGATCGGCGGCGGCCTGTTCTGGATGATCCGCCGCCGTAAGCCGGTCGTCTAGTGGGGGCGGGCCACGCCCACCCGCTCCACCTCGACCGGGACAGCCGGGTGCACCGGCTCTCCCCCGAGGTGAAGATCGCGGCGGTGCTGCTGTTCACCATCGTCGTCGTGGTGACCCCGCGGGAGGAGTTCGCCGCCTTCGCCGGTTACACCCTGCTGATCGCCCTGGTCGCCCTCCTGGCCCGGGTGCCGGCCGGCTGGCTGCTCAAACGGTCCACCATCGAGTTGCCGTTCGTGCTGCTGGCCGTGGTGCTCCCGTTCGCCGGCCACGGTGAGCGGATCGACTGGCTCGGCATGTCGTTGTCGGTCGACGGCCTCTACGGCGCGTGGAACATCGTCGCCAAGGGCACCCTCGGCGTCCTCGCGTCGCTGCTGCTCGCCGCGACCACCACGATGCGTGACCTGATCCTCGGCCTGGACCGGCTCCGCTGCCCGACCGTGATCACCCAGATCATGACGTTCATGCTGCGCTACGTCGACGTGCTGATCGACGACGCGCGGCGGATGCGGATCGCCCGGCTGTCCCGCGGTTACGACCCGCGGTTCCTCTGGCAGGTGAAGGCGTTCGCGGTCGGTGTCGGCGCGCTGTTCCTGCGCTCCTACGAGCGGGGCGAGCGCGTCTACCTGGCGATGCTGTCGCGCGGCTACACCGGCCGGATGCCGCACATCGAGAACGAGCCGGCACCGGCCCGCGAGTGGGCGCTCTCCTCGGCTCTGCCGGTGGCGGCCGCCGGGATCGCCGTGGCGGCGGCCGTCCTAGCATGATCAGATGACCGCGGCACTCACGATCACCGGCCTCACCTTCGCCTATCCGGACGGGCGGCAGGCGCTGCACGGCATCGACCTCACCCTCGCCGAGGGCGAGCGGGTGGCGCTGCTCGGCCCCAACGGCGCCGGCAAGACCACATTGGTGCTGCATCTCAACGGCATCCTGCACGGCGGTGCGGGCCGGGTCGAGATCTCCGGGCTGCCGGTCACGCCCGGCGATCGCCAGGCGATCACCGAGATCCGCCGCCGGGTCGGCGTCGTCTTCCAGGACCCCGACGACCAGCTGTTCATGCCGACCGTCGCGGAGGACGTCGCTTTCGGTCCGGCCAATCTGGGGGTACGGGGCACCGACCTCGACGACCGCGTGACGGAGGCACTCGCCGCCGTGGGGATGCTGGAGCACCGCGATCAGGTCCCGCAGCATCTGTCGTTCGGCCAGCGGCGCCGGGTGGCCGTGGCCACGGTGCTGGCGATGCGCCCGTCGCTGCTGGTGCTCGACGAGCCGTCGTCCAACCTCGACCCGGCCAGCCGGCGCGAGCTGGCCGAGATCATCCAGTCGTTGCCGGTGACCGTGCTGATGGTGACGCACGACCTGCCGTACGCGCTGGAGCTCTGCCCCCGCTCGGTCATCCTGGACGCCGGCCGGATCGTCGCCGACGCCCCCACCGCCGACCTGCTGGCGGACCGCACCCTGATGGCCGCGCACCGCCTGGAGCTGCCGTTCGGCTTCGACCCCGCGACGGTGCGCCGCGGGGCCTGAACCCGTCTCAGGCGGCCTTGCTCAGCGGGGCCGCCTCACGCAGGCCGCTGACCAGGGCCTGCCACGTCTGCGGGCCGACGATGCCGTCCACCTCGACCGTGCCGCCACCGGCCCGGATGGTGCGCTGCAGGTCACGGATCGCCGATTCCGTCTTCGGCCCGTAGATCCCGTCGGCGGAGTCGAGGGCGAACTCCTCCTGGAGCCCGCGCACCGCACTGCCCCGCATCCCGGGCCGTACCGGTACCAGCAGCGCACGCCATGTCGCGGCGTCGACCACCCCGTTGTCGGGAAGGCTCTTGGCCCGCTGGACGGCGCGCACCGCGTCGCCGGTCTCGGAGCCGAAAACGCCGTCAACGGTGACCGTGTGACCATGGGCGAGCAGCAGGTACTGCAGCGTCTGCACCGGGTGGTCAGTGGATCCCTGCCGGGTCGTCGGCCAGGGGTTCAGGGTGGCGGTCATACGGGGGTCCCCTTCCTCATCGTCGAGCGACGGGTAGTTGCTCCCCTCACTTTCGCTTCCCGCGCCGATGAATAAAAGGGTGAGACAGGTCTCGGGCGCACTTTCGCAAGAATTGGTGGCCGCTTGCTGTCTGATTCGCGAACTCCAATAGGCAAACCGCGCGCGAATCTGTGAATTCGCGCGCGGTATCGCTCATCTACGTGCACCCCACAGTGGGATTTCCCACCCGGGATCAGCTCTCGGCCCAGTCCCCCAGCGACCAGTCCCGTACCTCGGGCATGTCCTCCAGGTGCTCGACCACGTACTTGTCGTGCTTCTCCAGCTGCGCCTCGCACCACGCCTTCAGCTCGCTCGCGCCGGCCGGCAGCCGCCGGGCGTTGTTGATGGCGTCGATCACCAGGTGGTAGCGGGACGCCTTGTTGCGCACCGTCATGTCGAACGGAGTGGTCGTGGTGCCCTGCTCGATGAAGCCGCGCACCCGGAACCGGTCGGCGTCGGGCCGGCCGTGCACCAGCTGGTGGATGGCGCCGGGGTAGCCGTGGAAGCTGAACACGACGTCGACGTGGTCGGTGAACAGCTCGCGGAACATGGTCTCGCTCATGCCGTGCGGGTGGTCCTTCGGCCGCGGCAGGGTCATCAGGTTGACCACGTTGACCACGCGGACCTTGAGCTGCGGCAGCTTCTTCATCAGGATCTGCGCGGCCGCCACGGTCTCCATGGTCACCACGTCGCCGGCGCAGGCCAGGACGATGTCCGGGTCGCGGTCGCCGTCGTCGGTGCCCGCCCACTCCCAGATGCCGGCCCCCTTGCGGCAGTGCTCGATCGCCTGCTCCATGTCCAGCCACTGCAGCTGGGGCTGCTTGTCGATGACGATCAGGTTGACGTACGACCGGGAGCGGAAGCAGTGGTCGGCCACCGAGAGCAGGGTGTTCGCGTCCGGCGGCAGGTAGACGCGGGCCACGTTGCCCCGCTGGTTGAGGACCACCTGGATGAGGCCGGGTCCCTGGTGCGAGAAGCCGTTGTGGTCGTTGCGCCACGCGGTCGAGGTGAGCAGGATGTTCAGGCTCGGGACCTTGGCCCGCCACGGCAGGTGCGACGCCTCCTGCAGCCACTTGCCGTGCTGGACCGTCTGCGACGCGCTGACCATGGCGAACGCCTCGTAGGTGGCGAACATGCCGTGCCGGCCGGTGAGGTTGTAGCCCTCCAGCCAGCCGTGGCAGTTGTGCTCGGAGAGCACCTCGACGACCCGGCCCTTGTTGCTGATCTTCACGTCGTCGTCGGTGACGCGCTCCATGAAGGTGCGGTCGGAGACCTCGAAGACGGCACCGAGCCGGTTGCTGTTGGTCTCGTCGGGGCAGAACAGCCGGAAGCTGTCGGGGTTGCGCGAGTAGATGTCGCGCATCATCTCACCGAGCCTGCGGGTGGACTCGGCACGCTCGGAAGCCGGCTGCTTCACGTCGACCGCGTAGTCGCGGAAGTCCGGCAGGTCCAGGTCCTTGGTGAGCAGGCCGCCGTTGGCGTGCGGGGTGGCGCTCATCCGCAGGTCGCCGGGCGGCGCCAGGTCGCGGATGATCTGCGCGGGCGCTCCGGACGCGTCGAAGAGCTCCTCCGGCCGGTACGACCGCAGCCACTTCTCCAGCTCGGCGAGGTGATCGTCGTTGCCCTTGACGCCGGACAACGGAACCTGGTGCGAGCGCCAGGTGCCCGTGACGGTGATCCCGTCGATCTTCTCCGGGCCGGTCCAGCCCTTGGGCGTACGCATGATGATCAAAGGCCAGTGCGGACGGCTGCCGTCCCACGTACCGTTGCGTGCCGCGTCCTGAATGCTCTTGATCTTGCCCCAGGCCTCGGCGAGCACCGCAGCGAACCGGTGGTGCATGCCCGGCAGGTCCTCGCCCTCGATCTCGATGACGTCGTAGCCGTGGCCCTCGAGGAGTTTGCGCACCTCGGCCGGGTCCTTGCGGGCCAGGACGGTCGGGCCGGCGATCTTCGCGCCGTTGAGGTGCAGGATCGGCAGGACCGCGCCGTCGTGCTCGGGGTTGATGAAGGAGATGCCCTTCCAGGAGCCCTCGAGCGGGCCGGTCTCGGCCTCGCCGTCACCGACGACCGCGATCGCCAGCAGGTCCGGGTTGTCCATCACCGAGCCGAAGGCGTGCACCAGCACGTAGCCGAGCTCGCCGCCCTCGTGGATGCTGCCGGGTGTGGTGACGCTGACGTGGCTGGGGATGCCGCCGGGGCTGGAGAACTGGCGGAACAGCTTGAGCAGGCCACCCTCGGAGAGATCCACCTTCGGGTAGACCTCGGAGTAGGTGCCCTCCAGGTAGCCGGCGGCGACCAGGGCCGGGCCGCCGTGCCCCGGGCCGGCCAGATAGATGGCCTGCTGCCCGGTCTGCTTGATGAGACGCGACACGTGGGCGTAGACGAACGACAGACCCGGGCTGGTGCCCCAGTGGCCGAGCAGGCGCGGCTTGATGTGCTCCGAGGTCAGCTTCTCGCGCAGCAGCGGGTTGCCCTGGAGGTAGATCTGCCCGACGGTGAGGTAGTTGTTGGCCCGCCACCAGGCGTCGAGGCTCGCGACCTCGGCATCGTCCGGAGCGGCGAGCCTCCGCACGAGTTCCTGCTGGTCGAGCGTGGCGGCCCGGTTGTCCGATACGGCGGTCACGGTCATTCCTCTCGACGTTGTCTTTCGAGTTCCTGACTTGTCACGATCAACTTATCGACGCGGAATTTCGGCGGCACGGGTCTTTCGGCCCCTCCGAACGGGACGTTACCCCCGCCGATGGTTCACACGCGCCGACCGGAAAACGAAGGTCCCGTGAAGTGGCGCCACCGTCGTGGCGCTCGCATGGGCGAATTCCCCCTGGGGAAACTTCTACCAGGATTCGGCGGCGTTCCGGGTCGGCCCGGCAGAATGGCACCCGAACCTGACCGTCCCGCGATCCTCCACACGTCCGCCGTGCACCCGCCCCCCTCCCGGCCGCCTCGCTCGGCATGGCCCCCGGCTTCACGGTGCCGGTCACCGGATCCGGCGGCATCACCCCGTCCGGACGATTCGGGCACACGTGGCGGGCATCGCCGACCGCCGCTGCCGGCGGCCGCGTGCCGACGAGGAGGCGGACGGCATGCCAGACTCGATCTGATGGACGACCCGCACATTCACGTCGAGGCCGGCAAGCTGCGCTCCCGCGCTGCCGAGCGCAACCTCCTGGCGTCCGTGTTCGGCCTCGTCGGCGACCTGCCCGCCGAGGTGACCACGGCCTGCGGGGTGCGCACACCGTTCGCGATGACCTCGGCCGAGCCCGACATGGTCACCTGCCTGCCCTGCCGCAAACACGCCGCGGAGCGGCACCGGCGCTTCGCCGATCAGGTCGCCGACCTGGGCGCCGGGCCGGGTTCCCCGTTCACCGCCATGGACGCCGCCACCGCGGCCGCGGCCCATCACGACATCGCCCGCCGCTTCGACGCCCCACCCGGCGGGTGACCGGCACCCGGGCCTGACGGGCACCGGGCCACCGGACGTTCCATGATGGAGCAATGGCCCGGTCCCTCACGCCCACACGGTGATCGTGATCGCCGCGTTCTTCGAGAGCCTGGCCGGGGTCCGGTTGGCCGTTCAGGACCAGGCCGGACCGGAGGAGGCCGGGCGGCGACGGAACCGTCAGGTGAGCAGGTCGATGCAGTCGAAGGCGACGCCCGGACTCAGATAACCGTCCCCCGACGACCCGCTGACCAGCGTCAGCTTGAGGATGTCCACTGTGACACGTCGGTCTGGAACGCCGATGCCGGCACCGCGTAGGTCAGCGTCGACGTGTACGACCGGTAGGCGCCAACCGTCAGGCTCCGGGTCCCCGAGTTGCCGGGTGCGGCCGGGATCGCCGACGTCCAGCTGTTGACCGAGACACGGTGGCGGCCTCCGGCGTAACTGGCCGACAACCCGATCCGCAGCGTGTGCGCGGCCGCGGCCTGGGCGGCGGTCAGCTTGAAGTAGACGAGCACGTCGTTGTTGACGCCGATCCACTGGTAGCAGGGGAACGTGGAGGCGGCCGCCGTACCGACGATGAAGTTGCCCGTCCAGGTCGCCGCCCGGGGGTCGGACGGGTGGGCGTACGTCATGAGGTCGGCGTTCTTGAAGCCCTTGGGCGACCCGGTCCAGTCGCCGATTCGCCAGATGGCGGGCGCGGTGCTCGGGTCGCCGCCGATGGTGATGCTGTTGAGCGTGGTGGTGCCGCCGGCCGTCACGGTGACCGAGCCGGTGTGCACGGCCAGCTCGTCCTTGTAGATCGTCATCGTGTAGGTGCCCGGCAGCATGCCCGCGCAGGAGAAGTAGCCGGTCGACGCGCTGGCGACGGCCCAGTACTGGGCGTCGGCGTTGGCGAACCCGACCGTGTACGGGTAGGTGGTGTCCCGCCCGTTGATGCCGACCCCCGCCACCCGCCCGCGGCCCGAAGCCGGCACGTAGCCCTGGATGCCGAGTCCGTCGGCCCACGCGGTGGACAGGCCGGTCGCCGGGGCGCCGCCGTCGGTGAACGACAGGCGGTAGGGGCCGTGCAGCCCGTACCTCTGAGCCTCGGTCTGTGCCATGTTGTACCAGACGATCTCGTAGAGATCGGGTGATCCGGTGCTGCCGCTGCGCAGCAACGAGCGGAAGAAGGGGCCGCCGGAGGCCTTCTCGTGGTTGCTGCGGACCATCCAGATGCCGACGGTGCCGGCCGCGTTCTTCGCCCCGATGTAGTCGTAGTCCATCACCCGCAGGCCCGAGTAGTGCTTGGAGTGGGTGGTGCCGTCGGTGGCCCGGAAGACGTCGCCGGCCTCGATCGTGGTGGTCGCCGCCGAGTCCCAGGCGTCACCACCGCTGAACCGCAGCAACCCGGGCTTGAGCCGGACGATGTAACGCTGCATGGTCACCGAATCGGCGGCCTTGTAGGTCCACATGTAGATGTCGTTCTCGCCGGACCGGGCCGCGTAGTAGTGGATCAGCGAGCCGTGCACCACCTTGATCAGGATGGTGGAGCCGCTCGCCGTCAGGGTCACGGTGGAGGCGCCGAGACCGCTCTCGACGTGCGAGTTCTTACCGTATCCCTGGTATTCGACGCCGCGGTGGACGAACGAGGTGAGGTCGCCGTTGCTCTTGCTGACCTTGAAGACGAGGTTGGCGCCGGTGTCGACGACGAAGTTCGAGCCGTCGTCGCTCCAGCCGAACGCGGCGGCGCTGGCGGTGCCGGCCACGGTGACCAGCGCTCCGGCACCGAGGACCGGGACGC
>NZ_JBHSBL010000026.1:293533-334208 GCF_042650585.1 Actinoplanes subglobosus
CGCCGGTGGGCGGGCCGGGCGCCGGGAGCCGCTAGCCCAGGGTGAGGGTGCAGCTGTCCTCGTCGGCGGCCAGTTCGGTCACCGTGGCGCCGGTCTGGACCTTCCAGGGGAGGGCGTCGCCCATCCGGCCGACCACCACGTCGTCGCCGGAGCGGGAGACCGTGAAGACCGTGTCGGCGCCGGTCGGGCCGGGGACCACCACCGCGGTCCGGCCTTCGGCCGGTTCGAAGAGGTGCAGGGTCACGCCGTCGCGGTAGTCGTAGTCGGGACGGTCCTGGCGGGCGCCGACGGCCAGGACCGTGCCGGGGCGGACCAGCAGCGGGGCGGTCGCGAAGCCGTGGGTCTCGGTGACCCAGCGCGGGCCCTCGATCGCCGGAGCGGTTCCGGGGGCGGGCAGGTAGCGGGTCCAGCGGCCGGCCGGGACGTAGTAGGAGACTTCGCCGCCGGCGGTGAAGACCGGGGCGACCAGCAGGTCGGGGCCGAGCATGTACTGCCGGTCGAGGTGGGTGACGGCCGGGTCGTCCGGGAACGCGACGGGCATCGGCCGCATCACCGGCAGGCCGGTCAGGTGGGCTTCGCGGGCGGCGCCGTAGATGTACGGCATCAGGCGGTACTTCAGGTGGGTGAAGGACCGCAGCACGTCCACGGCTTCCTCGTCGAACAGCCACGGCACCCGGTAGGAGCTGCTGCCGTGCAACCGGCTGTGTGACGACAGCAGGCCGAACGCCACCCAGCGCTTGAACACCGCCGGATCGGGCATGCCCTCGAAACCGCCGATGTCGTGGCTCCAGAACCCGAACCCGGACGACATCAGCGACAGCCCGCCGCGCAGGCTCTCCGCCATCGACTCGTAGGTGCTGGAGTTGTCGCCACCCCAGTGCACCGGGAACTGCTGCCCGCCGACGGTCGCCGAGCGGGCGAACAGCACCGCCTCACCCTCACCCTTGAGGTCCCGCAGCACCTCGAAGACGACCTCGTTGTAGAGCTGCGTGTAGTAGTTGTGCATGCGTTCCGGGTCGGACCCGTCGTGCCACACCACGTCGGTGGGCACCCGTTCGCCGAAGTCCGACTTGAACGCGTCGACCCCCATCTCGACCAGGCCGCGCAGCTTCCCCGCATACCATTCGCGGGCGGAGGGGTTGGTGAAGTCGACGAGCGCCATGCCGGCCTGCCACAGGTCCCATTGGAAGACGTCACCGTTCGGCCGGAGAACCAGGTACCCGTTGTCCCGGCCCTCGGCGAAGAGCGGTGACCGCTGCGCGATGTACGGGTTGATCCACAGACAGGTGCGCAGGCCCCGGTCGGCGAGCCGTTTGAGCATGCCCGGCGGGTCCGGGAAGACGCGCGGGTCCCACTCGAAGTCGCACCAGTTGAACTCGCGCATCCAGAAACAGTCGAAGTGGAACACCGACAGTGGCAGGTCCCGGTCGGCCATCCCGCCGACGAACTTGTTGACCGTCTCCTCGTCGTAGTCGGTGGTGAACGACGTGGTCAGCCACAGCCCGAACGACCAGGCCGGCGGCAGCGCGGGCCGCCCGGTCAGCGCGGTGTACCTACGGATGATGTCGGCCGGGGTGGGCCCGTAGATGACCAGGTAGGACAGGCTCTGCCCGGCGACGCTGAACTGGGTGCGGGTGACCATCTCGGAGGCGACCTCGAAGGACACCTTGCCGGGGTGGTCGACGAGTACCCCGTACCCCGCGTTGGTGAAGTAGAACGGGACGTTCTTGTAAGCCTGCTCGGAGCTGGTGCCGCCGTCCTCCTGCCAGATGTCGATGGTCTGGCCGTTCTTGACGAGTGGCCCGAACCGCTCGCCCATCCCGTAGACGACGTGCCCGACACCGAGGTCGAGCTGCTCGTGGATGTGGTCACCGTCGGGGCCGGCGACGATGCCCATGCCCTTCCAGCCGCTGCCGGTGAGACGGCGGCCGTCGGCGTCGAGGAAGTCGAGTGCCCAGTTGTCGCCGTCGGAGAGCCGGGCGGTCAGCGCGCCCGAGGTGATCGAGCGGGCGTCGACCGACACGTCCCCGGGTTCGCCGGAAATCGCGAAATTCGGGGACTTGGAGCGCTCTCCCTGGAAGTGGGAGACGGTGACCCGGATGACGTCGGGGGCGGGCGCCGCGAGCTCGACGGTGATGAGGGCGGAGTTGAGCGTGTCACCGCGGTGCGTGATCGGCCGGGTCGCGGCCCAGGCGGTCAGCGTGTCCGCGCCGGGCGCCGTGTCCTGGAGGTGGGCGGGGTGCAGCACGGTGACGCCTGCGCGCTTACGCCAATAGCCGTCGGTGAACTTCATGAAAGTCCTTTACTTGATGGCGCCGGCGGCGATGCCGCGCGTGAGGGTCCGCTGGAAGATCAGGAAGAAGAGGATTGCGGGGAGGATGCCGATCAGGGCGGAGGCGCTGGTCGTGGTGGCGTCCATCATCCGGTCGCCCTGCAGCACGCCGAGGGCGACGGGAACGGTCTGGTTGTCGTTGGAGACGAGGAAGACCAGGGGGAGGAAGAACTCGTTCCAGGTCCAGATGAAGAAGAACGTGAACAGCACCGCGAGGGTGGGGCCGCTGACCGGCACGACGACCCGCCACAGGGTCCGCCACTTGCCGGCGCCGTCGACGGAGGCCGCGTCCAGCAACTCCCGGGGGAACTCGGTGTAGACCGAGGTCAGCAGGTACGTGCCGAACGCGCTCTGGATGACCGTGAAGATGATGATGATCGCGAACAGGCTGTCGTAGAGCCCCACCTCCTTGGAGATGTAGTAGAGCGGGTAGACCAGGACCTCCTGCGGCAGCAGGTTCGCGACCAGGAAGAACACCAGGAACCAGACGCGGCCCCGGACCCGGCCGATGCCCAGGGCGTACGCGTTGAGGATCGACAGCACCACGCCGAGGACCGCCACCACCAGCGCGGTGAAGAAGCTGTTCAGGAGTTTCTGGCCGAAGTTCACCCGGTTCCAGAAGTCGACGATGCCGTCCCAGTAGAGGCTGCCGGGGATCGACAGCGGCCCGTTGGCGGCGTAGTCGGCGGGGCTCTTGACCGCGTTGACGGCGATCACCAGGAGCGGCCCGACCAGCAGCAGGAGCAGCACCAGCAGTCCCGTGAGGACCACGAAGCGGAACGGGTTTCGTAGAGTCACCGGAGCTCCTCCGAGCGGTGCTGGAGACGGAGGAACAGGAAGGCCAGGACCACGATCAGCACGGTGAGCACGGTGGAGATCGCCGACCCGTACCCGACCTGGGCCTTCTCGAAGAAGTTCTTGTAGGCGAAGTACGACGGCACCAGGGTGGCGTTGCTCGGGCCGCCCTTGGTGAGCACGAAGACCTGTCCGAAGATCTTCAGCGCGGCGATCGTGGTGGTGATCAGCACGACGTAGAACTCCGGCTTGATCATGTGGACGGTGATCTTGCGGAACCGCTGCCACCACGTTGCCCCGTCCAGGTCGGCCGCCTCGTACAGCGACGGGTCGATCCGGGACAGTCCGGACATGAACATGACGACCGGGTAGCCGATCTGGAACCAGATCATCACCAGCATCACGCTGTACAGCGCGTAGTCGGGGTCACCGAGCCAGTTCTTCGCCAGCCCGCCCAGCCCGACCGCTTCCAGGATCCGGTTGAGCGCGCCGTAACTCGGGTGCAGGATCCAGCTCCAGATGATGCCGGTGACCGCGACCGGGATGACCTGCGGCAGGTAGTAGCCGGAGCGGAACAGGCCGGCCCAGCGGTCGCCGAACTTCTTGCCCACATAGTCGAAGAGCACCGCCGCCAGCACCAGGCCGAGCAGCGTCGGGATGATCGCCATCGCGAACACGAGCAGCCCGATGTTGCCGAACGACTGCCAGAACAGGGTGTCGCCGAACAGCCGGGTGTAGTTGTCGAAGCCGACCCAGCGCGGGTCGCCGACGCCGGTCCACTTGGTGAAACTGACGTACACGGTCATCACCAGCGGCACCACGATCACCGCGAGCGAGGCGAGTACACCAGGGATCAGATACACCGCGTAGCCGCGGTTACGACCGGCCATGCCGGACCCCTTTCCTCGCGGCGCGGGCGGCTGGTCACCGCCCGCGCCGCGCCACACTCATTTGCCGAGGTCAGACAGGTTCTCGAGGTACGGCTTCGCGATCTCGTCGAGGAAGGCGTCCGGTGTCTTCGAACCGTTGATCAGGCCCTGGGTGCCCGCCACCAGGACGTCGTAGTAGCCGGGCGCCGGCCAGTCCGGGTAGAACGCCAGGCCGTCCGCGGTCGAGATCTTGTTGAACGTCTCGACCAGTTCCTTGTTCTTCGGGTCGGTGATCGCCGACGGGTCGGCCGCGACCGGGACACCGCCGCTGTTGCCGAGCAGCGCCTGCACCTCGGGCGACATGGTTATGTCGATGAAGTCGTACGCCAGCGACTTGGCCTTGCTCTTCTCCGGCACCACCCAGAGGTTGCCGCTGGAGCCCGGGTGCAGCGTGTTGCCCGGGAAGAGGAAGGTGCCCCACTCGAAGTCCTTGATCTCGGAGGCGAACCGGCCGTACCACCAGGAGCCGGAGATCAGGATCGGGAACTTGCCCTGAGTGAACGAGACACCCATGTCCTCGGCCTTGATTCCGGCCGAGTCCTTGCTGATGTAGCCCTTGCCGACCCAGTCGGCGAAGGTCTGCGCGCCGTAGGTGAACTGCGGCCCCTTGAAGTCGACCTTGTTCGTGTAGAGCTGGTAGTCGTTGACGAACGCCCGGTCCGACTTCGACAGCGCCAGCTCGTAGAAGATCTGCTGTGCCGGGTACTCGGCGCCACCGACGGCCAGCGGGGTCACCTTGTTCTGCACGAAGGTGTCCATCACCTTGGTGAACTCGTCGAACGAGGTCGGGACGGCCAGCTTGTACTGGTCGAACATCTTCTTGTTGTAGTAGACGGTCACGAACTCGCCGTAGTTGGGCACGCCGAAGACCTTGCCGTTGCCCATGATGCCGTCTTCGTCGTATTTCGCCGTCGTCTGCAGGCTGGCGCTCAGCTTCTTGTCCCAGCCGCGCTTGGTGAACTCGTCCGACAGGTCGGTGAGCAGGCCCTGCTTGGAGAGCAGGCCGGCGGTCGCGTTGCCCTTGTTGTACTCGAGGATGTCCGGGGCGCTGTCGGAGTTGAGGATCATCTGGGCGTTCTGCTGGATCTGCTCGAAGCCCTTCTCCTCGAACTTCACCTCGACGCCCGGGTGGCTGGTCTTGAACAGCTCGATCGCCTTGTTCCAGGCGATGCCCATGGCGCTGTTCGGGCCCTCGTAGTGCCAGAGGGTGAGGGACTTGGCGTCGGCGCCCTCGGTCGAGGAGTCGTCACTGCCGCACGCGGCGAGACCGAGAGTTGCCGCCAGCAAAAGAGCACCGGCCGCGAGACCGGATTTTGATCGGAGCATTGCCGTTCCTCCCGAGGGGAATGAGAGCGGGAAGTCCTCGTCGTCGAAGCGCTTCGACGATCGGCCTTGTCGAGACGCTATGGAACGAGCCCGGTTCATGTCAACGGTGTGACGGCGAGATTTCGCGGCACGAGTCGCGCTCGACCAGGCTGGGCGCCAGCAGCCTGGTGTACTCGACGCGGCGCCCGTCCAGCAGCCGCATCGCGGTCTCCACCGCAAGGGTCCCGACGTCGTGCGCCGGAATGTCGATCGACGTCAGGTGGATCGGCATCGCCGTCGCCACGTCACGCGGGCAGACGGCGACGATGGAGACGTCGTCGGGCACCCGGCGGCCGGTGGCGTGCAGCAGGTCGAGCAACGGCCGCAGCGCCTCCTCATTGTGCACGACCAGGGCGGTCAGGCCGTCGAGTTCGGCGTCGAGGTCGGCCAGGCATGAACGCACACCCTCGGCGCCCGGCTCGCACGGGTGCGTCACCGTGCGCAGCTCCAGCTCGGCCGACGCCTCCAGGAACCCGCTGAGGAACCGGTCGGCGTAGGTGGTCTGCCTCTTGTACACCGCCGGGGACGGGCCGACCAGGCCGATCCGGCGGTGCCCGTGCCCGGCCAGATGGGTGAGCGCCTCGCGGGCGGCGGCACCGAAGTCGAGGTCGACACAGGCGATCCCGGTGTGATCGGACGGCAGGCCGATCAGCACCGACGGCTGCTTCAGCTTGCGCAGGGCCGGGATGCGCAGGTCGTCGCGCTCGAGGTCCATCAGTATCAACGCGTCGACCATGGTGCTGTGCGCGACCCGCTCCAGCCCGGCGGTCCCCTCGTCCTTCGTCAGGAGCAGGACATCATGGTTGTACGACCGGGCGGCCGTCACCACGGCCGTGGCGAACTGCATGATCACCGGCACGTTGACGTCCACCCGCAGCGGCGCCACCAGGGCGATCACATTCGTCTTGCTGCTCGCCAGGGCCCGGGCGCCGGCGTGCGGGTGGAAGCCGAGCTCGGCGATCGCGGCCTGGACCCGGGCCCGGGTCTCCGCCGAGATCGGGCGGCGGCCGCTCAGAACGTAGGACACCGTGCTGGGCGAGACCCCCGCCGCTTTGGCGACATCGTTGATCGTCGGCACCGAGCCTCCCCAGGTCGCCACAGCCGTTCCTTCCGCCGATCCTACTGATCAGCGCCTTCACCCCCCGACCGGCGGGGCCGGACCGGGCGCCGGCCCGCGGTCCGGATCGAACCGCGGGCCGGCGCGCGGGCCTCACCTGATCGAGAACGTGGCCAGGCGCAGGCCGGGGCTGGGCAGCAGATAGACCGTCTGACGGCCGGAGAAGCGGGCCAGGGTGGCGGTCGCCGTCGTGTAGTCGTAGACGCCGCCGGCGCCTCTCACGGTCGCGGTGCCGAGCAGGCGGCCGGACGGTGATCCGAGACGGACCTGGACGGTCCCGCTACCGGAGGCGCGGGCCGTGAAGGTGGTGCCGCCGCGCAGCGCCACGTCCTTGAACGCCAGCCAGTCCCCCGCCGCGATGCCGCCGACCACGGTGCCGGACGCCTTGCTCTCATCGAGCAGCTCGACGCCGGAGTAGTCGTCGAACGTCTCGGCCCGGGTCTCCTTCCCGAGGTCGCGGGCCGGAATCGTCTCGCCCGGCACCGCCCACGTGGCCCGCTGGCGGATGTCGGCGGAGGACGAGCCGAGCAGGATGTCGTGGACCGAGTTCTCGACCACCCAGCGCTGCCGGGTCTGGTCCCAGCGGGCCAGGTCGGACGGCTTGAGGGCGAACGTGACCCTCTTCGACTGCCCGGCCCCGAGCGAGACCTTCTCGAAGCCGCGGAGCTGCTTGTTCGCGGTGGCGTCCCGGGAGGTGCGCTGATGCGTGTAGAGCTGGACGACCTCGTCGCCCGCACGCTTGCCGGCGTTGGTGACGGTCACCGAGACCTGGCCCGGCTTCACCGTGACATCGCTGTACCGGAAGGAACTGTAGGACAGGCCGTGCCCGAAGGCGTAGAGCGGTTTCGCATCGCTGTACAGATAGGTCTGCTCCGACTTCACGATGTCGTACTGGAGCAGGTCCGCCGGTAGTTGCGCGACCGAGCCCGGCCAGGTCTGGGTGAGCCTGCCGGACGGGTTGACGTCGCCGTAGAGCACATCGGCGACGGCGTGCCCGGTCTCGGCGCCGGCATGCGTGGTCCACAGGATGCCCGGGACGTGCTGCTGCGCCCAGTTGATCGTCTGCGGGTAGCTGCTCTGCAGCACCACGACGGTCCGCGGGTTGGCCGCCCGGACCGCCTTGATCAGGGCCTCCTGGCGGGCGCCGAGACCGAGCCCGGTCCGGTCGTGGACCTCGCGGCCGGCGACGAACGGGTCGGTGCCGACGACGACCACGGCGGTCTGCGCCTTCTTCGCGGCCGCGGCGGCCTCGGCCACACCGTCGACCAGCACCTCCCGGGTGAACCTGGTGGCGGCGGCGAGATTGCCCAGCGTCAGGTTGCCGTCGCTGCCCACGGTCACGTAGTCGGTGTCCGGGAACCACGACTCCTGGGTCTCGTAGCCCGCGTAGTGCAGCACGACCGTACCGTCGCCCTGGTCCTCGATCTTGAACTGCTCCTGCACGAACCAGCCGGTCGGATCGGTGGCCTGGGTGACGAACGGGCCCCAGCCGTAGCCGACCAGCCTGCCGTTGGCGACGCTGCGCAGGGTCGAGACGCCGTCGCCCCAATCGACCGTGTCGAACTGGGCGGCCGTCGTCGGGCTGGTCTCGGTCAGGCTGACGCTGCCCGTGCCCGCGGTGACGTAACGGCCGGTGACGGTGTCCTTCAGGGCGATCCGGTCGGCGCCGGTGCCGGTGGACACCGTGGACGCACGCTCGGTGATCCCGTCGAGGACGCTGACCCGATACGGGAGTTGTCCGCCGTACCAATCGCTGTAGAGCTTGTCGGCGACCGGGCCGACGACCGCGACCGAACCGCCCGCCCGGAGCGGAAGGATGCCGTTGTTCTTGAGAAGGACCGCGGCCTCGGCGGCGGTCTCGCGGGCCAGCGCGCGATGCGCCGGGCTGTCGATCACCGAGGGCGAGATCCCGGCGTACGGGCCACCGTCCGGATCGAACTCGCCCAGCCGGAAGCGGATGCTCAGCGCGTTGCCCGCCGACTCGTCCACATCGGCCTCGGTGAGCAGGCCCCGCGCGAGGGCCTCCTTGATCGCGGTGACCGTGGGCACGGCGTTGGTGTCGTTGACCGTGAAGCTGTCCAGCCCGGCCTTGAGCGTGGCGGCGTTCGCCTCGGCCTGGGTGGCGAAGTAGGCCTGCGAGCCGGTCAGATTGGTCGGCGCCCAGGCGTCGCTGACGTTGAACAGCCGCTGGTCGCTCCAGTCCCGGACCAGGGTGGCGAGGTCCGGGTCGACGGTGGCGGGCCGCCCGTTGATCAGGTTGTAGGAGGCCATCACCCCGGTCGCGGCACCGTTGCGCAACGCGATCTCGAACGGTTTGCGGTCGTATTCGTTGAGCACCCGCTGCGGCACATGGGACGAGGTCCGGTCACGCAGCGTCTCGTTGTTGTAGGCGGCGTAGTGCTTGAGTGTCGGCGCGACCTTGAGGTGCTCCGGGTCGTCGCCCTGCAGCCCGTCGCCGTAGGCGGTGGCGATGGCGCCGGACAGCAGCGGGTCCTCGGAGTAACCCTCCTCGTTGCGGCCCCAGCGCGGGTCGCGCAGCAGGTTGACCACCGGCGCCCAGGCGTTCAGCCCCCAGACCGTCGGGTCCTGGGCGTGGAAGCCGCGCAGCTCGTCGCCGACCGCCTCGCCCACGCGCGTGATCAACGCGGGGTCCCACGTGCTGGCCAGACCGACCGCCTGCGGGAAGACGGTCGCGGTCGCGTCGATCTTCGCTGAGTTGTCGTAGTAGTCGTTGGACCAGGCGACGCCGTGCAGGGCCTCGGTGCCGGATTTGAACACGTTCAGGCCGAGGCGCGGAATGGCCGGCTGGTACTGGTGCAGCAGCGAGATCTTCTCGTCCAGGGTGAGCCGGCCGAGCAGGTCGTCGAGGCGGGTGGCCAGCGGAAGGGACGGGTCACGGAACGGGAACGCCGGGTCGGCCTGGGCCGCTCCGACCGTCGGTGGGAGGACCAGGACGGCGGCCGCAAGCGCGGCGAGACCGCGTCTGAGACGCATGGCAGTCTCCTCTTTACAAGGCAGGTTTCATAAGGCACGGGAATCGGTCGAAGCGCTTCGACGATTGGTATCCGAAAGGCCCGGCGACAATGGGGTGCGGTGAGGCCACCATAGAGCGGGGCCGATGCGCCGGGCAACCACTCCGCGCAGCTTTCCGGAAATCCACCGGTAACAGAGGCAGAATGACCGGATGCGATTGATCGTCATCGGCGGCGATGCGGCCGGAATGTCCGCCGCGTCCCAGGCGCGCCGTCTGCTCAAGCCCGGCGACCTCGACATCACGGCCTTCGAACGGGGCGAATACACGTCCTACTCGGCGTGCGGGATCCCGTACTGGGTGGGCGGGCACGTCGGCGGGCCGGACGAGCTCATCGCCCGCGACCCGGCCACCCACCGGGCCAACGGCATCGGCGTCTACACCGGACACGAGGTCACCGGCATCGACCTCAAGGCCCGGACGGTCACGGTCCGCTCGTCCGGTCCGGACCGCGCCGAGAGCTTCGACCAACTGGTGTACGCCGCCGGCGCCACCCCGGTCCGGCCGGCCTGGGCCGACACCCCCGCCAAGGGCGTCTACGGCGTGCAGACCCTCGGCGACGCCGCCGCCCTGCAGGAATGGCTGGAACCGGGGCGGGACACCGCGGTCGTGATCGGGGCCGGCTACATCGGCGTCGAGATGGCCGAGGCCCTGCAGCGCCGGGGGCTCCGGGTCACCCTGGTCGAACGGTCCGGCCAGCCGATGGCCACCGTCGACCAGGACATGGGGGCACTCGTCGCCGACGCGATCCGCGGGCTCGGCATCGAGTTGCGTACCGGGGTGACCGTGCAGGGCCTGGAGACCGACGGCGGCCGGGTCAGCGCGGTCGTCACCGACGACGGGGTGCTCCCCGCCGACGTCGTCGTCCTCGGGCTCGGCGTGCGGCCCAACACGGCACTCGCCGACGACGCCGGACTGCCGCTCGGCGTCACCGGCGCGATCGCCACCGACCTGCGGCAGCGGGTCACCGGTCCGGACGGCATCGTCGACGGCGTCTGGGCGGCCGGCGACTGCACCCAGGTCACCCACCTGGTCAGCGGGCGGGCCATGCACATCCCGCTCGGCACCCACGCCAACAAGCAGGGCCGGGTCGCCGGGATCAACATCGGCGGCGGGTACGCCACGTTTCCCGGCGTCATCGGCACGGCCATCACCAAGATCTGCGACCTGGAGGTGGCGCGGACCGGGCTGTCGTCGAAGGAGGCGGAGGCGGCCGGGTTCCGGTTCGTGACCGCCACCGTCGAGTCCACCAACCGGGCCGGATACTTCCCGGGCGCGGTACCGATGACCGTCAAGGTGATCGCCGAGAAGGACACCGGGCTGCTGCTCGGCGCCCAGATCGTCGGGCGGGCCGAGGCGGCCAAACGCATCGACGCCTTCGCGGTCGCCGTGTGGAACCGGATGACGGTCACCGAGATGACCGCCCTCGACCTCGGTTACGCCCCGCCCTACGCCCCCGTCTGGGACCCGATCCTGATCGCCGCCCGCAAAGCCTCGGACGCCCTCTAGGCCCGAGACGCCCGCAATGCCTCGGACGCCCTCCAGGTCGAGACGACCGCAAGGCGAGCGACGCCCGCTAGGCCAGGATCGCCAGCACCGCCGACTCGCCGTCCCACGTGCCGGTCAGGGTGGCGCCCATCGCCATCACCGGGCCGATCGTGCGGACCACGGTCAGGTCACCGGACACGTCGCCCGGGTCGGCGGTGCTGCCGCGCAGCCGCATCGACGGCTCGCGGGCGACCGTCACGCCGTCGACCTCGAACTCCTCGGCCGCCTCGTGCCCGCCGGACCGGATCGTCTCCTCGGCGACCGCCCGGTAGACCGGGTCGCCCTCGGCGTCGTAGACCCAGCGGGTGCCCAGCACCGAGTGCTCGGTGGTGCCGACCAGCCACTCCTCGGCACCGGCCAGCGGCGCGCCCCGGTAGGTGAGCGGCACGTGCCACAGCGGGCCGTCGCCGGCCCGCACGATCAGCGTCTCGATGCCCACCTCACCGGCGGGGTCGTCGAACCGGGCCGCGGCCACCCGCTCCGGCTCGACGGCCGGCCCGTCATACCATCTCCGGCCGGGCAGCCAGGTCGCGAGCAGTTCGAGCTTGCCGGGAACGATGGTCGCCTTGTGGAGAATCGCCATGCCCGGCAGCCTAGGCCAGACTGGGCGGATGAGGGTCCTCTGGGCGATTCCGGTCACCGCCTTGCTGGCCGCCGTTCTGCTGCCGCTCAACGACGGCTTCTACCTGACCTGGATCAACTTCGATCCGCAGGGTGAGGGCCAGCAGTGGGAGTGGCGGTACAACCGGGAGGTCATGCGCAACACCTCCGGATATCTGTACGGGCACCTGCTCGCCCTGGTCACCGGGGCGTGGCTGGCCCGCCGGCGCCGGTATCCGGTGGCGCTCGCGATCGCGGCGGGCATCGGGACGGCGATGGCCGCGGCGGCGTTCCTGACGGCGCACGTGCTCGGCGGTGAACGGCTGCGGGTCGGCGGGGACGGACGGGTGCTGTGGGAGCCGGCCGTCGTCGGCGAGGTCCAGCACGGTCCGCTGCTCGTGGCGTTCCCGCTCTATGCGCTTCTGGGCGCCGGCCTCGATGTGCTCCTCGCCGGCCGGCTCGGGTCGCGGCGGGCCCGCACGGTCGCGGTGGTGGTCCTGACGATCGGCTGGTCGGTGGTGAGCGTCGACGGGCTGATGCAGGTCGGCCGGATCGACTTCCCGGCCCCGCTGCTGTGGGTGGTTCCGCCGCTGGCCGCGGCCACCGCGATCGGCATGGCGTCGCTGTCGCTGGGCGCAGGGGAGATCCGCCCGGCCTTCGCCGGCGACTGGGGGGACACCGCGTCGAGCGCGCTGATCATCGGTCTGGCGGCCTGGACCGCGGTGGCGGTGGTCACCGGGGCTGCCCGCGTCCGCCGTCAGGACGATGCGGCGGTACGGCCGGAGCCGCACCCACCGGCGTGACGCGTGGAGCCACGCCCGCCGGCGTGGCCCGTCACGCCGTGTCCGGTGACCGTCGCATCAGCCCGGCGGTCGCGTCGCGGCCCGGGCCACCGCGGATGTCGCGCGGTAGCCCGGGAACTGCGTCGGCTTCGGCGGGACAGGCACGTCCGTACCATATGGAGCTTTTTAAAGACCCATGTCCTTGGCGATGATCATCTTCATGACCTCGGACGTGCCGCCGTAGATGCGGTTGACGCGGTTGTCGGCGTAGAGGCGGGCGATCGGGTATTCGTTGATGAAGCCGTAACCGCCGTGCAGCTGCAGGCAGCGGTCGATGACCCGGTGGGCGACCTCGGTGCAGAAGAGCTTCGCCGAGGCGGCCTCGGCAGCGGTCAGCTCGCCCGCGTCGAGGGCCTCCAGGGCGCGGTCGGCGACGGCCTGCGCGGCGTCCACCTCGGCCTGGCAGGCGGCCAGCTCGAACTTGGTGTTCTGGAAGCTGGCGACCGGCTGACCGAACACCTTGCGGTCCTGCACGTACTGCTTGGCGAACCGGACCGCGGCCGCGGCCTGCGCGTACGCGCCGTAGGCGATGCTCAGACGCTCCTTCGGCAGGTTCTTGCCGAGGTAGTAGAAGCCCTTGTTCTCCTCGCCCAGCCGGTCCTCCACCGGCACGTGCACGTCGACGAACGCCAGCTCGCCGGTGTCCGACGTCTTCAGGCCGAGCTTGTCGAGCTTGCGGCCGACCGAGTAACCGGGCAGCGTGGTGTCGACGTTGAGCAGGGTGATGCCGTAACGGCGGTCGTCGGGCTTCGACGGGGAGGTGCGCGCGCAGACGATCACCCGGTCGGCGAGGACACCGCCGGTGATGAAGGTCTTCGCGCCGTTGAGCACGTAGTGCGTGCCGTCCTCGCTCAGCTTGGCGGTGGTGCTCATGCCGGCCAGGTCGCTGCCGGTGCCGGGCTCGGTCATGGCCAGCGCGTACATCGTGTCGCCGGAGACGAAGTCGGGCAGCCAGCGCCGCTTCTGCTCCTCGGTGCCCAGGTCCAGCAGGTACGGCAGGCCCAGCGCGACGTGCGCCCCGGCCGCTCCGAAGGAGACCCCGGCGCGCATGGTCTCCTCGGTCTGGACGGCGGCGAACTTGAAGCTGTCGATGCCGGCGCCGCCGTACTCCTCCGGCACCTCGATGCCGAACAGGCCCAGCTCGGCGAGCTGCTTGTAGAAGTCGCGCGGGACCTGGCCGTCGGCAAACCACTGGTCGTAGCGGGGCACGACCTCGGCCTCGATGAAGTCCCGCAGGGTCTGGCGGAACGCCTCGTGGTCCTCGTTGAAAACAGTGCGGCGCATCAGTGTTCCTCTTTGTTAGAGACGGCGTCCGCCGTCGACGTAGATCGTCTGCCCGGTGATGAAGGATGCCGCGTCACTGGCCAGGAACGCCACCACGCGGGCGATGTCCTCCGGCCGGCCGACCCGGCGCAGCGGGGTGATCTCGGCGGCCTTGGCCCGCATGTCGGCGGCGGAGATGCCGACCCGGGCGGCGGTCGCGTCGGTCATCTCGGTGACGACGAATCCGGGTGCCACCGCGTTGACGTTGATGTTGAACGGTCCCAGCTCCATCGCGAGGGTCCTGGTCAGGCCCTGGACACCCGCCTTCGCGGCCGAGTAGTTGGCCTGCCCCCGGTTGCCGAGCGCGGACACGCTCGACGTGTTCACGATCTTGCCGGAGCGCTTGGCGACCATGTGCCGCTGGGCGGCCCGGCTGCACAGGAACGCGCCGCGGAGGTGCACGTTCATCACGATGTCCCAGTCCGACACGGACATCTTGTGCAGCAGGTTGTCGCGGAGCACGCCGGCGTTGTTGACCAGCACGTCGACCCCGCCCAGCTCGCCGGCGACCTTGTTGATCACGGCGTCGACCTGGGCCTCGTCGGCGACGTCGCAGCCGAAGGCGACAGCGGTCCCGCCGGACGCGGTGATCCGGTCGACGGTCTCCGCGCAGGCCTGCTCGTCGAGGTCGAGCACGGCGACGGACGCGCCCTCACGGGCGAACTGGATGGCGGTGGCGGCGCCGATACCTCTCGCGGCCCCGGTGACGATGGCGACGCGACTCATGAACAACCTCCGTGGTCAGAACGCGTTGATCCCGGTCAACGCACGGCCGATGAGCAGTTTCTGGATCTGGCTGGTGCCCTCGTAGAGGGTCGTCACCCGGGCGTCACGCATGGCCTTGCCGACCGGGAACTCGTCGACGTAGCCGTACCCCCCGAAGATCTGGATGGCCTGGTTGGCGGCCTTGACGGCGGACTCGGTGGCGAACAGCTTGGCCATCGACGCCTCGGTGCGGAACGGCAGGCCGCGGTCGACCAGGTCGGCGGCGCGCCAGACGAGCAGGCGGGCGGCGTCGGTCTCGACCGCCATGTCGGCGATCATCTCCTGAACGAGCTGGTAGCCGGCGATGGGTTTGCCGAACTGGGTGCGATCCTTGGCGTACGCGACACTCGCCTCCAGGCAGCCCCGGGCCAGGCCGACCGAGCCGGCGGCGACGGCGATGCGACCCTTGTCCAGGGCGGCCATCGCGATCTTGAAGCCTTCACCCTCCGCGCCGAGCCGGTGGTCATCGCTGACCCGGACCTCGTCCAGGCTGATCGACGCGGTGGCCTGGCCGCGCAAGCCAAGCTTGCCCTTGATCTCATTCCGAACAAATCCGCTTATATCTGTCGGCACCAGGAAGGCCGTGATCCCCTTCGGACCCGGGCCTCCGGTGCGGGCGAAGATCAAAGCCACGCCGGCCCAGGTGCCGTTCGTAATGAAGATCTTTTCGCCGGAGATCACCCAGTCGTCGCCGTCGCGGACCGCCTTGGTGATCAGCGAGCCCGCGTCGGAGCCGGTACCGGGCTCGGTCAAGCCGAAACAGCCGAGCATCTCGCCGCCGCACAGCGCGGGGAGCCAGCGTGATTTCTGAGCCTCTGTCCCATATTTCTGGATATTTTTGGATACGAGACCCAGGGAGACCGAGACGATTCCGCGGACCGACGTGTCACCGCGGCCCAGCTCCTCCATCATCAGGCAGTACGTCAGGAAGTCACCGCCCGAGCCGCCCCACTCCTCGTCGATCCCGAGGCCGAGGAAACCCAGCTCGGCGAGCTTGCCGACGATCTTGGTGTCGACCTGCTCGGCCCGGTCCCACTCGGTGGCGTGCGGCACGACCTCACGGTCCACCCACTCGCGGGCCAGGTCCCGGAACTGCTGCTGTTCCGCCGTCAGGCCGAGGTCCATAGCGGCTCCCGTAATTGAACGCTGTCAGGTTTCTCAGGCCATGCTAACTTAACAGCGTTAGATAAACCAAGGGGGTTCGCATGCCACGGCCGACGACGCCACTGCTCAGCCAGGCCGGCATCCGCGCGTCCGCGCTGGAGATCATCGACCGTGACGGTCTCGACGGTCTCAGCATGCGCAAACTCGCCGCCGCCCTGGGCGTCTCGGCGCCCGCGCTGTATTTCCACTACCCCACCAAGGAGCAGCTGCTCGACGACGTGGCCAGCGAGATCATGGAGAAGGTGGACGTCTCCGCCTTCACCCTCGGCTGGCGTGAGGGGCTGCTGACCTGGGCCCGCTCCTACCGGGCGGCGCTCGCCGAGCATCCGAACATCGTGCCGTTCCTGGCTCGCGGCCCCGGCCAGCGCGACGCCTCACTGCGCCGGGCCGACGCGATCCACGGCGGCCTGGTCGCCGCCGGCTGGCCGCCCCGCGAGGCCACCATGATCGGCGCGTCGACGAAATACCTGGTCCTCGGCGCCGCGATGGGCAGCTTCTCGCGCGGGTTCGTCGACGACGTGCAGGTCTATCTGGACCGCTATCCGTCCCTCGGCGACGCCCACCGGCTGCGCGAGCACGCCGACGCCGTCGACCGGGACAGTTTCGACTTCGCGCTGACGATGTTCGTCGACGGCCTGGCCGCCCGGCTCACCCACGGCTGAAACAACTCTGGAGCCGGGCCGTCGCTGCGACACCTCATCGGCCGCTCTCGAGGTGCCTGAGCGACGGCTCACGAACCGGCCCGGACGCCGTCAGGGGCGGCGGTGGGTCCGCATGTCCAGGCCCGCGTCGATCAGGGAGCGGCGCATCTCGGCCAGCCCGGCGGTGAAATCGCTGCTGTCCTGGAGGTAGTAGCGGCGGAAGAACCACGACGGGACCCGGGGCGCCCGGCGGCGCGTCAGGAACAGCTGGTCCTGGACCTGCCGGGCCATCAACCACAGATCCTGGCGGACCGCCGGCTGCTGGCTCGACGGCGCCGCGTGCAGACAGCGGGCCCTCGACCAGCGGGCCACCCGGC
This sequence comes from Actinoplanes subglobosus, assembly GCF_042650585.1. Classification (NCBI taxonomy): domain Bacteria; kingdom Bacillati; phylum Actinomycetota; class Actinomycetes; order Micromonosporales; family Micromonosporaceae; genus Actinoplanes; species Actinoplanes subglobosus. Next base: position 310,363 of record NZ_JBHSBL010000026.1, read on the forward strand.
GGCGATCGGTGAAGATGCCACGCTGCTCACGGAAGGTGTCCCAGCCGAGCATCAACAGACCCAGCGACGGTACGCACCACTGCACCAGGAAATCGGTGACCGTCGAACCCCGGAGCATCGCGGTGCACAGGCCGAACGCGGTCCAGGCGAGCAGACCGGCCAGGACCGTGCGGGCGTAGCGGCGGCGGACCCGGCCGCCCCAGGCGAGGTTCTGCTGCTGGCGGGCCAGGACGTCGAACGGGATGGGCATGTTCGGCATCGCGTAGGACGCCCGCAGCGAGTCCTCCGAACCACGGAACCGGCTGCTCAGCTTGTGCACGTCCTCGGCCGGCACCTCGTCACCGGCCAGCACGTGGTTCCAGCCCAGGTGCAGGAGCCGCACCTCGAACGTCTCCTGCAGCAGCGCCGCCCGGAACAGCTCCCGGTGCGCCCACGAGGCCAGGCCCAGCGAGTAGATCAGGGCCCAGAGCGCGCCGGCGACGGTGACCGTGATGCTCAGCGAGCGGGTGAACGGCGTGGCGTTCAGCGAGCCGGCGAGGATGGCCAGCAGGCCGGTCACGGCCAGCGCGACCGAGATGGCGATCCTCAGCGCGGCCAGTCGTTGCACGCGGGCGTGCGACACCGCCATCGCACGGAGAAGGTGACAGAGCGTGGGGTCCAGCTGCCGCTGCCGCACCACGGACCTGCGATCGGACATGCGCGCCACCGCCTGCCCAGAGAACTGATCTGGTACGCCAAGATTAGCCCCGATAAATAGCCACGTTCATCTATTTTTCCAGATGGCGGCTATGTTGCTCGCCAACCGAGGGCCGGACCGAGGTGCCCCGCCATGTCGGTGAGGATCTGTTCGTAGTCGTCGTGCTCGAAGGTGAACGGCAGAGCGAAGGCCACCTCGTCGATCTCACGGAAGGCGGCGCGCTCGTTCAGCCGCTCGGCGATCTCGGCCGAGGAGCCGACGATGTCCGGGGCGAACATCATCCGGGCCGGGCCCTGGGGCTGCGCCGTGCGCGGGGTGCGCTTCTCCGCATACTCGCGATATTTCGCCACCTGGGCGGGTGTGGCGTTGTCGGTGGGGATCACCACGAGACCCTGCGAGACCCGCGCGCCGTCACCGTCCGGGTGATGAGCCCGGAAGGTGCGGATGTGGGACAGCTGGATCCGGTCGAAATCCTCCGACTCCTCGGCCTTCACGACACTGCTGGTCAGGAAGTTCATGCCGTGCTCGCCGGCCCACCGCGCCGAGCGCAGGCTGCCCCCGCCGTACCAGAGGCGGGACGCGAGACCCGGGGCATGCGGCTGGACCCGGTCGGAGAACTGTTCGAACCCCTCGAAACCGGCGAACGAGGTCTGGGGCTCACCCCGTACCGCGGAGAGGAATCGCTCGACCCGGGTGAAGCTGAAGTCCTCCGCGTCGGCCGTGTCCGGATAGATCGCGTCGCGGACGCGCTCGTAGTTCATCGGCGGGCCGACGCTGATGCCCGGGTTGAGCCGGCCGCCGGAGAGGAGGTCGACGGTGGCCAGGTCCTCGGCCAGGCGCAGCGGATTCTCCCAGCCCAGCGGGGTGACCGCGGTGCCCAGCTCGATGCGGCTGGTGCGCTGGCTCGCCGCGGCGAGCACCGCCACCGGGGAGGAGATGCCGAACTGGAGGTGGCGGTGGCGCAGCCAGGCGCTGTCGAAGCCGAGGCGCTCCCCGAGCTCGATGATCTCCAGGGTGGACTCGTGGCCGCGGCGCGGATCCGCCTCGTCGAACAGTCCGATGGTCAGGAAGCCCAACTTGCGCAGCATATGATCATGCTAGTCCGGCATTGTTGCAGCGGTTGACGGCATTGTTGCGCCGTTCGTGGCCGACGCTACCCTTGGCGCATGCTTGCCGGCCGGACCCGACGGAACCTGCTCATGCTGACGGCGATCGTGCTGGTCGTCGCCGTTCTCGTGGGCATCCGCCTGTCCCGCGGCAGCGACCCGGACCCGGCACGGCTGGCCCAGCCGACCGTCTCCGCCGCGACCCCCTCGACGGCGGCCGAGCCGTCACCGGCGGTGCCGCCGGCCGCTGAGCCACCCGCCGACCTGCCGGTCATCGCCTACGCGAAAGGCCCGCGCGGCCTGCCCGCCGACCCGGAGCCGGGTTCGGTGGTGCCGATCACCGAGGCGCTGCGGCCCGAGACCCAGATGGCGCTGTACGACGCGCCCGGCGGCCGGCCCCGCGCCTTCCTGCCGGCGCGGATCAGCGGCCTGCCGGTGGTCGTCCCGATCGTCGCCCGGGAGAACGGGTGGGCCGCCGTCCTCGCGCCGTCGTCCAACCGCACCATCGGCTGGGTTCCCGAGGCCGGGTGGAGCCCCGAGCCGCTGCGTGACCAGATCGTCGTCAGCCTGGCCGAGCGCCGGATGACATGGCTGCGCGAGGGCGAGGAGCAGGCCCGGTGGAGTGTGGCGGTCGGCGCCACGAAGACGCCGACACCGCTCGGCCGCACCTTCGTGCTCGGGCGTACGGGCACGTCCGGCGCCGTTTACGCCGGGCTGGACGCGCTCGTGCTCGGCTCGGTGCCCGAGGAGCCGGAGAAGCTGGCGGCCAGCCTGCGAGGCGCGCACACCGGCATCCACGCCTGGACGAACACGTCCGCCTTCGGCCGGGACGTCTCCAACGGTTGTGTGCGCACCCCGCCCGCCGGCATGCGGAAACTACTGGCCCAGGTCGATCCGGGCACGCCGGTCGTCGTCACCGCCTGACGGCGACCCGGGACGCCGTGGTCGCGCAGACCATCCAGCGGGCCGCCGAGCACCGCGGGCCCCGTCCCCGGTCAGCTGCCAGGCTGGTGATGGTCCGGGACGCCGGGACGGTGTGCCGCAGCATCTCCTTGCGCACCTCGTCGAGCAGATCCGGCATCGGCAGGCCCAACGCACGGCAGATGGCCGCCAGCACCTCCGACGACGCCTCCTTCGTGCCGCGCTCCACCTCCGACAGGTATGGCAGCGACACCCCGGCCGCCGCGGCCACCTCCCGCAGAGTGCGACCCTGACCAAGCCTGATCCGCCGCAGAACCGCCCCGATGACCCGCCGCAACAGTGGCATCCCGGTCTCCCTCCCCGCGTGTCCGTCCGCAGCCATCATCGCCGGAATCGTCGCGCGGTGCTAAGGTGGGGCCAACTCCGATCCCGGATGCAGGCGAATCAGATCGCCCCCGATGATCGAAATCTCCCGGCGCCGTTCGACAGCCCGGGCACTTCTCCCGGCACCACAGCCGGCCTCCCCTGTATCGGCGTCGCAGCGCCACGCACGGCGCCCCCACCGAATCGAGTCCCACCCATGTCCGAACCCGTACCTGTCGACGCCCTCGTCGACATCACCGACGACCGTGCCTGCCTGCGCCCGCACGGCTATGCACCCTCCCCCACCGACCTCCCCCTGGCCCGCGGCGAGACCCGGCGACTGCACCTCCGCCGCGGCGACCGGGTGACCGGCACCTGGACCACCGACCGGAAACTCCTGCTGACCTCGGTGAACGGCCGGCCACCGGGCCCACGGCCGGACTTCTACCAGTCCACATCGGTGCATCCGCACGACCGCCTGCGCCTGGAGACCGACCCGAACCGCCTGACCACCCGGGTCCTGGACCTGGTCATGCCGATCGGCAAGGGCCAGCGCGCCATCATCGCCGCACCCCCGAAGGCCGGGAAGACCACCGTCCTGCACGACATCGCCGACGCGATCACCCGCAACCATCCCGGCTGCCACCTGATGGTGCTGCTGGTCGACGAACGCCCCGAGGAGGTCACCGACATGCGCCGCACCGTCAAGGGCGAGGTCGTGGCCTCGCCCTTCGACCGCCCGCCCCACGAGCACACCGCCGTGGCCGAACTCGCCGCCGAACGCGCGAAACGCCTGGCCGAACAGGGCGAGGACGTGATCCTGCTGCTCGACTCGCTGACCCGGCTGGCCCGCGCGTACAACCTGGCCGCCCCGGCCCGCGGCCGCACACTCTCCGGCGGGCTCGACACCACCGCCCTGCACCCTCCGAAACGCCTGCTCGGGGCGGCACGCGCCCTCGACGCCGGCGGATCGGTGACGATCATCGCCACCGCCCTCGTCGAGACCGGCTCCGCCATGGACAACCTCATCTACGAGGAACTCAAGAGCACCGGCAACGCCGACCTCAAACTCGACCGGGCGCTCGCCGAATCCCGGGTCTTCCCCGCCGTCGATGTGGCCGCCTCCGGCACCCGCCACGACGAGAACCTCCTGCACCCGGCCGAACTCCCGCCGGTGACCCATCTGCGACGCGCCCTGACCGGCGCAAACCCCCGCGACGCGATGCCCGGCTTCCTGAAGCGGCTGCGCTCCAGCACCTCCAACGCGGCGTTCCTGCAGACCCTCATCCGGTACGGCCAGTAAGCCGCCGTCCGTCCTCCGACCGACACCCGGGTGACGGTGGACCACGGCAGGGCCCGTGGGAAACGTTCCACCGATAGGCTGCCCGGATGGCGGATGAGGCCGTGGTGCGGGAGTTGCTCGCCGCGATTCCGGTGGGCTGCACCTGGGCGCTGCCGGTCCGCGGGCCGGACGGCTCGATCACCGATTTCCGGATCGCCGCGACGAGCGACACCATCCGGGACGTCTTCGGCCGTGGCACGCAGCGCATCGACAGCCTGATCGGCGAGCTGTACCCGCAGGTGATCGGCGGCCCGCTGTGGGATCTCTACCTCGAGGTGATGTCCACCGGTGTCTCCGGCCGGATGGACGAGTTCCGCTTCGAGGAGAGTCGCTCGGGCGTGATCGCCGAGTCCCGGTTCGAGATCAGCGTCCACCGGGTGCTGGGCGGGTTGCTGATCTGGTGGCAGCGGGTCGACGAGTACCAGCGACGGCTGGAGCACACCGAGGCGCTCGGCAGTCTCGGCTGGTCCGAGTTCGACCTGACGACGGGGCGCGCCGACTGGTCCCCCGGGATGTACCGGATCTTCGACCGGGATCCCGCCGCGGGACCGCTGTCGCGGACGGATCAGGCCCGCGCGATGCTTCCCGACGACCGGGGCATCTCGGAAGCGGCCTGGCAGACCCTGGACAGCGGTGCCACCTCGGACGTGACGGTCCGATTCCACATCGGTGAGCGGGTGAAGCACCTGCGGATCCTGTCCGACGTGGCCCGGGACGCGTCCGGCACGCCGGTGAAGATCTACGCGGTGGTGCAGGACGTGACGGCGCGGGTCGACTCCCGTACCGAGATCGAGTCGTTGAGCGACCGCCTGCGGACCCGTGAGATGACCGCCCTGGCCGAGCATCGTCTGGCCGGCCAGCTGCAGAACATGATCCAGCCGGTGCCGAGGGCTCCCTTCGAGCTGGCCGGCCTGGAGGCGATGGTCAGTTATCTGCCGGCGGAGAGCGCTGCTCGGGTGGGCGGCGACTGGTACCACGCACAGACACTGCCGGACGGCCTCGTCGCCCTGGCGATCGGCGACGTCGCCGGGCACGGCCTGGAGGCCGCCAGTGGCATGGCCCATCTGCGGTTCGCGCTGGTGGCGTGGCTGTCGATCGGTATCCGCGAGCCCGGTGAGCTGCTGCGGCACATGAACCGGCTGTGCGCGCAGCTCGGCATCACCGGCACCGCGCTGGTGGCGATCTACGACCCCCGGACCCGGAGACTGCCGTGGGCCAGGGCCGGCCACCCGCCGCCGATGCTGGGCCGGGGCGGCCGCGGCACCGACCTGGAACGCCCGCCGGGCCTGTTGCTCGGCGCCGAGCCGGAGGTCGACTTCCCGACGACGAGCACCGACCTGGAGCCGGGCGACCTGATCCTCTTCTACACCGACGGCCTGGTCGAACGTCGCGACCGGGGCGTCGACGGCCGCTCGGCGGAGATCCGCGCACACCTGTCGTCGGTCTCCGCCGATCCGGGCCCGGAACCCTTGGCCCGCATCCACCGGATGCTGTACGCCCCGAGCCCCGACGACGACACGTGCACCCTCGCCGTCCGCGTGCTGACCACCGGTGTGTTCCCGGTGGCGAGCGAACCGGGATCGCCGGAGAAGTGATGCCCCGGCGCGGGGTGCGCCGGGGCCTGGACGGGGTGGGTCAGCGGACGTAGATGTCGGGCTGTGCGGGGGTGGTCATGCCGTCGCCGAGGAAGAAGCTCGGGTGCGGGGGCTGGTTGTAGGCGGTGTTCTGCCAGGCGATGGCCACCCGGTACTGGGAGTCGTGCATCAACGTGTGGATGCGGCGGTCGGTGGGGGTCGGGGTGCTGTAGATGCGCAGCGCCGAGGAGTCGGACAGGCGCCAGACGATCTCCTCGCGCCAGTCGCCCAGCAGGTCGCCGGAGACGGCGGGGGTCTGCTTCGTGCTGTTGTTGGAGGCGACCCCGGAGGCGGTCAGCAGGCGGGTGTCGGAGCCCGTGCCGTACTTGTCCACGCGCGTGGCGTCGACGAGTTCGCGGACCGGGTCGGCGTCCCACCAGGCGAGGAAGTTCGTCGACGACGGCTTGCGGCCCAGCGCCGCGCCGGTCGCGCTGGTCAGGGTGGACACCGACGAGGACCAGGCCTCGGCGCCGGGGCTGCCGGCGTAGACGTCGCCGGCGACCGCCCGGCCGTTGTCACAACCGCACGAGGCGTGGGACCAGATCACCGCGCCGGTACGGCCGTCGAGCATCGCGTCGGTCGGCTGGGAGGTGGACTCGGACGGACGGTACACCTCGATGCCGGCCCGGGCGGGGATCAGGTCACCGACGTGCAGGGAGTCGCCGTGGCCGAGGCCGCTGCGCCACATCAGGGTGCCGTTGTCGTTGATCGCGGCGGCGCCGTAGATGATCTCGTCCTTGCCGTCGGCGTCGGTGTCGGCGATGGACAGCTGGTGGTTGCCCTGGCCGTAGGCGCCGACGTTGCTGTTGCCGGAGTCGTAGGTCCAGCGGCTGGTGAGCGTGCCGTTGCGGAAGTCCCAGGCGGCGATCACGGCACGGGTGTAGTAGCCACGGGCCATGATCAGCGACGGGCGGGCGCCGTCGAGGTAGGCGGTGCCGGCCAGGAACCGGTCGACCCGGTTGCCGTAGCTGTCGCCCCACGACGAGACGGTGCCGCGGGCCGGGGTGTAGTTGACGGTGGAGAGCGCGGCGCCGGTCTGGCCGCTGAACATGGTCAGGTATTCGGGACCGGACAGGATGTAGCCGGACGAGTTGCGGTAGTCGGCGGTGGCGGAACCGATGGTCACGCCGGTTCCGGAGACCGTTCCGTCGGCGGTTTTCATGGCTACTTCCGCTTTGCCGTCGCCGTCGTAGTCGTACACCTGGAACTGGGTGTAATGCGCGCCCGCGCGGATGTTGCGGCCCAGGTCGATGCGCCACAGACGGGCGCCCTGCAGGGTGTAGGCGTCGACGTAGACGTTGCCGGTGTAGCCGGACTGCGAGTTGTCCTTGGCGTTAGACGGGTCCCACTTCACGACGATCTCGTAGTCGCCGTCGCCGTCCACGTCACCGACCGACGCGTCGTTGGCCGAGTAGGTGTAGGCGACCCCGTCCGGCGTCGTGCCACCGGCCGGGACCTGCAATCTCACGTCGAGGTAGCCGTTGGCGAAGGTCAGTGACGCGGGCGAGTCGGCCTGTTCGGTGCCGTTGACGACGGCCCGGACCGTGTAGGAGGCGTTCGCGGCCGCACCCGCGTCGAGGTAGTTCGTCGAGCCGGTGACCGGCGACGAGTTCAGCCTCGTGCCGGCGCGGTAGACGTTGAAGCCGGTCGACGGTGCCTCGGTGCCGAGCAGCCGCCACGACACCAGGTTGGCGCTGCCCGAGCGGACGCTGATCAGGCCGCGGTCGAGGTCCTCCATCTGGCGGCCGGTGGCCGGTGGCGTGGACGAGGTGGCCGTCGGGGTGGCCGTCGGGCCGGAGACGTAGTTGAAGCTCCACTGCATGCGGGCGATGTCCGAGCAGGTCTCCTGCACGATCGGGTTGTTGCCGGCGGTGGAGCCGTCCTTGTTGCTGACGCACAGGCCGGTGGCGACGCTCTTGACCAGGAACTTCCCGGTCGCGGCGGTGGAGGCGGTGAAGGTCCAGAGCTGGTTGGTCTTGGTGCCGTCGCCGCAGCCGTACTGCTGGAGCTGGAGGCCGGAGGTGGTGCCGGCGGAGGGTACGTCGACGCACCGGCCGCTGTTGCCGTTGGCCAGGTTGAACTGGCCGTTCGCCTGGGCGACGGCCTTCCACTGGTGGTTGGTCAGCGCGGCGTTGCAGGCGGTCTGGACGAGCGGCGCCGAGTTGTCCGCCGAGGCGCCGGTGACGTCCACGCATTTGCCGCTGGATCCGGAGGCCAGAGTGTAGACACCGCCGGCGACCGGGGTCGTCGCCGCGTCCGCCGGGAGCATGGACACGGCCACGAGTCCGGCCGGCACGGCCACCGTCAGGACACCGGCGGCGACCAGGCCGTGGCGTCGTCTTGAGGGGAACATGGGGATGTTCCTTTCGCATGGGGATGCAGGGGACACCGTGTAGATGCCGCACCGACCACGCGACTACAGAAACTTCATAGATTCAGGCAGATTCGTACGAGCGTCCCGCCGGGCACCGCTGTGGTGTAGACGGCGTCGCAGACCCGTTCGACGATGGCCAGCCCCCGGCCCCGGACCGCCTCGGCGGCCGGCATGGCGCGACCGAACGGGCGGTCCGGGCCCTGATCGACGACGTCGCAGACCAGGCGGCCGTCCTCGGCCCAGATCCGGATGTGGCCGCCGCCGCTGGTGTGCTGGAGCGTGTTGGTGGTGAGCTCGCTGACCGCGAGGGTGAGCACCTCTATCCGGGTCTCCGGCAGGCCGAGCGCGAGCGCCCGCTCGGTGACGAAGACACGGACGCGACGGAGGTCGTCGGGAACCTCGTAGAACATGCCGTCGACGGCCTCGGCGGAGAGGTCAGACATGGCGGCGCTCCTCGGCGGGGGCGCCCAGCAGCGTGTCGAGGCCGGTGATCTCGAGGACCGCCGCGACCGGGCCGGCCGCGTTGATCACGTAGACGTGCCCGCCGGTCTGCTTGGCGGCGTGATGGGCGGTGATCAGGCTGTGCACCCCGCTGGAGTCGATGAACGTGAGGCGGGCCAGGTCGACGAAGACGGCCCGGGCCCGGTGCACCGCGTCGAGCAGGACGGCGGTCAGATGCTCCCGGGTCGACAGGTCGCACTCACCGGTCAGGGACACCGTGATCCGGCCGCTCGCGGCGGAGGTCCGCGCCTCGAAGTTCGCCATCGATCGCCGTGCCCTTCCCGGCGGCCGCCCGCCTGCCTCGGCCATCATGTCATCCTTGCCACGAAATAGGTGCGATCGCCGGTCAGCCCGTCCGGGGGACGGTATCGACGAGGGTGGCCAGGGCCCGGGCGATGCGTTCGAGACCGCCGGTGGGCGCGCCGCCGGGTTCGATCATGTACTGGTCACGGCGGACCTCGACCATCAGCGCCTGGACGGCGGGGTCGCGGTGGTAGTACTCGAGCGGGACGTAGCATCCGGCGAACGGGCTGTTCAAGCCGGTGTCGCCGAACGCGGACCGGGCGGCGGCGATCAGCGGTTCCGGGGTGTGGAACGGGTCGGTGCCGAGGCACACGGGTGGGCGGGGGCCGTCGCCGTGCAGTTCGTAGGGCAGCCGCGCGGTCGGATAGGAGTGCACGTCGAGCACCAGCGCCCGCCCGGTGGCGGCCAGACGTCGCCCGGTGAGGGTGGTCATCGCTTCGGCGTACGGCTGGAAGAGGGTCTCCAGGAGGATCGCGTCGCGGGCCGGGTCATCGGCGCGCAACCGTCGCCCCGCGTGGCCGTGGGTGTAGACCGGGCCCATGCCGACGGCGAGCATCTCGTCCTCGACGAATCGCTCGGGGTCGACGACGAGCCGCGACAGCCGGTTCACGAAGATCCACGGCCGTTTCTCCGCGAGGTCGGCGGCACGAAACGCGATGAGATCGGTGTGCGCGTCGGTCAGCTGATCCAATTCCTCCGCGACCATTTCAGGAAATAGCCCGGATTCGACGATTTGCCGGGAGGAATGCGGAACGTGCAGGATCACCGGCGACGTGGAATCGCCGGGAAGAACGTCGAAAGCCACCGCGCGAGCGTACGCGCGGTGGCTTTCGAAGAGACCGATCAGGCCAGCTCGGAGCAGATCGTGTCGATCAGCAGGCGGGTGACCACGTACGGGTCCACGTTGGCGTTCGGACGACGGTCCTCGATGTAGCCCTTGCCGTCCTTGGCGACCTGCCACGGGATGCGCACCGACGCGCCGCGGTCGGAGACGCCGTAGCTGTACTCGGTCCACGGGGCGGTCTCGTGCAGGCCGGTGAGGCGCTGGTCGATGCCGGCACCGTAGCCGTCGACGTGCTCCTGGCGCTTCTTGCCCAGCGCCTCGGCACCCGCGATGATCGCGTCGTAGCCCTCACGCATGGCCTTGGTGGAGAAGTTGGTGTGCGCGCCGGCACCGTTCCAGTCGCCCTTGACCGGCTTGGGGTCGAGGGTGGCGGAGACGCCGTGCTTCTCGGCGATGCGGTAAAGCAGCCAGCGGGCCACCCACAGCTCGTCGGCGACCAGCGGAGCGCCGACCGGGCCGATCTGGAACTCCCACTGACCGGGCATGACCTCGGCGTTGATGCCGGAGAGGTGCAGGCCCGCGGCGAGCACCGCGTCCATGTGCTCCTCGACGATCTCACGGCCGAAGACCTCGTCCGCGCCGACGCCGCAGTAGTAGCCACCCTGCGGGGCCGGGTAGCCGCCGCCGACCGGGAAGCCGAGCGGGCGGCCGTCCTTGAAGAAGGTGTACTCCTGCTCGATGCCGAAGATCGCCTCCTGGTCGGCGTACTTCTCGGCGACCGCGCGGAGCGGGGCGCGGGTGTTGGTCGGGTGCGGGGTGCCGTCGATCAGCTCGACCTCGCACAGCACGAGGATGTTGTCACCGCCCCGGATCGGGTCGGGGCAGACGAACACCGGCTGGAGAACGCAGTCGGACTTGTCACCGGGCGCCTGGTTGGTGCTGGATCCGTCGAAGCCCCAGATGCCGGGCTTCTCGCCGGGGGCGAGGATCTTGGTCTTGGAGCGCAGCTTCGCGGTGGGCTGGGTTCCGTCGACCCAGAGGTACTCGGCCTTGACAGCCATTGTGCGTTTTCTCCTCAAACTGGCGTACTCGGGGCGTACTCCGCTAAGCCTGAACAACACTGATAAACAGGTGGTAAACCCAGGCCCGGCGCGAGGACGATATCCGCCTCAGATCAACTCCTTGTTTCCGATCCCGCACCGTGGATGGGTGATCCCGGTAACGTTCACCAGTTACCAGCCGCCGAAATCAGGGCGTCACGGACACCGCCCAGATCCCGGGCCGCGGTCCGGGTGGCCAGATAGAGCGTGTTGATCGGCGGATCCTCGGTCGGCATCAGGTCGACGAGCGCCCCGGACCGCAGTTCCTCCTCCACGAGGTACCGCGGCAGCACGGTCGCGCCGACCCCGGCGACCGCCGCGGCCCGCAGAGCGCGCAGATCCGGTACGACCAGGGCCGCCCGCCTCGGTGGCGGCACACCCAGCACGTGCCGCCACCAGCGCCGGATGATCGGCAGTTCCTCGGCGTAGGCGAGGAGCCGGGAGAAGTCCACCCCCGGTGCCGCGACCAGCACGAACTCCTCGTCACACAGCGGCTCGGCGTGCAGCCCGGCGCGGCGCGGGCGGATCGCGCTGACCACCAGGTCGAGCCGCCCGTCGGACAGCTCGGCGAGCAGGTCGTCGGCCAGGCCGAGGCGCACCCGGACGTCGGTACCGCCCGCGATCACCCCGGCCAGCGCGGGCAGCACCCGGGCACTCATCAGCTCGGCCGGTCCACCCAGGTGCAGGGTCCGCCCGGCGGCCGGCAACCCGAGCAGCCCGGAGGCCACCCCGGCGAGCGCGTCCATCGGCCCGTCGAGACGCCGGGCCAGGTCGTCGGCGACCGCCGTCGGTGTCACGCCCCGGGCTCCGCGGACGAACAGCGGCTGCCCGATCCGCGCCTCCAGGCTGCGCAACTGGCCGGTGACGGTCGGCTGGGACAGGCCGAGCGACTCGGCGGCACGGGTCATCGTGCCGGCGCGGTAGACGGCCAGGAAGGTATGCAGCAGATCGAGCACGACATCAGTATTCCTATTGCCGGCATCAGGTTTTCTGTTGGTTCCCGATGGCTCCCCGGGGGCATGGTTCAGGCATGACGACGAACACGATCCTGATCGGCCTCACCAGTCACGGCGACCTGGGCGGCCTGCGTTCCACCGGCTACTACCTCCCCGAGGCCGCCCACCCGTGGCGGGTCTTCAGCGATGCCGGCTACACGGTCGAGTTCGCCTCGGTGGCCGGCGGCGAGCCCCCGGTCGACGGCGCCGACCTGTCCGACCCGGTGCAGCGGGAGTTCACCGAGCAGGTCGATCTGACGGGCACGCCACGGTTCGCCGACCTCGACCCGGCCGGCTACGACGCGGTCCTGTTCGCCGGCGGCCACGGCGCCATGTGGGACTTCCCGTCCGACACCGCCCTCGCCGGGTTCACCCGTGACCTCTACGAGCGCGGTGGCGTGGTGGCCGCGGTCTGCCACGGGCCGGCCGCCCTGACCGGGCTCACCCTCTCCGACGGCACGCCGCTGGTCGCCGGCAGGCAGGTGGCGGCGTTCACCGACAGCGAGGAGAGCGCCGCCGGGCTCACCGAGGTCGTGCCGTTCCTGCTGCAGAGCCGTCTCGAGGAGCTGGGCGCGAAACACACCGGCGCCGCCGACTGGCAGCCGCACGTGGTCACCGACGGGCGCCTGGTCACCGGGCAGAACCCGGCCTCCTCGACAGGAGTCGCCGAAGCCGTCGTGGCGGTCTTGAAGAAGTGACGCCGACCCACGACGATCAGGGGAGGACGTAGGAGGAGGCGCCGTGGCCACTCAGCGGATCGTCGTGGGTTATGACGGCTCGCCCGACGCGCGCAAGGCCGCACGATGGGCCCTCGACGAGGCACAGCGCACCGGCGCCACAGTGGAGCTGCTCTACGCCTACGAGTGGCCGAGTTACGTCCCCGCCGCCGCGATGATGCCGGCCGCCGCGGTCTATCCCGACGCCGACACCGACGACGCGGTCGGCGAGATGCTGGGCCGGGCCCTGGAGACGGCCGCGACCACCCACCCGTGCGTGCGGTTGCGCACCCGGGTCGAGCACGGCACGGCCGCGGTCGCCCTGGCCCAGCGCAGTGCCGAGGCCGCACTCGTGGTGGTCGGCGGTCCGCGGCACTCGCCGGTCCGGGCCCTGCTCGGTTCGACGAGTGGGTCGGTGAGCGCGCACGCCCGCTGCCCGGTCGTGGTGGTGCGGGGCGAGCCCCGTGACACCGATCCGGTGGTGGCCGGGGTGGACGACTCGCCGGCCGCCGCCACGGTTCTCGGGTTCGCGTTCGAGCAGGCCGCGGTCCGCGGCGTGGCGGTCCGGGCGGTGCACGGCTGGCCGGCACCCGGCGGCGGCGACCTGCTCTGCGACGCCAACCTGAGTGCCGTCGCGGCCGAGCGCCGTCGCCTGGAGGCGGTGGTGGACTGCTGGCGCGGCCGGTTCCCGCACGTCCCGGTCAGCGCCGAGGTCCTGGTCGGTGCGCCCGGCGAGGTGCTGGCCGAGGCAGCGGCCGGCGCGCAGCTCGTGGTGGCCGGGGCACGCGTCCGGCGGGCGCTGCGGGTGACCTTGCGCCCGTCGATCGGCCGGCACCTGCTGCATCGGGCCCGGTGCAGCATCGCTCTCGTACACGGCGGCCGCTAGCCCTCCTGGGCAATCTGCCAGAATTCACCCGTAACGGCTCCTACAGTGAGGTGATGCAGCAGGACACCGCCCCGACGCCGATCCGGCGCACATTGCTGGAACGCGTCCTCGGCGACCGCAGCCTGCTCATGAAGAGCACTATCGCCGCCGCCTGCGTGGCCCTCGTCGCGGTGGCCGTCACCGCGGTAGCCCTCACCCGGATCGCCACCCTCCGCGACAGCCTCCAGGACATGAAGAACCAGCATGTCGACAGCATGGAACTGATCGCGAACATGCGTTACGGCCTCACCGAGTGGTTCCGCAGCGCCCTCAAGTACAACGCGGGTGTCACCGGCAACAACCCCGACCTCAAGCAGATGGGTCTCGACGACAAGACCGCGGCCGCCGCCAGGATCGACGACGCGCTCGCCGCCTACCGCGAGATCGCCACCGAATCCGGCGCCACCGACCGGCTGGAGAAACTGGCCGCCTTCACCGACGCCGTCGAGTACCACCGTGCCCTCAGTAACGTGATCATCTTCCGGGAGGCGCCACCGGCCGGCTTCGAGATGCCTGCCCCGCAGGACATCCTCGCCGCCTTCAACAAGGGCGACGCCGGGATGGCCACCGCCATGAACGATCTGCAGGCAGCCGAGGAGGCCGACGCCGACGCGATGGCCAAGGAGGGCAACGACGCCTACCACCGCGCCCTGTGGATGACGCTCGGCGGTCTCGCCCTCGGTTTCGTCATCGCCGCGTTCGTCGGCATCGGCGTGATGCGCCTCATCAAACGGCAGCTGGCGACCGTCTCCGCGGCGCTGCGCGCGGTCGCCGACGGCGATCTGACAGTGCCCGCCGAGGTCCGCTCCCGCGACGAGCTGGGCCGGATGGCAGAGGCCACCAACCGCGCCCGGGAAGGCCTGCTCACCAGCGTGCGTCAGCTCAACCACGGCGCCGAGGTCCTCAGCGACGTCACCCAGCGCCTCACCTCGATCACCACCCGCCTGGACGCGGAGGCCCGTGAGGCCTCCGAACAGGCCGGCCTGGTCGCCGGCACGGCCGGTGAGGTGTCGGCGAGCGTCCAGTCGGTGGCCGCCGGCTCCGACGAGATGGGCGCGTCCATCCGCGAGATCTCCGAGAACGCCAACAACGCCGCCCAGGTGGCCTCCGGCGCGGTCGGCGTCGCCCAGACGACCAACGACACGGTCGCCAAGCTCGGCACGTCATCGGAGGAGATCGGCAACGTCGTCAAGGTGATCACCGCGATCGCCGAGCAGACGAACCTGCTGGCCCTCAACGCCACCATCGAGGCGGCGCGGGCCGGTGAACTGGGCAAAGGCTTCGCGGTCGTGGCCACCGAGGTCAAGGACCTGGCGCAGGAGACGGCGAAGGCCACCGAGGACATCGCCCGCCGGGTCGAGGCCATCCAGGCCGACACGTCCAGTGCCGTCGTCGCGATCCAGGAGATCTCCCGCATCATCTCGGAGATCAACGACTACCAGGTGACCATCGCGTCGGCCGTCGAGGAGCAGACCGCGACCACCAACGAGATGTCCCGCAGCATCGGCGAGGCGGCCAACGGCAGCTCGGTCATCGCCGGCAACATCAACGCCGTCGCCAGTGCCGCCCAGGCCACCACCGCGGCGCTCGGCGAGGCCGAGTCGTCGGTCAGCGAACTCACCCAGGTGGCCGGCGAGCTTCGCGAGGTCGTTCAGCGTTTCCGGGTCTGAGCGCACCCCGTCCTTTCCGGTACGGGGCGGGTAGCCGTACAAAGAAAAGGTCCGCCTGCCGGCAATGCGGGCCTGGCAGGCGAACCGTGACCGGAAACGATCAGATGTGGGCAGGGACCAGGTGTTCGACGCGGCGCAGGAGTTCCGCCGGCGTGAAGGGTTTGACCAGGTAGTCCTCGGCGCCGACCATCTCGCCCAGCATCATGTCGGACGGGCTTCCACGGCCGCTGATGATGATCACCGGAATGTGGGCCGTCTGCGGCGAGGAGTGCAGCTCGTAACAGAAGCCGAGGCCGTCGAGGCCGGGCATGGAGACGTCCAGCAGAACCAGCGAGGGCTGCTCGTTGACCGCGAGTGACATGGCGGTGCGGCCGTTGTCGGCCTCGAGGATGCGGTAACCGGCGGCGCGCAGCTTCACGGCTACCAGGTCGCGGATGTCACCGTCGTCGTCGGCGATCAGGACGGTGGGCGGCTGGAGGGCCGCGGCCCAGTCGTCCGCGACCCACGGCAGGGCATCGGCGTCGCTGAACGTCAATGCCGTGGTCGTTGCGGACGGGGTCTGCGGCATGTCATCTCCTTCGAGCGCGGGCGGTTCAGACCCGGCGGGACGCACGGGCGCGTCCCGGACCATGCGGTCGGCGGGACGCACGGATGCGGCCCGGACCGGATGGCCGGCGGGACGCGATGGCCCGCCCTGGGACCGTTCTGATCGGCGGGAGAACGCGGAATCGCAGGATGATCATGGTTGCGAAAGGGGTGCGGAGGGGGCCGGTGATGACACCGGACCCGGCAGCGGTTAGGTTAGGGTTACCTAAACGAGGAGGCGACCGTGACCCAGACCGTCGTGCCGACCGAAGCGTCCCCGTTCCGGTTCTTCCCGGTCGAGGTCGCCCGCATCGTCCGGCTGAGTCCGAACTTCCTGCGGGTGACGTTCACCGGAGACGACCTGAGCCGGTTCGCCGACAACGGGTGGGACCAGCGGATCAAGCTGATCCCGCCGCTGGCTGACTCCGGCCACGAGCACCTGCCGACCGGGCCCGACTGGTACACCCGGTGGCGCGAGCTTCCCGACGATCAGCGCAACCCGATCCGGACGTACACGGTTCGCGACGTTCGCGCCGAGCAGCGTGAGATCGACGTCGACATGGTGCTGCACGGGGTGAACGGCCCGGCGTCGCGCTGGGCGGTGGCCGCCGGCCCGGGTTCGACGATGTGCATTCTCGGGCCCAACGCCGACTTCGCCGGTGGCTCCGGTGGCATCGACTTCCACCCGCCGGCCACGACCCGCCGGATCCTGCTGGTCGGCGACGAGACGGCGGTCCCGGCGATCGCGTCGATCCTGTCCCGCCTGCCGGCGGACACGGTCGGTCACGCGCTGCTGGAAGTCCCGGAGTCCGCCGACCGGCTGGAGATCACCAAGCCGGCCGGCTTCACGGTGACGTGGCTGCCGCGTGACGGCGCCGAGCACGGTGTCGCGCTGATCCCCGCGGTGCGCGAGGTCGCACAGCAGCTGCTCGGCGACTGCACGGCCCCGGCCTCGGCCGCCCTGGAGGATGTCGACGTCGA
This sequence comes from Actinoplanes subglobosus, assembly GCF_042650585.1. Classification (NCBI taxonomy): domain Bacteria; kingdom Bacillati; phylum Actinomycetota; class Actinomycetes; order Micromonosporales; family Micromonosporaceae; genus Actinoplanes; species Actinoplanes subglobosus. Next base: position 327,360 of record NZ_JBHSBL010000026.1, read on the forward strand.
CGCCGGCATCCTGTGGGAGGTGCCGGAGGAGTCGGCGGGTGCTCCGGACGGCTTCTACGCGTGGCTGGCCGGTGAGGCGGCGGTGATCAAGACGCTGCGCCGTCACCTGGTCTCCGAGTGCGGCGTCGACCGGCGTGCGGTCGCGTTCATGGGCTACTGGCGCCTGGGCCGCCCCGAGTGCTGACCGGCCGGGCCGGGCCGGGTCTCAGGTGGTCGGCTCGATCCGGACGAGGCCGGTGACGGTGCCCTGGTAGTAGGTGCGATCGATGACCGTCCCGGCCGTCTGCAGCGGATCGACCAATCCGAACCCGAGGGTCGTCCGATCGCTGACCACCCCGGTGGCGGAGTCGATCGCGGCCAGGCTGAAGGTGTTGAGCAGCCCCTCCTGAACAACCGTGTAGAGCTTGCCGTCAGTGACCGACAGCCGGGGCAGGGCAGCGCTCCTGGTGGCGGTCGTCCAGGTGACCGAGCAGCCGGCCCCCGAAGCGTCCACATCGACCCTGGTCACACCACCGGTGAAGTCGGCATCCGCCGGGACGCTGGCCCCGGCGTCATCCGGCAGCTTCGGGTAGTCGTAGCCGTACGTATTGGTGAGGAAGATGCTGCGACCGACCGCGACGGGTGCGTTCTCGGTACCGCTGGCGGCCTGGTCGGTGAAGAGGGGCCGCACGCAGACCGGGACGGCCGGCCCGTCGGTGGGCAGGACGATCAGGTTGAGGTGTGGATCGGCGTTGTCGGTGATCGCCACGTACTCGTGGCCGGTCACCGGCCCGAAGAACACCGGGGTCGCCCCACTCCCCCAGCTGAGCTGCCCCGGCTTGCGGGCCGCACCGCGATCGTAGGCATGGCGCCACAGCAGTGCCGGCGCGGCCGTCGTGGTGTCGAAGAGGTAGAGGGCATGGTCGCTGGTGACGGCGAACCGGCCGGGCACGGTGGAGATGCTGTTGGCGACCTTCTCCCCATCCGGCAGCTCGTGGGTGGCGATGACACCGGTCGCGGTGTCGACGGCACCGACGGTGCCTGCTGCGGTGACGAACCAGACCCGCCCGTCATAGGCCGGGATCACACCGACCACGGCATCGTCCGCGGCGATCGCGCTCGCCAGCGAGAGGCGTGACGTGACGGTCAGCGAGTTCGACGTGTGCGCGATGCGCAGCAGGTCACGGTTGCCGTCGACGATCACCACCTGGTTCTGCTGGTCGAGGTAGGCGTAGACGCCACCGAGCAGCGAGCCCTTGGTGATCGGCAGGGAGGCGAGGGCGCCGCTGCCGGCCTTGTCGATCAGCTTCAGCACCGGCGCCTGCCCCAGGTATTCGGTGCAGAGCGCGAGCAGGGCCTTGTCGCTGCCGAAGAGCAGGGTCGGGCAGGCCGCGAGCAGGTTGTAGCGGGTCGCCCTGGCACCGCTGCCGGCCGGGCCACGGCCGGTGAAGGTCTTGGCCGAGGCGCTGTCGCCGTGGGTGCTGGCGCCACCCGCCGGCGCGGTGAACGGGTTCTGCGGGGCGGCCGGCCCGGTCGCCACGACGGCGGCCAGCGCGAGGGCGGCGAGCTGAATCGATGTCACGGCGTAAAACCTATAGGCATAGTTGGATATCGGGAAGGCCGGACTGCCCTTGATCTGACAGCGCCCGCGCCGCGCGGATGACACCGTCGCAAGGGTGACCCCTCGCGTACGAGCCGAGCTGCGCCGGACGGGCGGATTCCGGGACCGGTCGCTGCGCGTCGTGCTGGACTCCGCCACCCTCCCCCGCGATCAGGCCGCCCAGCTGGCCCGGCTGGTCGAACAGATCGACCTGACCCGGGTCGGTGCGGAGATCGGTGCCGCCTCCGACGCCGACCTCACCCGCTACCAGCTGGCCGTCGAGTACGGCGGGCGGCACTGGCGCGGCACGGTGGCCGAGCCGTGCGTGCCGGAGGAACTACGCCCCCTCTTGCGGTTCCTCACCAGCGCCGCCCGCTGACACCGGTCAGATCGTGTGCAGGCCGGGCCGCCCGGCCTCGACCACGAACGACGCCGCCGTGGAGACCGCCGCGCCCCGCCGGCTGACCCTCGGCAGCACCCGGAAGTCCGCCCGGATCGCGTGCCGCCCGATCGTGACCATCGTGTACCCCCGCCGTTCCGAGTAGAACTTGATGTGCGGGTTGACGCCCGCCCACGGCACCTCCCGCTTCGAGGTACCGTCCCCGTCAGAGGTGATCGACGTGCAGATCAGCTCGGTGCCGATGACCGCCGAGCCGGGATCACGGTAGTCGGCCAGCAGATCGTTGGCGAACGCCGCGTGCACGTCTCCGGTCAGCACCAGCGGGTTACGCACCCCACGCTGGAGCCAGCCCCGCTGAAGCCGGTCACGGGCGTCCCGGTAACCGTCCCAGGCGTCCATGTTGGCGCCGCCCACGTCGTCGAAGTACCGCGCGAAGAACACCTGCTGGCCGAGCACGTCCCAGACGCTCCCGTGCTGGGCCAGGCCGTCGAGCAGCCATTTCTCCTGGGCCGCCCCGGTGATCGTGCGGTTCGGGGCGTCGGCGGCGGCACACACCTGCCAGTAGTCGCCGCACGGCTGGTCGTCACGGAACCGGCGGGTGTCGAGCATGTGGAAGTTGGCCAGCCGGCCCCAGCGCACCCGGCGGTAGAAGGTGGCCGATCGCAACGGCATGTTCTCGTAGTACGCCCGGTAGGCGGCCGCACGCCGGGCACGCCACTGCGCCGCGGTCAACGCCGGCCGGGTGTTACCCCGTACCAGAGCCGCGTAGTTGTTCTCGACCTCGTGATCGTCCGGCACCACCAGCCACGGGGCGGCGGCGTGCGCGGCCTGCAGATCGGGGTCGGAACGGTACTGCGCGTACCGCCGCCGGTAGTCGCCGAGCGTCACCGTCTCGCCGCCGGCATGCGACCGGACCCGCCCCGTAACCCCGGTGTCCTCGTAGATGTAGTCGCCCAGGAACAGCACCATCCCCGGGTCCTCCTCGGCGATCCGCCGGTACGCCGTGTAGTACCCGTTCTCGTAGTTGGCGCAGGAGGCGACGGCGATCCGCAGTTCCGGGCCGTAGGTCCCGGCGGCCGGGGTGGTCCGGGTCCGCCCGATCGGGGACAGGTGCCCGAGCGCCCGGAACCGGTAGAAGTACGAAGCCCCCGGCTGCAGGCCACGGGCGACGACGTGGACGGCGTGGCCGTCGGTGTACCGCGCGTTCACCGAACCCGAGGCCACGATCCGGGTGAACCGGGAGTTGGGCGAGACCTGCCACTGGACCGTGACGGGCCGGCTCGGCATGCCACCGTGCCCGTCACCGTTGAGCGGTTTGACCGCAAGCCGTGTCCAGAGCACCACGCTCGTCGGGTCCGGGTCGCCCGAGGCGACACCGAGCTGGAACGGGGTCGGGGTGGCGGCGACGGCGGACGAGGGCAGGACGAGCGATCCGGCGGTGGCGACACCGCCGAGCACGAAGTAACGGCGATCGATGCGCGTCATGATGCGTACGATCGGGGCGCCGCATGAATGCGACCGCTGCCGTCCGGATACCCGGGATGACGTGAACCGCAAGAAAGCGGAAGCAATCGCCGAACGCCCGGCCGCCCTGATCGGAACGGGACTTTGCCGGGCTCTTGCCGGAAGACTCAGGACCGGCCGTGGCCTGCCGAACGTCGCCGCCGTGAGCAACCCCCGCTACGTCCTGCGATCCGCCGTGTTCGTGACGGTGTACCTGGCCGCGTTCTTCGGTGTCCTGCTGATCCCGATCCTCCCGCTCGCGCCGGTGGTGGTCGCCGCGGTCTGGCTGATCGCGCAGGCCGGGCACGGGCTCCGCCGCTTCGATGTGATCATGCTGGCCACGACAGCGGCGGTCGCCGCGACGATCCAGGGCGCCGGCCTGATGATGTCGCTGACCGTCGCGGTGTGGGCGGTGCTCCCCGCCCTGCTCTTCGCGGTGCTCGTGGAACGGTGGCTGCCCGGCTACTGGCGGGGTCACGGCGACCGGTTCCGCCGTCCGGCCACCGCGCTTCCGCTGCTCGCCGGTGCCGCGCTGCTGACGGCGGCCGTGTCGGCGGTGATCTGGGGCGTCATCGACACCGGCTCGTCGGCCTCCGACGCCGTCATCCCGTTCGTGCGCGACGCCGCCGTCCTGTTCCTGGCTCCGCTCACCGTCAACACGGTCCGGCGGTTGCGATCGCCGCGCCGGGCCGGGCTGACCGTGGTCCGCTGAGTGCGTCCAGAATCGCCGGAACGATCGACGCGGAGAGTGACCGGACGGTGGAAGAATTCCCGGCCTGAGAGTCAGGCGACGGGGAGGACCACCAGCGATGACGACGTACGGGCGCACCGCACGACTGTTGCGCCGATACGGTCCCTGGGTACTGGTGGTGACCACAGCGGCCGTCGGCACCGCCTGGGGTCTGCACCGGTCGGCACCGGCCGGCTACGAATCCGAGGCCACCGTGCTCGTCGGGACCGGACGTGACCTGGAGGACGAACGCCAGGTCGTCCTCTCCGACCTGGTCGCGCTGCCCGCCGCCGGGCGGGTCGCCCAGGACACCACCACGTTCCTGGACGGCCTGACCGTCGAGGCGGTGCCGGGGGCGAACGTGCTGCGGTTCGTCTACACCGCCGAGAACCCGCTCAGTGCCCGCGTCCGGGCCCGGGCGCTCGTCGAGTCGTACGCCGCCTATCGCGTCGAGACCTCGGTGCTCAGCGAGCCGAACCTGCCCGCCGCACCGGCCGCCCGGCCACTCCTGCCCTACCTGGGTGCCGGTGCCGCCGCAGGCCTGCTGCTCGGCACCGTGACCGCGTTCCTGCGGGCCCGCACCCGCGGCACGATCCGCAGCCGCGAGGACTACGCGCGACTCGCCGGCGCCCCGGTGCTGGCGACCGTCCCCCGCGTCCGGCGCTCCCGTGGCGCCGACGCCCCGATCGCGCTCCGTGAACCCGCGTCGCCGGCCGCCGAGGCCTACCGCTACCTGCGGTCCCGCCTGCTGCCGTCGCTGCGTGATACCGGGGCCACGACGATCCTGGTGACCAGTCCCGGTGACCGGCAGGGCCGTACCACCACCGCGGCGAACCTGGCCGTCACCCTGGCCCGCACCGGCCGCAAGGTGGTCCTCGTCGACGCCGACCTGCGCAACCCGCAGCTGCACCGGGTCTTCCAGGCGCCCGGCGACCGCGGCCTCACCATGCTCCTCGACGGTGACGCCGCGGCCGGCGACGTGCTGGAGGACACCGGGGTACGGAACCTGCGCCTGCTGCCCGCCGGCCACCGTCGTCTCGTCCCCGGTGGCGGCCACGTCGACCTGCTGGACAGTGACCGGATCGCCACGGTACTGCGGTCCGTCCGGGATCACGCCGACGTGGTCGTCCTGGACTCGCCGGCGGTGCTCACCGCCGCGGACGCGATCGCCCTCGCCGCGGTCAGCGACCAGGTGCTGCTGGTCGGCGACTTCGCCCGAACCGGCCGCGAGACGGTCCGCCGGGCCCTCGCCGAACTCGCCGAAGTGGTCCGCGGCAACATCAGGCCGGTGCTGGTCAACGTGCCCCGCAGCGCGGGCGCCCTGATCCCGCACACCCGGCCGGTGACGGCGAACCAGCCGCTCACCCGCGACCGCCTGCAGTCCGACGCCGACGACGTGGCCCCACCCGGCGTGACCTCGCACGCCTATGTGCCGATCGAGGACACCCAGGCCTACCTGTTCACCGATTCCCGCACCGTCGCCGTCCCGATCATCAACGGCACCGCTCCCGAGAGGGTTAGTCCTGTCGGATCGACGACAACGCCCGCGGTGCTGTCGGATTAGCGTCGGCCCTGGAGCGTGAATGAACCGTTACGCAGGGTTGAATCCCACCCCACGACGGGCATACGGCCGAGCAGGCCCTGCGAGTCTCTCCGGAGAGGTGAGCGATGACCACGAACCAGCCCACGATCAGTGAGGTCCCCGCCGACATCAACGGCACATCCGAGCACGCGCGCCAGCGGGTGACCGAAACCGTACGCCGAAATCCCAAGAAGACGGTTACCGCGACAACCCTGGTGCTGGCCGTCGCGGCGGCGGCCGCCGTGCTCGTGAGCCGGCGACGCTCGGCGAAGTCAGCGGCACGGGGACGAAACCGGTTAGCCGCCCTGCTCCACCGGTGACCGAATCCGGTGCCACCGCCTTCAGGGCGGTGGCACCGGCTTTTTCAGACCCGCTCTCCCGTGATGTAGCCGGCCAGGGTGCTCCGCTCGTCCTCGAGCTCCCCGATCCGGTTCTTCACCACGTCACCGATGCTGACGACGCCGCGCAGCGCCCCGTCCACGACGACCGGCACGTGCCGGAACCGCCGCTCGGTCATCAGCCGCTCCACGTCCTCCAGCTGCGCCTCCGGACTGACCGTGCGCACCTGGGCGGTCGCGATCGCACTCACCGGTTCCGTCAGCACCGCCGCCCCGCGCGCCGCGAGAGCCCGCACGACGTCCCGCTCACTGACGATCCCGTCCACCACCGAACCGTCCCGCGACACCACGGCCGCACCGATCCCGTGCTCCGCCAGAACTGCCAACAACCGCTCGATACTCGCATCGGGCTCGACAGTGACCACCTGCCCGCCCTTGACCCGCAGAATGTCGCTGATCCGCATCGTCCCTCCCTCGCACTGGTCCTGCACCGGTCGGCCCCGCGTTACTCACTTCTATGCCCAACCGGAGCCTTCCCTGTCAAGAAGGACAACCTTTCTCGGGTACGGCCACCGCTCCCCAACCGCAAGATCCCAGTCCCCGGCTGCGCCGCGACCGCCCTCGTCGTCGCGTCCCGGAAACACGAAAAGGCCCACCCGATACCCGGGTGGGCCTTTCCATACGTTGAGTCCGGCGGCGTCCTACTCTCCCACACCC
>NZ_JBHSBL010000027.1:0-103448 GCF_042650585.1 Actinoplanes subglobosus
CGCGCTGCCGGCACGTCGCCCTCCGCGCTGCCGGCACGTCGCCCTCCGCGCTGCCCGCTCGTCGCCCTCCGCGCCGCCCGCACCTCGCCCCCTCCGCCCCCGCTCGCCCGTCGTCCCTCCGCCCCGTCTTACTCGCCCGCCTTGCCGGCCTTGCCTGCCCGTTCCGCGTTCCGGCGCCGGTTGCCCGTTCAACGTTTCGGCTGGCCATCCCGTCCACGGCCTCCCGTTCCTGTCCTTTCTTTATTTTTTGTCGGTTTTGGTCGAATCGTGGAACGGTTCTGCTCCATCCGCAACGACGACGGGAGCACCCGCAACGCGACCGTGTGATCTCACCGTCGTCCTCACGCGTTACCGGGAGGATGAACGCACCCAATCCCTTGATGGGGATCGCTGAGCGCTGCTATAGCGGCGATGGGAGCCCACGGTCGCGGATTGGGTGCGTTGACCGACGCTGCTGGCTCCCACGGCGCTCACGGTGCGGTCGCGGCGCAAGGCGCAGTCGGCCATGGCGGCCGGCAGTGGATCGGTAGAGCCGGCAATGAACCGGTAGAGCCGGCAGTGGATCGGTAGAGCCGGCAATGAACCGGTAGAGCCGGCAGTGGACCGGTAGCCCCAGCAGCCGATCCACGGGCAACCCGACGGGCGGATCGTTTGCGGGCCTGACCCCTCGATCCCACTCGGGTGGGGTGTGGCGGTGGTGTGTGCGATCCGTGCGGATTCGGTGAAGGGTGCGGTTTCGGGGAAGTGGCCGGGGCGCGGGGTGGTTCGGTGTCCGGCATGACTGCCTTGCAGAAGTTGGTGTACACGGGCTACGCGCGGCGGCTCCGGAAGCGCCTCGACGGGGCGAACCTGCCGCGCCATCTGGCGATGGTGATGGACGGCAACCGGCGGTGGGCCCGGCAGATGGGGTTCGAGGACGCGCGCGTCGGGCACCGGTACGGCGCCGAGCACCTGGACGAGGTGCTCGGCTGGTGCGTGGAGATGGGGATTCGGCACGTCACGGTCTTCGTCGCGTCGGTCGACAACGTGCGCAAACGCGATGCCGGTGAGGTCGGCAACCTGATGCGGATGATCGAGGAGGTGGTGGCCGAGCGGCTGTCCCGGCCGTCCAGCGTGTGGCGGCTCCATCTGGCCGGTCGTCTCGAAGTGCTTCCGGATTCCACCCGCGACGCCCTGAAGCTGGCCGCGGACTCCACCCGGGACGCTCCGGGGGTGCTCGCGGAGTCCACCGGGGACGGTGGCTTCCACCTGAACATCGCCATCGGCTACGACGGGCGAGAGGAGATCGTCACCGCCATCCGTTCTCTGCTCGACGAGGAGGCGAGTGCCGGGTACAGCGCCGCCGACATCGCGCAGCGGCTCACCGCCGAGCGGATCGCCGCCCACCTGTACACCGGCGGTCAGCCCGACCCGGACCTGGTCATCCGCACCAGCGGGGAACGGCGGACGTCCGGGTTCCTGTTGTGGCAGGCCGCCTACTCGGAGCTGCACTTCTGCGACGTCTACTGGCCCGGCTTCCGCAAGGTCGACTTCCTCCGGGCGCTGCGTTCCTACGCGGCCCGCAACCGTCGCTTCGGCGCCTGACCACGGCTGCCGTCGGTCAGGTGTCTTTCGGGTGGCGAGGGCGTTGTGGGCGACGGCTGGCGGTCGGGTGGGTTCGTCGGCCGTCGGTCTGGTGTGTTTCGGGTGGCGAGGGCGTTGTGGGCGACGGCTGGCGGTCGGGTGAGCTTGCGGGGCGTCGGTCAGGCGGAGCAGGCGGCGGGCGGTGTGGGAACGCCCTCCGGGCGGGGAGCGCTCGGAGGGCGTACCGGGAAGGAGGGCGTACCGGGAAGGAGGGCGTACCGGGAAGGAGGGCGTACCGGGAAGGAGGGCGTACCGGGAAGGAGGGTTTAAAGGACCGCGGCCGCCAGGGGGAGCGGGTTGCCGAATCGGTGGGCGGTGATGCTGATCGCCTGTTCGTGCAGGAACGGCAGCAGCTCGACGCGTCCGGCCTCGGTGACTGGTCCCGACCAGACCGCCAGGTCAGGGCGTCCGCCGGTGGCGGCGGCCAGTGCGGGTGCGTCGCCGCCGATCAGGCGGACCCGGCCCGCGGTGAGGCCGGCCGCGAACGTCGCGTCGTCCTCGACGGTGAGGCCGGGGCAGCGGGCGGCCAGCGCCTCGGGCAGCGGGACCGCGCTGGAGACCCGCAGGTCGGAGCCGGTGAGCACGCCGGCCGCGAGGACCCGGACCAGGTCGGTGACCGAGCCGTCGGTAGCGAGCCGGACGGTGACCGGAACCGGCAGGTAGCGGAGGACGTTGCGTTCCACGGCTAGCCCGGTGACGTCCGACGGCGTGCTGAAATCGAACGCGGCGTCACTGCGGGCGGCACGTTCCACCGAGGCACGTCCGGCGGCGTCGAGCACCGTCGACGAGGAGGCGAGCAGTGCCCGTACCCCGGGGTGGGTGATCTCGGCGCCGGAGGTCGCCGGCCGGGACGCCCAGCCGGTGAGGCCGACCAGGTAGTTGGGGCCGCCGGCCTTCGTGCCGGGCCCGACCGCCGAGCGCTTCCATCCGCCGAACGGCTGCCGCTGCACGATCGCGCCGGTGATGCCGCGGTTGACGTACAGGTTGCCGGCCTGGATCCGGTCGAGCCAGGTCCGGATCTCGTCCTCGTCGAGCGAGTGCAGGCCCGAGGTCAGGCCGTAGTCGACCTCGTTCACGATGTCGATGGCCGCGTCGAGGGTGTCGGCGGTCATGATGCCGAGGATCGGGCCGAAGTACTCGGTGCGGTGGTAGGCCGACCCGCGGGCCACCCCGTCCCGCACGCCGGGGCTCCACAGTTTGCCCGAGTCATCGAGTTTGCGGGGTTCGACGAGCCACGTCTCACCGGCGCCGAGCGTGGTCAGCCCGTCGAGGAGTTTCCCGGCGGCCGGTTCGACGAGCGGGCCCATCTTGGTACGCGCGTCCGCCGGATATCCCACTTCGAGCGACGACACCGCGTCCAGCAGCTGGGTGCGGAACCGCTGTGACCGGGCGACACTGCCGACCAGCACGACCAGCGACGCCGCCGAGCACTTCTGGCCGGCGTGCCCGAACGCCGACGACACCACGTCCTTGACGGCCAGGTCGAGGTCGGCGCTGGGGGTGACGATGACGGCGTTCTTGCCGCTGGTCTCGGCGAGCAGCGGCAGGTCCTGGCGGAACGACCGGAACAGTTCGGCGGTCTCGTAGGCGCCGGTCAGGATGACCCGGTCGACGAGCGGGTGCGCGATCAGCTCCCGGCCGAGGGTGCCCTCGTCGACCTGGAGCAGGGTGACCAGGTTCGGGTCGGCTCCGGCGGCGGAGAGGGCGTCGCGGAGGATGCCGGCCAGCACGGTTCCGCAGCGTTCGGTGGGCCCGGCCGGCTTGAGCACGACCGAGGATCCGGCGGCGAGGGCGGCCAGCACCGATCCGGCGGGGATGGCGACCGGGAAGTTCCACGGCGGCGTGACCAGGGTGAGCCGGGCCGGAACCGGGACGGCGCCGTCGGTTTCGAGCAGAGCACCAGCCAGCTCGGCGTAGTAGTGGGCGAAGTCGATCGCCTCGGACACCTCGGGGTCGGCCTGGTCGATCGTCTTGCCGGCTTCGGCGGCCATCACCTCGAGCAGCGTGTACCGGTGCTCCTCCAGCGCGTCACCGACGGCGTGCAGCACGGCCCGGCGGTCGGCGGCGCCCCAATTCGCGGCGGCCGCCTTCTCCAGGGCCTCGTCCAGGTGCTCGCGGTCGCTGATCCGCGGCACGTCGGCACCGAGCGTGGACGACTCGACCCGGGCCAGGACCTCGCGGACCCGGGTGCGGTTGGCGGCGACGGCCGGGTCGGTGTCGGGGGTGCTGACGAATGAGCCGGGAGTCGACCGCGGGACGGCGGCGAAGCGATCGGCCACCCGGTGCGGCTGCGGGACCTCGGAGTCCAGGTCGGCCAGCGAGGCGAGGAAACGGTCCTTCTCCCGCTCGAACAGAGCCGAGTCACTGTGCAGTTCGAACACCGCCGACATGAAGTTGTCGGAGCTCGCGCCCTCTTCGAGACGGCGGATCAGGTAGGCGATCGCCACGTCGAACTGCTCCGGGCGTACCACCGGCGTGTAGAGCAACAGACCGCCGACCTCGCGCCGGACCGCCTCGGCCTGGCCCTCGGCCATGCCGAGCAGCATCTCGAACTCGATGCCGTCGCGGACGTCGCGTTCACCGGCCAGAACCCAGGCGTAGGCGACGTCGAACAGGTTGTGCCCGGCCACGCCGAGACGCACGTTACGGATCCGGTCCGGGTGCAGCGCGTAGTCGAGGACCCGCTTGTAGTTGGTGTCGGTGGCCTGCTTGCTGTCGCAGGTGGCGACCGGCCAGCCGTGCAGCTCGGCCTCGACCCGTTCCATCGGCAGGTTGGCCCCCTTGACCAGGCGGACCTTGATGCCGGCGCCGCCGCGCTCGCGCCGGGACGCCGACCACACCTGGAGGCGCATCATGGCGCTGAGCGCGTCCGGCAGGTAGGCCTGGAGCACGATGCCGGCTTCGAGGCCGAGCAGTTCGGGGCGGTCGAGGAGCCTGGTGAAGACCGCGATCGTGAGGTCGAGGTCCTTGTACTCCTCCATGTCGAGGTTCACGAACTTGCGCTCGGCGGCGGCCAGCGTGAACAGCGGCAGGAGTTTGCCGGCGATCTCCTCGACGGCTTCGTCGAACGCCCATGGGTTGTGCGGGGCGACGGCGGAGGAGACCTTGATCGAGACGTAGTCGACGTCCGGGCGGGCGAGGAGTTTCTCGGTGCTCTTCAGGCGGTGGGTCGCCTCGTTCTTGCCGAGGACCGCTTCGCCGAGGAGATTTACGTTAAGTCGGACATTTCGCTTTCGGATCCGCTTGATCGCCTTGCCGAGGCGAGCGTCGGTCGCGTCGACGATCAGATGTCCCACCATGTGACGCAGTGCGCGCCGAGCGACAGGAACGACAATGCCCGGCATGAGGGGCGCAAGCGCGCCGCCCGCGCGGACAGCGAGACGCAGATGCCGCGGAAGAAATGACGGGATATTCTGGGACAAGTCTGACAAAGTGCGTGCGCTGACCCGGACGTCCTCCGGCCGGATCACCCCGTCCACGAAGCCCACGGTGAACGCGAGCCCGTTCGGATCGCGAAGAACACCGGCGAGCTGCGCGGCTGAACCGCCGACCGGGATCGACGCCGCCTCGCGCAGCCAGCGCCGGACAAGGGCGATCGTCTCTTCGGCGATCTCAGACATCGGGATGCTCCTTCCGTAATGCGCAACAGTCTGCGTCCCGAATCAGGTAAGGAAAAGCGATGCTTTGTTAGTGGTGTAGTTAAGTTCAGCTAACGTGACGGGATGCTGGAGATCCGCCGTCTGATCCTGCTCCGCGAACTCGCCGTCCGGGGCACGATCGCCGCGGTCGCCGAGGCCCTCAACTTCACCCCGTCGGCGGTCAGCCAGCAGCTCAGCCAGCTGGAGAAGGAGACCGGCACCCAGCTGCTGCGCAAGGCCGGCCGCCGGGTCCAGCTCACCCCGCAGGCCGAGGTCCTGGTCGAGTCGGTGGGCGAGGTCCTGGACACCCTGGAGCGTGCCGAGACCCGTCTGCAGGCCGCCGCGACCCGGGTCACCGGCCGGGTCCGGGTCGCCGTCTTCCAGTCCGCGGCGCTCGCCTTCATGCCCACCACCCTCCGTGCGATGGCTCAGCGTCACCCCGACGTCCGTGTCGAGATGGTCCAGCGCGAACCCGAGGAGGCGCTGCGCGAGACGTGGGCCCGCGACTTCGACATGGTCATCGCCGAGCAGTACCCGGCGCACGCCGCGCCACACCATCCCGGCCTCGACCGGCGCGACCTCACCACCGACGCGATCCGCCTGGCGCTCCCGTCGGAGACGGAGTCACTGCACCCGGTCGACTCCCTCGACAGTGCCCGCCACATGCCGTGGGTGATGGAGCCACGCGGCGCCGCGTCCCGCCACTTCGCCGAGCAGGTCTGCCGCGTCGCCGGCTTCGAACCCGACGTCCGCTACGAGACGGCCGACCTCCAGGCCCACATGCGACTCGTCGAGTCCGGCAACGCCGTCGCCCTCATCCCCGACCTGATCTGGGCCGGCCGCGAAACATCCGCGAGGCTCCTGCAACTCACCGGTTCCCCGCGCCGCACGATCTTCACCGCCCAGCGCACCGCGGGCGCGGCCTCACCCGCCGCCCGCGCCTTCCGCGACATCCTCGAACAAAAGGCCTCTTCCGGTACGGCCACCCGCCCCGCCTGAACGCAAGAGGCCTCGTCAGCCGCTGACCCATCGGTACCGGTGCTCCGGCCGGCCGGGGACCGCGTAGCGCAGCCGCACCTCGGCCCGGCCGCTGTCGCGCAGGTGCTCCAGGTAACGCCGGGCGCTGACCCGGGAGATCCCGATCCGGTCGGCGCACTCGGCCGCCGACAGGGTCTCCGCCGCCGACCGCAGCGCCTGCTCCACGAGCCGCGCCGTTTCGGGGCTGAGCCCTTTGGGTAGGCCGGCGGCCGGTGCGGCGCCGGCCCGGGCGAGTGCCCGGTCCACGTCGGCCTGGTCGCGCACCAGCACCCCGTCGAGTCCGGAACGGCGCCGGGCGTACTGCTCCAGCCGCTGCCGCAGATCGTCCACCCCGAACGGCTTGAGCAGGTAGTTCACCACCCCGTGCCGGACCGCCGCGCGGACCGCGTCGGCCTCCTTCGCCGCCGTGATCACCATGACGTCGCAGTCGTGCCCGGCCGCCCGCAACCGCACCACCACGTCGAGCCCGAACATGTCCGGCAGGTAGAGGTCGAGCAGCATCAGGTCGGGGGTGAGCGCGGCCGCGGCGTCGATCGCCTCCTGCCCGGTGTGCGCTGTGCCGACCACCCGGAAGCCAGGCACCTGCTCGACGAAACCGCGATGGATCCGCGACACCATGAAGTCGTCGTCGACGACCAGGACGCCGATCATGTCGTCATCCTCTCCGGGACGGTCAGCCGCGCGGTGAACATCGCGCCGTCCGGAGTGTTCGTGACGGCCACCTCGCCGCCGTGCCGCTTGCAGATCAGCCTGGTCAGCGCCAGCCCGATGCCGCGCTCGCCACCCTGCGCCGCCTTCGTGGTGAACCCGTGCGAGAACACCTCCTGCGCCAGCTCCGGCGCCACCCCCGGCCCGGAGTCCCGGACCACGATCTCCACCGCCGTCGAATCCTGCCGCAACTCGACCTCCACCCACGCCTCCGGCTCGAGATCGCCGGCGGAGGAGGGGTGGGCGGCGGAGGAGGGGTGGGCGGCGGAGGACGGGTGGGCGGCGGAGGAGGGGCGGCCGGCAGCGGGAGGCGGGCCGGCGGCGGCCGCGTCGACCGCGTTGTCGACCAGGTTGCCGACGACCGTGGCCACGTCCGCCGATCGGTCCGCGGGCAGCCGGCCCAGATGGGTGCCCTCCGAGATGCGCAGGCGTACCCGGCGCTCGGCGGCCTGTGCCGACTTCGCCATCAGCAGTGCCGCCACCGCCGTGTCGTGTATCCGGCTGGTCAGCGTGAGGTCGAGCGACTCACGGTGCCGGGCCAGCGCGTTCACGTACCGCACCACCTCGTCGTAGTCCCGGATCTGGATCAGCCCGGAGATGGTGTGCAGCTGGTTGGCGAACTCGTGCGCCTGCGCCCGCAGCACCTCGGCCGAACTCCGGAACGATCCCATCTCGCGCTCCAGCCGCGCCAGCTCGGTCCGGTCCCGCAGCGTGGTGACCGACCCGAGCCGCCGCCCGTCCTTGGCGACCGCCATCCGGTTCATCACCAGCACCCGGCCGCCGCGGACCACCACCTCGTCGCGTTCGCCCAGCTCGCTGCCGCTCAGCACGTCGTGCAACCGCCCGTCGATGCCCAGCTCGGCGAGACTCCGCCCGGCGCAGTCCTCGGGCAGGTCGAGCAGGGCCCGGCCGACCGCGTTGACCATCGTGATCCGGTGCTGCGGGTCGAGTGCGACCACCCCCTCGGCGATCCCGTAGAGCATCGCCTCCCGGTACTCGGCGAGCCCGGCGATCTCCCGCGGCTCCAGCCCCAACGTCTGGTGCTTGATCCGCCGGGCCTCCAGCCAGGACCCGGCGATCCCGACGAGACTGGCGATGCCCAGGAAGATGGCGAGGTTGCCGGCACCGTCGCGGGCCCGCTGCCAGATCGTCGGCGACCGTTCGCCGATCATCACGGTGCCGAGCCGCTGCCCGAGGGTGCCCGGTTCGGCGCTCAGCACCGGCACCTGCGCCACCAGCTCCCGCGACCCGTCGACGACCAGCTCACCGGACCAGCCGCGGCCCTCGGCCACCCCCGGGTCGCCGAGCGGCAGCAGGGTGCGGACCAGGATCGGGTCGGTCGAGCTGACCACCATGCCGCGGGCGTCGGCGATGGTCACCGACGTGATGTCCGACTGGGTGCGGAACGCCTGCACCAGGGGCGCCAGCGTCTCGCCGGGCGCCGGCCGGGGCAGCCGGTCACGGACCAGCGGACTGTCGGCCAGTTGCTCGGCGAGCGCGGCCACGCGCCGGCCCTCGACGCTGCTGAACGCGGCCGCCGACTGGGCCAGCGTCAGCGCCGCCACCGCCACCAGCACGACCAGGATGATCGTCACCTGCAGGGCGAGGAGCTGGCCGGCGAGGGTCGTCCGGCGGAACGTCATGACCACAATTAACTCAACCTCCGTTGTAGTCACAACGCAGACCGGGCGGCCGCCGAAGGGCCACCATCATCGCGCCGGACATCGACGAAACGAAAGAGAAACCGCGATGAAATCTGTGGCCAGGGCGTTCCTGGGCGTGGCGGCCGCCGTGACTCTGGCGGCGGCCGGCGGTTGCGGCGCGACCGCGGACAAGGGCGGCGACGGCGCGGACGGCGGTCCGGTCGCCGGGCTTCGCCTGATGGTGCCGAACAGCCCGGGCGGCGGGTACGACACCACCGCCCGCAGCATCGCCAAGATCATGGAGGACGACGGGATCGCCTCCGGGGTCGAGGTCTTCAACCTGTCCGGCGCCGGCGGCACGGTCGGCCTGCAGCGGACCGTCAACGAGAAGGGCAACGGCAAACTCGCCATGCAGATGGGGCTCGGCGTGGTCGGAGCCTCCTACACGCAGAAGTCCCCGGCGAAGCTCACCGAGACCACCCCGCTGGCCAAGGTGATCGAGGAGCCCGGCGCCATCGTGGTGGGCAGGGACTCGCCCTATCGGACCATCACCGACCTGGTCACCGCGTGGAAGGCGGACCCCGGGAAGATCGCGGTCGGTGGCGGATCGTCGCCCGGCGGCCCCGACCACCTGCTGCCGATGCAGCTCGCCCAGGCCGTCGGCATCGATGCCCGGCAGGTCAGCTACGTCTCCTACGACGGTGGCGGCGAGCTGCTCCCGGCCGTCCTCGGCGGCAAGGTCGCGTTCGGCGCCAGCGGTGTCGGCGAGTTCCTCGACCAGGTCGAGGCCGGTCAGGTCCGGGTCCTCGCGGTCACCAGCGACAAGCGCATCGACGCCGTCGCCGAGGTGCCGACCCTGAAGGAGTCCGGCATCGACCTGATCTTCACCAACTGGCGGGGCATCGTCGCGCCGCCCGGCATCACCGACACCGACAGGCAGACCTGGATCGACGCGCTGACCCGCATGCACGGCACCGAGGCGTGGCGGGCCGAGCTCACCAAACACGGCTGGACCGACGCGTTCGTGACCGGCGACCAGTTCGCCACCTTCCTCACCGAGCAGGACAAGGCGGTCGCCGACATCCTGACCGGGCTCGGTCTGGCATGAGCCACGGGCCCCTCGACTCACCGGAGACGGAGGCCCCTCCTCCGGTGGGCGGCCGGGGCCGGGATCGCGCGCAGTACGGCATGTGCGCCTTCCTGGCCCTGGCCGGCGTCCTCGTCATCGTCGACGCCCTCCGCACCGGCAGCGCCACCAGCAGCAACGACCCGATCGGCCCGCGCCCGGTGCCACTGCTGCTCGGCGCGCTCCTGCTGATCGCCGCGGCCGTCTACGCCCGGGACGTGCACCGGGGCGGCCGGGGCGAGCCGGAGGGCGGCGAGGACGTCGACCCCACGTCGCCGATCGACTGGCGCACGGTCGTGCTGGTGGCCATCGCGTTCGCGGTCAACGCCGTCCTGATCGAACCGCTCGGCTGGGTGATCAGCGGCAGCGTGCTGTTCTGGTCGACAGCGTTCGCGCTGGGCGCCCGCCGGCACCTGCTCACCGCCGTGGTCGCGATCGCCCTGGCCCTGGCCACCTTCTACGGGTTCGCGATCGGTCTCGGTGTGAACCTGCCCGCCGGAATACTTCAGGGAATCCTGTGATCAACGACCTGACCCAGCTGCTGGACGGCTTCGGGCACGTCCTCACACCGATGAACCTGCTGGTCGCGCTGATCGGCGTCACCGTCGGCACCGCGGTCGGGGTGCTGCCCGGCATCGGCGCGGCGATGACCGTGGCCCTGCTGCTGCCGCTCACCTACGGGCTGGAGCCGACGCAGGCGTTCATCATGTTCGCCGGCATCTTCTACGGCGGCATGTACGGCGGCTCCACCACGTCGATCCTGCTCAACACCCCCGGCGAGTCGTCGTCGGTGGTCACCGCCATCGAGGGCAACAGGATGGCCCGGTCCGGCCGGGCCGCGCAGGCCCTGGCCACGGCCGCGATCGGCTCGTTCGTCGCCGGCCTGATCGGCACCCTGCTGCTGGTCCTGATCACCCCGGTGATGGTGGCGTTCGCGATCGACCTGGGCGCCCCCGACTACCTGGCCATCATGATCCTCGGGTTCATCGCGGTCAGCGCCGTCCTCGGCACCTCCCGGGTCCGCGGGTTCTCCGCCCTGCTCCTCGGCCTGGTCATCGGCCTGGTCGGCATCGACCGGGTGACCGGTCAGCCGCGGCTCACCATGGACATCCCGCAACTCGCCGACGGCATCGACGTGATCGTCGTCGCGGTCGGCATCTTCGCCGTCGGTGAGACCCTGTGGGTCGCCGCCCACCTGCGTCGACGCCCGGCCGAGGTGATCCCGGTCGGTCAGCCGTGGCTGGGCCGCGACGACTGGCGCCGCTCGTGGAAGCCGTGGCTGCGCGGCACCGGCCTCGGCTTCCCGTTCGGGGTGATGCCGGCCGGCGGCGCCGAACTTCCCACGTTCCTCTCCTACGCACTGGAGAAACGGCTCAGCCGCCGCCCGGAGGAGTTCGGGAAGGGCGCCATCGAGGGCGTGGCCGGGCCGGAGGCCGCCAACAACGCGTCGGCTGCCGGGACGCTCGTGCCGATGCTGGCACTCGGCCTGCCCACCAACGCGACGGCCGCCGTCATGCTCGCGGCGTTCCAGACCTACGGCATCCAGCCCGGGCCGCTGCTGCTGGAACGCGAGTCGACACTGGTGTGGACACTGATCGCCAGCCTCTTCGTCGGCAACCTGATGCTGCTGCTGCTCAACCTGCCGCTGGCGCCGGCGTGGGCCCGCCTGCTGCGGATCCCGAGACCCTATCTGTACGCCGGGATCGTCTTCTTCGCCTCGATGGGCGCCTACGCCGTCAACGCCCAGCCGTTCGACCTGTTCCTGCTGCTCACTCTCGGGCTGCTCGGGTTCGCGATGCGCCGTTTCGGGTTGCCGGTGCTCCCGCTGATCGTCGGCGTGATCCTCGGGCCGATGGCCGAACGGCAGGGCCGGATGGCGCTGCAGCTCTCCGGGGGCGACCTGTCCGGACTGCTCGGCGGGGCGGTGTCCTACCTCGTCTACGCCGTCGTCGCGGTCATCCTGGCGTGGCCGTTGATCAGGCGGTTCCTGCCGGCCCGCGCCCGCAGGAGTCCGGAGCGTACTCCGGCCGTACCCCAACCGTGAAACGGCAACCGAATGTCGCTGAGGCCACCTTGCGCCGGTCGAGGATCGCGTCGCCCGCGGGGCGAAGGCCCCGGTCGGTCCAGGCGATTAGCTCGTCGAAGGCACGGCTGAGCTCGGCAGACGTGAACCCGCAGTGGGCGGCGGTGCGGATCGCCCGGGAGACGAACAGGCGGGAGCGCCCGTTGGCGGCGGCGCGGCGGGCGTACTCCTGCTCCATCGAGAACGGCACGAACAGGTCGCCGACACCGTGCAGCGACAGCACCGGAACGCTCGGCCGCCCGTCGACGCGGGGGACGCCGGCAAGGTGTGGGTCGGCGGTGGCGGTGCGCCGGACCCGCAGGACCGATTCGTTGAGCGCGCGCTCCGCGGCCGTCGGCCACCAGCCGTCGGTCGACCGGTAGACGGTGCGGCGGTTGTCGGTGAGGTTGCCGGGCGCGATCCCGGCGGTCCCGCCGCTCAAGCCGGGGTAGAGGCTGAACAGGAAGGGCAGCCCGCCCTGGCTCGCCGCGTTCCAGTAGGCGAACGCCGCCGGGAATCCGGGACGCTCGCCACCGCTGCGCCGCTCCAGCACGTCCGACCAGGTCCTCCCGGCCTCGGTGCCGGTGAGCGCGGCCTTGATCCGGGCGACCTGGCCGGCGAACCGGAGCGGGTAGGCGGCGTCCGGCTGCAACGGGAACTCGATGCCGACACCGGCCAGCGCGGCCGCCGACACGTTCGCGTCCAGGAACCAGTCGAACAGCTCGGCGTCACCGAGGACCCCGCAGTACGGCATCGCGCCGGCGAACGTCCGCGGGTACTCCTCGATCGCGACCGCCGTGACGTGCCCGCCCATCGACGCGCCGGAGATGAACACCTTCCGCGCCGTCCGGCCGGTGACCTGCCGGAACAGGCCGGTCAGCGCGTACGTGTCGCGGACGCCCTGGCCGACGTCGTAGCCGTTCGTCGCGTAGCTCGACGCCGCCCACGCGTAGCCCTCGTCCAGGTAGTGCTGCCGCAGCTCCGGGTTGCTCACGTAGACGGTCGTGCCGGTCCCGCGGTAGCCGTGCGCGTAGACGACGAGCCGCCCGTTCCACCTCTTCGGAACCTCGATCCGGTACGCCGCACCCGCCCGGATCCCGGTGTGCACGGTCGCGCCCGGCAGCGCGGTGAAGGCGGAACCGTCGAGCTCACAGTCCGGATCGGCGACCAGATAGCCGGGTCTCGTATCGCTCGGCACCGGCGCCGAGCACGACGGCGGGGCAGCGGTGGCGGGTGAACCGGTCAGGAACCCGGCGACGAGAGCGGCGACGAGCGCGGCACGGCGGACCATGGCGTTACCTCCCGGTAACACTTAATGGTGGTCATCGATCCCTGTCAAGGACCCCCTTCAGAGCCGCCCACTGCAGCAGCATGATCGTCTTGGCGTCGGCGATCTCCCCGGAGTCGACCATCGCGAGCGCCTTGTCGAACGGCAGCTCCACCGCCTCGATGTCCTCGCCCTCGTCGGCCAGCCCGCCGCCCGCGCCGGTGCGGGACTCCACCGAGTACGGCGCGGCGAAACAGTGCAGCCGCTCGGTCACCGAACCCGGGCTGGTCCACGGCTGGAACACCGGGATCAGCTCGCCGACCGTGACGCCCAGCTCCTCGGCCGCCTCCCGCCGGATGGCGGCGGCCGGGTCGTCGCCGTCGAGCAGGCCCGCCGCGGTCTCCAGGAACATGCCGTCGGGGTGGCCGTTCACATACACCGGGAAGCGGAACTGCCTGGTCAGCAGCACGGTCCGGCGGTGCGGGTCGAAGAGCAGCACGGTCGCGCCGTCACCCCGGTCGTAGGTCTCCCGCTGCTCGGTGGTCCAGCTGCCGTCCCGGCGCCGGAAGTCGTACGTCGTCCGCCGCAGCACGTGCCAGGCGGCCGCGAGCAGCTCCACGTCACGCACCACCACCGACGGGTTGCCGGTCAGGTCGTGACCCACCCGGTCGAGCCCGGTGCGACCCCGGGCGTCCGGCACGTCTATCCCTGGTGTGTTCACGACCGGGAATCTACACTCGGAAACGCGCAACAGTCGACAACAATGAGGAGAAACACGGAATGCTTGCCGCCGAGCGCCGTGATCTGCTGCTCGCCCGGCTCGCCGCCGAGGGCAAGGTCGTGGCCAAGGACATCGCGTTCGAGCTGGGCGTCGCCGAGGACAGCATCCGCCGCGACCTGCGGGAGATGGCCGCGGCCGGGCTGTGCCAGCGGGTCTACGGGGGAGCGCTGCCGGTCTCGCCGGCGGTCGCCGACTACGCGACCCGGGCCGGCGTCGCCACGTCGAGCAAGGAGCGGGTCGCCGCCGCGGCCGCCGCGCTGATCCGGCCCGGGCAGACGGTCCTGCTCGACGGCGGCACCACGGCTCTCGCCGTCACCGCCGCGCTGCCCCGCGACCTGCGGGCCACGATCGTCACGCACAGTCCGACCGTCGCGGCGGCACTCGTCGGGCATCCGGCGGTCGACGTGTTCGTGCTGGGTGGCCGGTTGTTCAAGCATTCGGCGGTGACGTGCGGGGCGGCGGCGGCCGAGGCCGCGCAGGGGGTCACCGCGGATCTGTTCCTGCTCGGCGTGACCGGTGTCCACCACGAGGCCGGCCTGACCACCGGCGACCCGGACGAGGCCGCGATGAAACGCGCACTCGCCGCCCGGGCCGCCGAGACCTACGTGCTGGCCAGCACCGAGAAGATCGGCGCGGCCTCGCCGTTCCTGGTCCTCCCGTCCGCCGCGGTGACCGCCGTGATCACCGACGCCCCACCCGCACACCCGGCCCTCCGGGGCATTCCGCTGCACCCCGCCTGAACGGGAGCGGGGCTGGGAGCGGGGCGCGGTGGCGGGCGGGGCGCGGTGGCGGGCGGGGCGCGGTGGCGGGCGCGGCGCGGTGAGTGAACCCGGGTGCGGTGAATTGACCCGGGTGCGGTCAGTGAACCCGGGCGCGGTGAGTGAACCCGGGCGGTGGGGGTCAGGCCTTGCGGAGGCGCAGGGCGATCGCGTCGCCCTGCTGGACCAGGGTGGCCCGGTAACCCGGGGTGGTCACGACGACCCGGGCGAACTGGCCGCGGACCCGGCGGGCCTTGAGGACCGGGACCGGGGAGTCGTACTTGTCGGCCTGCGGGACCGACACCTCCAGGACCGTGTTCGCGCCGATCACGACGTCGTCGCCGACGGTCAGCGGGGCCGCGCCGTGCGGGCGGACCGTCACCGACAGGGTGCCCGAGGACAGCCGGGCCGAACCGCTGACGTGCACCTTCGGGGCGGTCAGGCGCAGGGTTCCGCCGGAGAGCGTCACGTCGCCGTCGCCGAGGGCCTTCCTGTCCGCGGCGACCAGCGTGCCCTGTGCGACGGTGGTGCCACCCCGGTAGCCGTTGTCGCCGGCCAGCGTGAGCGTTCCGGTGCCCAGCTTGACCAGGCCGCCGCAGCCGTCGATATCGTTGCGCCACGTGTCGGCGGCGGCGAACCCACCGGCGGCCGCGTCGAGGGTGACGGCGACCGTCGCGTCGAAGGCGCCGTAACCGTCGGCGGCCGCGAACAGGTTGATCCGGCCCCACTGCTCGGGGCCGTCGAGGATAGGGTTGCCGGCGGCCAGGCCCGTGGTCCGCAGCACCTCACGGCGCTGGGCGGCGTCCAGGTACGGCAGACGCGTCTCCAGCAGTACCTCCGCCCCGGTGGGGACCTCGAACCTCAGGTTCGACCGGCGCGCGGGGAGCCCGTACGTCTGCTTGGGTTTGACGATCGCGGCGTTGGAGTCCCGCTCCTCGCCGGACCGCGCCGCGGCGGTGACGTCCGGACCGAATCGCGCCTGGAAGAAGGCGAGGGCCTGGGCGCGGGCCTCGGCCTTGAGGGCCGCGTTCGCCGGGTCGCCGAGGATGGCGGCGGTGAGCGCGGTGCCGAGGACCCGGCCGCCGATCACGTCGGCGGGGGAGTGCATGCCGGTGACGATCCGGGTGTGCGCCAGGTCGTAGGCGGCCGTGACCATCTCCTGGAACCGCTCCGGGACGGCGTACGCGAAGGCCAGCGCGGCCATGTACAGGGCGTTGGTGTGGCCGCTGACGTAGCCGCCGTCCTCGGCCGGGTTGGTGCTGCGCTGCCGGAGCAGCTGCGGGGTGACGACGACGTCGGAGTCGTAGACCGGGTAGCCGAACTCGTCGACCGTGCCGGTGTCGACGACCAGGCTGTCCTCGGTCATCCGCCACGGGCGCGGGTACTGGAAGGCGAACTTGCTCGGATTGCCCGAGGACCAGTTGCCGCGGACCGTGTTGACCAGCGTGACGACCTTGCCGAGGGCGGAGGCCGGGTTGCCGGCGCCCAACGTCGAACCGGCGGGCGAGCCGGCCGGGACGGCGTCACTGACCGTGGTCGCCGGGGTGGTCTCCGGGGCCGTGGTGATGCCGGTGACGGCCTGCGCGCCGGCCTTGTAGGCGTCGGCGAGCGGGCCGAGGCCGGCGATCACCGAGTAGCTCTGGTGCTGGCGGTCCACGACGAACGACCGGGCGGCCTCGGCGGCGGTGCGCCGGCGTGTGGTGCTGACGACGTAGCGGACGTTGGCGCGCAGGAACGCCTCGTCGAGGACGGTGCCGGTGTTCCAGGCGGTGCCGGTGCTCCACACCTTCTGGAAGCCGGAGAGGATGCGGACGGCGGCGTTGGTCTCGGCGGTCAGGTTCGCCGTGGTGTTGGTCTTGTAGGAGTCGACGAAGGGGGCGGCGACTGCTGCCGCCGCCGCGGCAGCCGGACCGCCGGGAGCGGCAGGTCCAGTGACCAGGCCGGCGGTTCCGGCGGCGCCAGCGAGGAGAAGAGTGCGGCGGCTGACGTTCACGAGGGCTCCACAGGAAAGCAAGGGGCAAGATCGCCGTTAAGCCTTGGTGGATCAAGCGACCTAAAACGGAACGCGCGCTGTTGTGAACGTGAACAAAACCCGAAGGAGCTTTCGGTCGGCGTCGATCGATGGCTACTCTCCGGTAACCGTTCCCTCCGTCCGCCGGAAGGTTCCCCCGATGAAACGCTCTCTCGTGGCGCTCGCCGCCCTCGTGAGCCCGCTCCTGCTGGCACCGGCCCCCGCCCATGCCGCCAGCGGATCGTTCTCCGTCCTCACCTACAACGTCGCCGGCCTGCCGGACATCATCTCCAGCGCCGAGGTCGACCGGCAGACCGCGCACACCGCGATCGGCCAGCGCCTGACCCCCTACGACATCGTGCACGTGCAGGAGGACTTCAACTACCACGCCTACCTGTACGCCGCCGACACCTCGCACGCCTACCGCACCCCGACCAGCGGTGGCGCGGGCATCGGCTCCGGGCTGAACAGCCTGTCGAAGTACGCCTACGACACCGACGACTTCGAGCGCGGTGACTGGGACTCCTGCCAGCTGGACTCGGGTGACTGCCTGACTCCCAAGGGCTTCACCTTCGCCCGGCACCGGCTCGCCGAGGGTGCCTACGTCGACTTCTACAACCTGCACACCAACGCCGGCACCAGCACCGGCGACCAGGAGTCGCGGGCCGACAACCTCAACCAGCTGACGGCGTTCATCGCCACCCACTCGGCCGGCAACGCGATCGTCGTCATGGGCGACACCAACACCCGATACACGCGTACGGCGGACACGATCCGGACGTTCGTGTCGGCGAACGGCCTGACCGACGCCTGGGTGAAGCTGGAGCGCGGCGGCACCCCGCCGGCGGCCGGCTCGGACGCGCTGGTCTGTGACGCGGCCGCGGTGACCGACACCTGTGAGGTCGTCGACAAGATCCTCTACCGGAGCAGCCGGTTCGTGACGCTGAACGCGACCGGCTACCACAACGAGGACGCCGGATTCCGGACCAGCGACGGGAAGATGCTCTCCGACCACTTCCCGATCAGCACCGCGTTCACCTGGTCGACGAACACCGCGTTCGAGTTCAGTGAGCAGTTCGGCGGCCCGCACGGCGACCACTACAACGACATCGACTCGGTGGTCGCCCGGCCGGCGACCGTCGGGCTGCGGGCCGGCTCGCGGGTCGACCAGGTCAGTATCGGCGCCCTGGCCCACGGCGGCACCGGCGGCACCGCGCAGTCGCTGACCCTCGGCTCGTCGGAGTACGTGACGAGCGTCTACCTGTGCCGGGCCCAGTACAGCGGGCGTACCCGGATCTTCTACGCGAAGTTCACCACCAACCTGGGCAACAGCATCGCCGGCGGTACCACCACGTCGGACTGTGTGACCCGGACCGCGCCGAGCGGCTTCCAGCTCGCCGGTTTCCACGGACGTTCCGGGACCGCCGTGGACAAACTGGGCCTCATCTACAGCCGTCGCTGACTCGTACGTCTCATCATGGCGTCGGGCGGCACCCGGACGGGTATCCGGGTGCCGCCCAATCGAGCGCTGGAGGCGCACATGAAACTGTGGCGGCGCGTTTTTCTGACCGGCTTCGCACTCTGGCTGCTGACGGTGGTCGTCACCTTCGCCACCGGCAACCCCAACCTCATCCCCACCCTGGTCCTGCTCGGCAGCTTCCTCGTCCCGGTCACGTTCGTGCTCTGGGCGTTCACCAAGCGCCACAGCGGTGAGGTCACCGCCGAACTGCTGTTCAGCACGTTCGTCACCGGAGGCGTCCTCGGCGTGCTCGCCGCGTCGCTGCTGGAGACCTACCTGCTGCACCCGAACCCACTGTTCTTCCTCGGCGTCGGCCTGATCGAGGAGGCCGCGAAACTCGCCGTCCTCGCCTTCCTCTGCCGCCGCCTGGCGCACAAGTTCGCCATCGACGGGGTGATCCTCGGCGCGGCCGTCGGGTTCGGGTTCGCCGCGTTCGAGTCGGCCGGGTACGCCTTCACCGCCCTCTTCACCCAGCAGGGACTCTCGCTGATGACGCTGGTCGAGACCGAGCTGCTGCGGGGTGTCCTCGCGCCGGTCGGTCACGGGCTGTGGACGGCGATCCTCGGTGGCGTGCTGTTCTCGGCGAGCGGGCAGCGGCACTTCGCGTTCACCGGGCGGCTGCTGGTGTCGTACCTCGGCGTCTCGGTCCTGCATGCCCTGTGGGACGGCTGGCAGAGCATCGCCCAGGTGATCACCGACATCGAGGGCGACCCGCACCTGTTCACCCTGGTGTCGTGGGGCGGCCTGATCGGGGTCTCGCTGATCGGCATCGGCTGGCTGGCGGTGGTCCGCCGGCAGGCCGACCGCGAGGTCACCGCCCCGCTGTGGCGGGTCCCGATCCGCTACTGACGGGCCGGGACGTACTGACCGCCGGGACGGGGCCGGGCCGGAGCACGAGGTGCTCCGGCCCGGTGTGGGCAGACGGCGCGCGGGGCAGCCCGGGGACGGTGTCGGCCGGTGCGCGTACGTCTACGGCCGGCTCCCCGCCTTCGGGTGACGGGGAGCCTGTGCAGAGGTCAGACCGCGATGTTCCACTGCTGGCAGGCGTTGCCCAGCGAGGCCCACTGGCGGACCGCGACGCCGTCGGCGGTGCCGCAGTTCGTGACGTCGAGGACCAGTCCGTTGCCGCGGTTGGCGATCAGGTAACCGCCGTTGATCGGGGTCAGGCTCCACTCCTGGCAGAAGTTGCCCAGGTTGGCCCACAGGTTGAGACCCGTGCCGTTGGCGGTGCCGCAGTTGACCGAGTCGAGGACGGTCCCGCTGTTCACGTTGGTGATCCGGTAGTAGTTGCTGGTCGTCTTCGTGAACGTCCATTTCTGGCAGTTGTTGCCGAGCGACGACCACTGGTCGATCGCGGTGCCGTTGGCGGTGCCACAGTTCACCGCGTCCAGGACCTTGCCGCTGGCCTGGTTGGTCAGGCGGTACTGGGTGCCGGCGACCGGGAACGAGACCGTGCCGCCCGGGTCGCCCGAGGGGGCGGTCAGGGTGGTCGAGAGCTTGTCCGGCGTACCCAGGTTGGGGCTGTCGTCGCTGTTGAAGTTGACCTTCTTGATCCGGGTGGTCCGGGTGCCGCCGCAACCCTGGGCGGTGGTCTCGTTGGCGTGGTAGGCCATCCACGTCTCGGTGCCGTCGGGCGAGGTGAAGAACGAGTGGTGGCCCGGGCCGTAGACGCTGTTGCTGTCGGACCGGGAGAAGATCGGTGTGCTCTTCTTCGTCCAGGCGCTGGCCAGCAGCGGGTTGGTGCCGGTCAGGGTGAGCTGGCCGAGCTTGTAGTCGGGGGTGTTGCAGGAGCTGGCCGAGAAGGTGAGGAAGGTCTTCCCGTTACGCTGCAGCACGTACGGGCCCTCCTCGGTGTTGCCGCCGACCTTCTCCCAGTCATAGGTGGGGTACGAGATCCGGGTGCCGTAGGCGCTGACCGTCCACGGGTTGCTCATCGGTGCGATGAACAGGCTCTGCAGGTCGCCCACCCACGACGAGTAGAGGAAGTAGTTGGCCCCGTTGATGGTGGCCACACTGCCGTCGATCGCCCAGCCGTTGTTCGCCTGCACGTTGAGCTGGCCCTTGAACGTGTACGGCCCGAGCGGGTTGTCGCCGGAGCTCTCCAGCACGAACGAGCGCTGCCCGTCGCAGCAGGCCGCGGTGCCGGCCGAGTAGTAGAAGTACCACCGGTAGCCGTTGGGGCCGTTGAGCCGGTGCATGGACGGCGCCCACACGTTGCAGCAGCTGGCGGTGGCGGTGCCGGTGAAGACGACGTTCTCGGTGGCGCCGGGCAGCGCGGCGACCGAGGTGGCGCGCTTGATGACGATCTGGTTGTTCCAGGTCGTGGCGGCCAGGTAGTAGTAGCCGTTGTAGTAGCCCATCCACGGGTCGGCGCCGTAGGGGGCGGACGCGACCGGGTTGGTGAAGGTGGCCGCCGCCCGGGCCGGTGCGGCCGAGCGGGCCTGGACGGCGACGGCCACCGCGAGCAGCAGCAGGACGACGGCTCCGACGGATTTGAGGCGTGCAAGAGACATGGCAGTCCCTCCGGGGGAAAGGAACGCGGGGTGAGCGGGTGCCCGCCGGTGGGCGGGGCGCGTCGATCCGTCCTGGACGGTGGGGAGGAGACGGAACGGTGACTCACGTGTTGCCGTTATGTTAACGATCACAAATATGCTGTCAAGGGCGCTGCGCGCGTTCCACCACCGAGGCCGCCACATCGCGCAGTTTCCGGTTGCCCTCCTGCGAGGCCCGGGACAGGATCGCGAACGCCTCCTCGGGGCCGCACCGGCGCTGGCTCATGACGACACCCTTCGCCTGTTCGATCACCGCGCGGCTCTCCATCGCCGCCTGCATGTGCCGGGCCAGCGACGCCGTGGAGTGGAAGAGATCGGCGTTGGACAGGGCCACCGAGGCGTACCCGGCGAACGTCTCGGCCAGCAGCACCGCGTCGCCGTCGAACGCCCGGCAGCTCGCGGCGTAGATGTTCAGCGCCCCGGTCACCTCATCCCGGATCGGCAGGCCCACCGAGAGCGCGCTGCACACTCCGACACTTCCGGCATGGGCCGACCAGCCCGGCCACCGGTGCTCCCCGGCCACATCGTCGACACAGATGGTCGTTCCGGCCGCGGCGGCGTCCAGGCACGGGCCACGCCCGTTCCGGTACTGCCAGCGGTCCAGAACCGCGGCCGGCTCACCGGTGCCGGCCACCGTGCGCGGGCCGGTGTCGCGGATCAGGGTGACCGACACCTCGAACGCCCCCGGCACCGCCTGCCGGGCCAGCTCGGCCACCCGGGCCAGGACATCGTCGAGGCCGAGGCCGCCGAGATCGATGCGGCCCAGCTCACGGAAGACGTCGACGGTGTCCAAGTAAACCGGAGTACCCGGTCGGGGGCGTACGAACCCACCCGGCGGGTTCGGTAATATCGTCAGCCTGCGACCGGAGTCGACGACACCGGCGCAGCCAGCGTCAAGCAGCGGCGCGGGTCCGTGGGCCGTCGGCCCACGGGCGACTTCGATCGACAGGCACGGCCGCCCGGTGCGGCCCGTGCACCGCTGCGGGGATCCTCTGACGTTGAAGGCGTACGACCCGACCGCTGCCGCATTCGCGGAGTTCGGTCGCATCAAGCTGGGCGAGACCGATCTCGACGGAGTCCTGTCGCGGGTCGTGGACCTGGCCGGGCGCACCCTGCCCGGGGCCGCGCAGGTCTCGATCACACTGCTGCGCGGGCGTGGGGCGGCCACCGCGGCACACACCGGGGAGGCGGCGCTCCAGCTCGACGAGCTCCAGTACGAACGCGGCGCCGGCCCATGCCTGGAGGCGGCCACGACAGGCTCGACCGTCGAGGTCCCGGACACCGCGGCCGACGACCGGTGGCACCGCTGGGGCGCCGACGCGGCCCGGGCCGGCATGGGCAGTGTGCTGTCGCTGAGCCTGCCGATCGGTGACTCGGTGAACGGCGCGCTCAACGTCTACGGTGTCCCGCCACGCGCCTTCGACGCCGGGGCGGTGAACCTGGCACAGACCTTCGCCCGGTACGCGGCCGTCGCCCTCACCAACGCCCAGCTCTACGACGCGACGGTCGGACTGGCCCGGCACATGCAGGCCGCGATGGAGAGCCGTGCCGTGATCGAGCAGGCCAAGGGCATCATCATGGGCGAGCACCGGTGCACTCCGGACGAGGCGTTCGCCATGCTCACCCGGGTCTCCCAGGACAGCAACCGCAAACTGCGCGACGTTGCCGCCGCCCTGGTCGAGCGCACCCAGCGCGGCTAGGCCGTCACGTCGAGGCGGCCCCCGCCGGCGCCGGTCTGCTCCAGGTGGCGCAGCGCCGGCTCCAGGTAGCCGGCTATCGGGTTGCGGCCGGTGGGGCTCTGGTCGTACCGGCGGAACAGGTCCTTCAGGTACATCGCGGTGATCTCCTGGGCCGGGCCCAGCCGGCCGGCCGCCCGGTCCGCCGCGATCGCCGCGGCCAGCGAGTTGATCCAGCCGGCGTTCGCCTCGCCGGTCCGGATGCGCTGCCCGGTGGCCTGGTAGATCAGTTCCCGGTCCCGGTCGGTGAGGGAGGCGGCGTCCTCGCGGGCGTTCTGGTTGCGGTCGCGGGTCACCGGGCGGGCGGCGGTGACGTGCGAGGTGGCCGCGGAACGGTACGGGTTCAACCCGGGGATGGACATGGTCGGGACCTCCGGCCGTGGAGCGTTCGTTGTTCTCCAGATCGGTGCGGGACGGGTGCTGCTGAGGGGTTTTCCGCCCTACCAGCGGGTATCCCCGGACTGCGGAGAACCGTCCCCCGGTACACCCCGTAACGGATCAGAAGGGACGGACGATGACGACGTGGATGACCCGGGAACGGATCGACCTCGGGCCGGTGCGCCTGGACGGCGACCTGACCCTCCCCGAGCACGCCACCGGAGTGGTGCTCTTCGCGCACGGCAGCGGCAGCTCCCGGCACAGCCCCCGCAACCGGCAGGTGGCGGCCGAGCTGAACCGGCGCGGCCTGGCCACGCTGCTCACCGATCTGCTGACGGCGGACGAGGACGCGATCGCCGACCTGCGGTTTGACATCGGTCTGCTGGCCGACCGGCTGACCGCCCTGATCGACTGGCTGCGGGCCCAGCCGCAGACGGCGGCGCTGCCGATCGGCCTGTTCGGAGCGAGCACCGGCGGTGGGGCGGCGCTGGTCGCGGCGGCCGACCGGCCGGAAGCGGTGCACGCAGTGGTGTCCCGCGGCGGCCGTCCCGATCTGGCCGGCCCGGCCCTGCTGGAGGTCCGCGCGCCGACACTGCTGATCGTCGGGGAGCGGGACACCGTCGTGGTGGACCTCAACGAGGAGGCCCGCAACACCATGCGGATCCGGGCCGAGCTGCGGATCGTTCCCGGTGCCACGCACCTGTTCCAGGAGCCGGGGGCGCTGGACACGGTGGCGGAGGAGGCGGGTCACTGGTTCGCGGCGCATCTGTCCGCCGCCATGACGAGGTGAGTCGGATGATCTTCGCGAACCGGTCCGCGGCCGGGCGGATACTCGCCGAACGCCTCGCCGCGGACTTCGGTGATCACGCGAACCCACTGGTCCTGGCTCTGCCGCGGGGTGGCCTGCCGGTGGCCGGGCCGGTGGCGCGACGGCTCGGCGGCGAGCTGGACATCGTGGTGGCCCGCAAGATCGGGGCGCCGGACCGGCCGGAGTTCGGGGTCGGCGCGATCGCCGAGGACGGCCCGCCGGTCTACGACCCGGACAATCTGCGCTGGGCCGGGGTCACCGAGCACGGGGTGGCCGGGGTGCTGGCCGCCGAGCGGGAGGAGCTGCGGCGCCGGATCCGGCTCTACCGGGGCGACCGCCCCGCCCCGGCGCCGGCCGGCCGGACCGTGATCGTGATCGACGACGGGCTGGCCACCGGCGTGACCGCGCACGCGGCGCTGCGCTGGGTGCGTGAGCAGGGCCCGGCCCGGCTGGTCCTGGCGGTCCCGGTGTGCGCGCCACAGGCCCGGGACGCCCTGGCCGGCGAGGTGGACGCGGTGGTCTGCCTCAGTGCGCCCGACCCGTTTCACGCCGTGGGCCGCTGGTACGAGGACTTCGAGCAGCTCACCGATGCCGACGTGGGAAATTTCATCATGTGTTGAGTTAGGTGCTTGCCCCGGAACCGGAAACTCATCTAGCGTTGAGTTCAACACTTGATGAGTTTCCGGGGAGGAACCATGGAAACCGCGATCGAGGTCCGCGACCTCGTCGTGCGACGCGGAGCGAGGGCCGTCCTCGACGGCTTCTCCTGCGCCATACCGAAAGGCAGCGTCACCGGGCTTCTCGGCCCGAGCGGCAGCGGCAAGACCACCCTGATGCGCGCGATCGTCGGCGTGCAGATCGTCGCCTCCGGCACCGTCACGGTGCTCGGCCATCCGGCCGGTTCGGCGCCGCTGCGCCGCAGCATCGGCTACCTGACCCAGGCCCCGAGCGTCTACGCCGACCTCACCGTCGCGGAGAACGCGCGCTACTTCGCCTCGCTCTACCGTCTCAAGGCGGCCGACGCCGACGCCGCCGTCGAGGCCGTCGGCCTGACCACGGCGAGGAACCAGCTGGTCTCCGACCTGTCCGGCGGCCAGCGCAGCCGCGCCTCACTGGCCTGCGCCATCGTCAGCCGCCCCGAGGTGCTGATCCTCGACGAGCCGACCGTCGGGCAGG
Source organism: Actinoplanes subglobosus (assembly GCF_042650585.1). NCBI lineage: Bacteria > Bacillati > Actinomycetota > Actinomycetes > Micromonosporales > Micromonosporaceae > Actinoplanes > Actinoplanes subglobosus. The sequence goes on from NZ_JBHSBL010000027.1 coordinate 24,825, forward strand.
ACCCGGTGCTGCGCGACGAGCTGTGGGACCACTTCCGCCGGCTCGCCGCCGACGGTGCCACCGTGCTGGTCTCCAGCCACGTCATGGACGAGGCGAACCGCTGCGACCGGCTACTGCTCATCCGCGAGGGTGTGCTGATCGCCGACGACACCCCGGCCGCGGTGAAGCGGTCGGCCGGCACCGACGACCTGGACCAGGCATTCCTGAAGCTGATCCGCCAGCAGGAGAAGGGGGTGGCGGCGTGATCCTGGCGAGCACCGTCAAACGCATCCTCGGCCAGCTGCGGCACGACCCACGCACCATCGCGCTGATCATCGTGGTGCCGACACTGCTGATCACCCTGATCTACTTCATGTACGAGGGGCAGCCGCACGTCTTCGACCGGATCGCCCTCACCATGCTCGGCGTCTTCCCGTTCATCGTGATGTTCCTGATCACCAGCATCGCGATGCTCCGGGAACGCACCACCGGCACCCTGGAGCGGCTGTTCACCACCCCGGTCGGCAAGCTCGACCTGCTGTTCGGTTACGGCATCGCGTTCGGGGTGGCGGCCACCGCGCAGGCCGCGGTCGCCGCCGGGTTCGCCTACTGGGCGCTGGACATGCACACCGCCGGCAGCATCGGGCTGGTCATCCTGATCGCCGTCGCCAACGCCGTCCTCGGGGTCGCGCTCGGCCTGCTGTGCAGCGCGTTCGCCCGCACCGAGTTCCAGGCGGTGCAGTTCATGCCGCTCGTGGTGGCACCCCAGCTGCTGCTCTGCGGGCTGTTCGTGCCGCGCGAGGACATGGCCGGCTGGCTGCAGGCGATCAGCAACGTGCTGCCGATGTCCTACTCCGTGGAGGCGCTGACCGAGGTGGGCATGCACTCCGAGCCGACGGGCATCATGTGGCGTGACCTCACCGTCGTGGTGGGCGCGATCGTGGTGGCGCTCATCCTCGGTGCGGCCACCCTGCGGCGCAGGACTGCTTAGGACGTACGAGCGAAGGAGTTTGACGCGATGGTGCGACGGACCGGACGCCGGCCCGGCAACCCGGACACCCGTGAGGCGATCCTCTCGGCGGCGCGCAGCGCGTTCGCCGAGAAGGGCTACGACGGAGCGTCGATCCGGGCCATCGCGACCGGCGCCGGGGTCGACCCGGCGCTGGTGCACCACTACTTCGGCACCAAGGACAAGCTGTTCCTGGAGACGATGAACTCGCCGATCGACCCGGCCGACATCATCAACGAGGTGGCCGTGGGGGACCGGGACGAGATCGGGGTCCGGTTCGTCCGGGCCTTCCTGGCCATGTGGGACGGCCCGCGCGGCGCGGCGGCGGTGGCGCTGCTGCGCTCCGTGGTCGGCACCGAGTGGACGACGAAGCTGTTCCGCGAGTTCATCATCACCCAGATCCTGCGCCGGGCCGTGTCCCGGCTGGACCTCGACCCGGCGGAGGCACACCTGCGGATCACCCTGGCCGCCAGCCACCTGGTCGGCCTGGCCCTGGCCCGCTACGTGATCAAGGTGGAGCCGCTGGCCTCCGCCCCGACGGAGACGCTGGTCGCGGCGGTCGGCCCGGCGGTGCAGCGCTACCTGACGGGCGACCTTCCCGGCGTCTTCCCGGCATGAAACCGGCCCGGCGGGGGCATGCAGCGCTGCGTGCGATGGACGACGGTGGTGATGTCGGCGCTGCTCCTGACCGGGTGCGCGCCGGTCGAGCAGCGTTCGGACGCCGCCGAGCAGACCGCCCGGCGGTTCCTCCAGGCGGTCGCGGACGGTGACGGGCCGGCCGCCTGCGGCGTCCTCGCTCCGGAGACCGAGGCCCAGATCGACGCGCCGTGTGCGGAGGGCATCGTGGGCGAGGCGCTCACCGCGCCGTCCGATCAGGCCGATGCGCAGGTGTACGGCCAGCGCGCGCTGGTGAGGTTCGCCGGCGACACGGTGTTCCTCGCCGCGTTCCCGGACGGCTGGCGGGTGGTGGCCGCCGGTTGCGAGCCCCGCGGCGAACGTCCCTACGACTGCGCGGTCCAGGGCGGGTGACCCGATGCGCTTCCAGTACCTGCTGCTCCTGTTCGTGGTGACCGCCGGTCTGCTGTACTTCGCCACGCTGGGGGTGCTGCACCGATGAGGCGATTCTGGCGGGACAACTCGCTCGGCCTGGTCTTCGGCGTGCTGTTCCTGGTCGTGCTGGTCGCGCAGGCCTTCGCCGGGCACGCCGACTTCAACCAGCAGCAACTGGCGTCCGGCATGGAGCCGATATCGCTCGGCCGCTACCTCACCTCGGCGTCGTTCGCCGCCGACGTGGCCGAGAACTGGCAGTCCGAGTACCTGCAGTTCTTCCTCTACATCTTCCTGACCGTGTGGCTGGTGCAGCGCGGCTCGCCGGAGTCCAAGAAGCCGGGGGAGCAGGGCCGGGAGTCCGACGAGAAACAGAAGGTCGGGCCGTACGCCACCGACGGGTCACCGGTATGGGCCCGGGCCGGCGGGCTGCGCCGCATGCTGCTGTCGAACTCGCTCGGCATCGTGATGGGCCTGCTCTTCGTCGCGTCGTGGCTCACCCAGTCGATCGCCGGGGCGGCCGCCTTCAACGAGCGGCAGCTGCGCGACCTGCAGGAACCGGTCACCTGGGCGGAGTACCTGACCGAGCCGGACTTCTGGAACCGCACCCTGCAGAACTGGCAGTCCGAGCTGCTGGCCGTCGCCTCGATGGTGATCCTGTCGATCTACCTCCGGCAGCGTGGTTCCCCGGAGTCCAAGCCGGTCGGCAGCCCGCACGACGCGACCGGAGTCGAAGGCTAGGCCTCCGCGCTGATCCGGGCCAGGAAGCGGTTGATCTCGTGGCGGATGTGGTCGGGGACGCCGGAGAACTGGAGGCCGATCTCGGCCGAGCTACCGCGGTCGACCCGGCGCACCACCTGCGCGTCAGCCGCCGCGGCCAGGCCGTCGAGGGCGAACTCGGCGCGGACCAGGTCGCCGACGACGATCCGGGTGCCGGCCGGGATGTTGCAGCCCAGTCCGTCCGAACTGAGGTCGAGCATGTCGGCGACGACCTGCGGGCCGATCGCGGTCTGCAGCCGGACCGCGCCCTCGACGCGCAGCCGGTCGTGGCGGCGGCGTTCCAGACGCTCGGCCACATCGGAGAGATCGCCGATCTGGGCCATCGTCGCCTCGACACTGCGGTGCAGCCGTCCGACGATGTCGTGCTGCTGGTCGGCGATCCCGCCGAGGTGCCGCATCGCGTCCTCGATGTCCCCGACGTCGGAGATGATCGCGCTGAGCGTCTGTCCCATCTGGGCCACGTCCGACTCGAGGGCGGCGATGGTGCTGGTGATCTGCTCGGTCGAGCGGGCGGTGGTGTCGGCCAGGCTCTTCACCTCGTCGGCGACCACCGCGAACCCACTGCCGGCCACACCGGCCCGGACCGCCTCGATCGTCGCGTTCAGCGCCAGCAGCCGGGTCTGCGAGGCGATCCCGGAGATCACGCTGGCGATCCCGGCGACCTGCCGCAGGCTGTCGTTGAGCGCGGTGGCCGCCTCGTCGGCACTGTGCGCCCGCTGGACCAGGGCGTTGGCCGCGTCGCTGGTGACGGTGACCCGCTCATGGGTGGCGGCCGCCGCGTCCCGGGCCGCGCCGACCTGCACCACCACGTCCTCGAGTTTGCCGCCGATCACCTCGGCCGTGTCGTCGATCGCCTCCCGGGCCCGGCGCCGCAGCCGCTGGGTGAGCTCGCGCTGCTGGGCCTGCGCGTTCTGCGCTCGCGTCTCGAGTTCGTCGCGCAGCCGCGCCAGCTCGGCGTCACGCTCGCGCAGGGTCCCGGCGAGGTCGGCCGCGGCCGGGCCCTCATCGGCGACGCCCGGGCCGGGCGCGGTCCGGCGGCCCAGCCGGAAGGCCACGAGCGCGCCGCACACCACCGCGATCAGCGTCCCCAGCAGGGCCAACCAGCTCGGCATAATGCTCAGACCGTACCCCGGCCGGATCGTCGTCGTGCGGCGTTTCAGCCCTGCGCCAGGAGGTCGTCGATCTGGCCCATCGCCAGCCGCATGCCCTCCTCCATGCCCATCTCGGCCATCCGTTCCAGCTGCTCGGCGCTGCGGAATGTGGACACCGTCGTCATCCGCGTGCCGCCGCCGACGGCCTCCAGGGTGACCACGGCGTGCGTGACGTCCTCCGGGTCGGCCGGCTCGCCCTGGTCGTCGGCGAAACCGTCGTCGAACTCGAGCCGGTGCGGCTCCTCGATCTCGGTGATCACCCACCAGCCCCGTGCCTTGGTCCCGTCCGGGCCGGTCATGTGGTAACGCACGTCGCCGCCGGGCTTGAACTCGTACCGCTCGAAGGTGGCCGGCCAGGTCGGCGGCCCCCACCAGCGCTCCAGCTTGCGTGGATCGGCCCAGACCTGCCAGACCCGGTCCACCGGCGCCGTGAACTCGGCGACGAACGTCAGCGTCAGCGCGCCGACGTCCTTCTGTGAGCTGATGACCGTCATTGCTCCTCCTCGAGAATCCGGTCGATCCCGGCGGCCCGCTGCCGCCAGAGTTCCTCGTACCCGTCCAGCAGGCGTGCCACCCGGCGCAGCGCCTCGACCTCCCCGTGCACGATCTGCTCCCTCCCGCGCCGGGTCTTGCGCACCAGGGCCGCCCGCTCCAGCACCGCGACGTGTTTCTGCACGGCGGCGAAACTCATCGGGTACGCCCGGGCCAGCTCCGACACGGACTGACCGGAACGGATCACCCGGGTGAGGATGTCGCGCCGGGTCGCGTCCGCCAGCGCGTGGAAGACGAGGTCCGCATCTACAACCATGTGGTTGTACGTTAGACGCCTTCCCCGTCCCCGGCAACCCGAAGTACCCGGACGGGACCGACCAACGGCCGTGCCGCCGGAGGTGACGCCGGAACTACCGTCCGAACATGCGGACCTCCGAAGCTCAGCCCGTGGTGGCCGCCGTCGACGGCTCCCGCACCCACCCCGTCACCCTCGACCTGGCCGCCGACGAGGCGGCCCGGCGCGGCGTACCCCTCCATGTCCTGCACGTCTGGCCGGGGCAGTACACCGGCCGCTACCGGTGCCGTGGCCCGGTGCCCGGCGAGACCGACGGCCGGCGTCTGCTGGACGCGGCCACCCGTCGCGCCCGGCAGCGCGCACCCTGGCTGCCCGTCCGCGCCGAGCTCGTCACCGGCAGCCCGGCCGGGATCCTGGCCGAGCACTCCGAGACCGCCTCACTGGTGGTGATCGGCCGCCGCGACGAGGGGCCCGGCCGGCCCGGCTGGGGTTCCACCGCCGCCTACCTGGCCCGGCACAGCCGCAGCCCGCTCCTCGTGCAGCGCGGCGCCGGGCTGCGCACCGGGCCGGTCGTGCTCGCGGTCGCCGGGCCGGACGGTCCGGCCCCGGCGGTGCGGTGTGCCTTCGAGGAGGCCGATCTCGCCGGGGCCCGCCTGGTCGCGGTACGGGTCTGGCAGCCCGGCGGCGGCCAGGACGGACGACAGGCCCGGCGCCAGCTGACCGAACTGCTCGCCGGATGGGCCGTCCGCTATCCACGGGTCCAGGTGGAGCCTCTCGTGGTGGCGGAGCCGGAGCTGGCGTACACCCTGGGCCGTGCCTCGCGCCGTGGGCGGCTGCTGATCGCCGCGGCCGGGCAGCGCGGATGGTTCGCCGAACTGGTCCGCGGTGTGCCGGGCCCGGGGCAGAGCCCGGTGCTGCTGGTGCCCCCGGTTTCCTTCAGCGCGGGGGTGGCCGGCCGATAGTCGGGGCCCGCAACCCCGCGAGATCATCACGGAGGCCCCACGATGACCATCAGTATCGGAACGTCACAGGCGCCCTCGGCCTGGGAGACCCATGCCGCCTGGCTGCGGCTCCGCGAGGACTGCAACCGGCTGGCGGCCGACGTCATGACCGGTGTCAAGGACCCGGCACTGAGCGCCGACCGGGCCGCGGTCCTGGAGAGCCGGGACGCCATCGCGCGGATGACCCCACCGGGCATCGTGGACGTGCTGATCTGACCGGCCGTACCCGGCGCCGTCTCAGTGCAGAACGGCCAGCGCCTCGGCGAGCACGTCGGTGGCGTCCTTCACGTCGACCTCGCGCATCCGCAACGGGCCGCCGGTCTCGGTGAGCAGGGCGGCGTGCGCCCCGCCGGCGTAGACCGGCGCGAACCCCAGATCCCGGATGATCATCGACGCGGCCTCACGTGCCTCCCGGTCGTCGCTGCACACGTACTCGGTGAGCAGCGGGTCGTGCCACCGCCGCCGGCTGAGCACCTCGGTCGAGACCGTGTTGAACGCCTTCACCCAGTGCGCCTCGGGCGCCCGGTCGATCAGCGTCTCCAGCCCGGAGATGTCGTCGGGGACGTCCGGGTTGGTCGCGTCGATCACCACCTTGTCAGCGATCACGCCGCGGGTGAGATCCACCGCCTCGTTCGCCGACGACCAGTTCGGGCTGAAGATCACCACGTCACCGAAGGCCGCCGCCTGCGGGATCGACATGATCCGCATCGTCTCGCCGTCCATCTCGGCCCGCAGGCGCTCCGGATGCCGCGACGTGATCGCGACGTCGTGCCCGCTCTCGACGCACCACCGCGCGAGTGTGCCGCCGAGCTGACCTGCTCCAATGACACCGATACGCATGTCCTCAGGGTGCCCCCGCGATCACTCGCCCGGGTGGTGAATCGGCAAATCACCGTAGATCATCCGCAACTCGACGGTGACCAGGTCGTCCACCAGCGCCTCCGGATCGGTGCTCCCGGCCAGCGCGCCGGTGCGCAGATCGTCGATCAGGCCGGCCAGCACGTGCGGCGCCGGGCCGGCCGGTGCCAGGCCCGCCGCGCGGTCCCGGGCGATGCGGGCGGCCAGCCGGTCCACATGGGCCGAGCGCAGGCTCTCGCGCCACTGCGCCAGCGGCGGGCAGCCCGGGGCGGCGGCCAGTGCCCCGGCCAGCATCCGCCCGTGCTCGCGCCAGAGCCGGGCGAGCGGGAGCAGGGCCTCGCGCAGCGCCGCCGTGTCGGGGCCGGAGCCGTCCAGCCAGGGGCCGGCGTCGCGGCCCAGCTCGCCGGCCATCCCGTCCAGGAGGGCGACGAGCACCGACAGCTTCGAGTCGAAGTAGAAGTAGAAACTGGACCGGGAGATCTCGGCACCCGCCGCCAGCTCGTCGATGGTGATGTCGGCGAGCGGCTTGCGGGCCAGCAGCTCGCGCGCCGTCTCCAGGATCGCCCGCTCCCGGCGGTCGCCCTTGCTCGGGCCACGGCGCCTGCCCGGAGACGGAGGTGTGCTCATCCGGACACTTTAACGCGGTGTCGATTTTTTCGACGTACTGTCGAAAAGCAACGACGACTTGTTGGGAGATCCGATGAAAGAGATCCGCCTCGCCGCCCGCCCCGTCGGCTGGCCCACCGCCGAGACGTTCGAGGTCGCCGAGACCGCGGTTCCCGAGCCCGGTCCCGGCCAGGTGCTGATCCGCAACCTCTACATGTCCGTCGACCCCTACATGCGCGGCCGGATGAACGATGTGAAGTCCTACATGCCGCCGTTCCAGGTCGGTGAGCCGCTCGACGGCGGCGCGGTGGGCGAGGTCGTCGCCTCCCACGCGGAGTCCGTCCCGGTCGGCGCCCACGTCGTGCACGGTCTGGGATGGCGCGAGTTCGCGGTGTCCGACGCCGAGCGGGTGCGCGTGGTCGACCCGGCCGCGGCCCCGTCCCTGTCGGCCTATCTCGGCCTGCTCGGCATGACCGGGCTCACCGCGTACGCCGGGCTGCTCGACATCGCGCAGTTCCGCGAGGGCGACACGGTCTTCGTCTCCGGCGCGGCCGGCGCGGTGGGCAGCGTGGCCGGCCAGATCGCCCGGCTGCGCGGGGCGAAGCGGGTGATCGGCAGTGCCGGTTCCGCCGGCAAGGCCCGTCACCTGATCGACGACCTGGGCTTCGACGCGGCGTTCAACTACAAGGACGCGCCGGTCCGTGACCAGCTGAAGGCGGCCGCTCCGGACGGGATCGACGTCTACTTCGACAACGTCGGGGGCGACCACCTGGAGGCCGCGATCAGCGTGATGAACAAGTACGGGCGGATCGCGATGTGCGGCGCCATCGCTCAGTACAACGACACCGCTCCGCCGGCCGCGCCGCGCAACCTGGCCTCCGCCATCGGCAAGGAGATCAATCTCCGCGGCTTCCTGGTCGGCAACCACTCGCACCGGATGCCCGATTTCGTGGCCGAGGTCGGCGGCTGGCTCCGCTCCGGTCAGATCACCGCCCGCGAGACGATCGTCGAGGGTCTGGAGAACGCGCCGGACGCGTTCCTCGGTCTGCTCCGCGGTGAGAACACCGGCAAGATGGCGGTCAAGCTGCGTTAACCAGGGCTTGAGGTGCCCCCGGCGACCTTTTCGTACGGGTCGCCGGGTATCTCCTGGAACTGAACGGTAACTCAGTAGCTCTCGCGAGCGGACCGGATACGGAACGTACGGATGATCGCCGTCAACCGTACGGGTGAGGTGACTGACGGAAAGCAGACACTAGCGTTCCCGTGTGGCGAATCGGTTCCCCCTCTGGGGACAAGCGGGCTGGGCTAGTGCCGAGGTGGTCGGCGAGACGCACTACGCGAAGGCGATACGTGCTCTCTTCGGCAGCGACTTCGACCCGCGGGGCACCGACATAAACATCACCGTGCAGCTCATCCCGGACCGCAACAACCGCCACGACCGTAACGCCGTCGGAGTCTGGTCCGGAAGTGCCCTGCTGGGCCACCTTCCCCGCCCCGAGGCCGCCCGCTACGTCACCGCGCTCACCGCGCTCACCAACCGTGGCCTGCTCCCCGAGGTCAACGCCCGGATCACCGGCCGTGAGTGGGGTGCCGCCGACGGCCGCCCCGCCGCGTTCGACGGCACCATCCGCCTCGACCTCGCCGAGCCGCACATGCTGGTCCCGGCCAACCAGGCCCCGGTCCAGGAGCACCGCCTGCTGCCGTCCGGCTCGGCCGTACAGGTCGTCGGCCAGCAGCAGAACCTCGACGCGCTCATCCCGCTGCTGCGCCAGGAGGGCGAGTGCTGGGCGTACGTGACGTTGCACGAGACCGCCGACCACCTGGTCGAGGTGCGGATCGGCGACACCCGCGTCGGTGACCTCAGCCCCAAGATGAGCGGCGAGCTCTCCCCGGTGCTGCGGCACCTTGCCGAGCGTGGCCTGGTCACCGCGGCCCGCGCCGTGATCAAGGGCAACGGAGGCAAGAGCGAGGTCATGCTCTACATCGCCCGTGTCCAGGACCTGCCGGAGAGCTGGCAGGCCGGCCCGAGCCGCCCGGCCGCCCCGCCGTCGGCCGGCCGGGGCACGGCGAGCGTTCCGGGACCCGGCGTGGCCAGCACGGGACCGGCCACGCCGGGCCCCATCCCGGTCTCGTCCCCGATCGCCCCGGTCTCGCCGTCGGCGCCGCTCGCGCCGGCCGCGGCGGGCGCCTCCGCGGTGCCCGGGATGAGCATGCCCGGCGGCCTGATGACCGGCGGCCCGGCCTCCGGCGGCCTGGTGCCGAACTGGGTGGCCCCGGCCGACGCGCTGCCCAGCTGGGCCTCGCCGCCGTCGGCGATGCCCGCGGTGGCCCCGCTGCCGCCGTCCGGCCTGCCGGTCTCCCCGGCCGTTCCCGGCGCTCCGGCCTGGAACAACGCGAGCCCACCGGCCTGGAACAACGCGAGCCCGCCGGCCTGGAACCGCGGGAGTTCCTCGACCCCCTACGTGTCCGGGTCCCGTTTCGAGCCGCCGGTCACCATCCCGGTCCGGCAGACCGACGGACTCGCCGAGGCGCCGGCCGGTGTCCGCCCGGTCAGCCCGGCGCCGCCGGCACCACCGTCGCCGGCACCACTGTCGCCGCATTTCGACGCCCAGGAGCAGCTCGCGATCGCCGAGACCACCGTCATCCCGGCGCTGGCCGCCGTGGTGAAGGCGAACTCGGGCGCGCTGGCCGGGTTGTCCCCGGTCTCCCCGGCCCCGGTCTCACCCGCACCGGGCGCACCGGCAACGGTCGCACCGGCAACGGTTTCACCCGTCCCGGTTTCACCCGCGCCGGTCTCACCCGCGCCGGTCTCACCCGCACCGGGCGAGGGCAATCAGCACGCGCCCATCCCGGCTGCCCCGACCGGCATCCGGTTCATGGTTCCGCCCGGCTGGCCGCAGCCCCCGGAGGGGTGGTACCCGCCCGACGGCTGGCGTCCCGATCCGTCCTGGCCGCTGGCTCCGGCGGGCTGGCAATGGTGGGTCCCGACCTGGGAGTGACCCCTCCCGGACGCCTTTCTTGACCGGATACGTCGGATTAACCCGGAAAACCCCCACGGTGACCCACCTCGCCTTGCTGGAATGGGCGAATGCGGTGGGATGAAGCTGACGGGTTGACCGGGCGGCCGGACGCACGCGTCCGGGGAGTGCTCGAAAGCTGGCGTGCCGGTCTGCTCGACCTCACCGCCTCCAACCCGCTCATCCACGCGGACCCGTGGGGTCCCGGCGTGGTGGCGATCGACAGTCCGTCACCGCGTGGTGTGCTCGAAGCCCTGCAACAGGGCCGCGAGTGCGGCTTCCTCGGCGTGGAGGAGCAGGAGGAGGGTCCGCGCCCCCGGACCGCCAGCGTGTTCCAGACGCACATGACCGACGCCGAGATGGACACGACGCTGCGCGCCCTGCGCCGCACCGACCACCGTGACCAGCTCGAATACGGTATGTCCGCGCTCTACCTGGCGCTCGGCACGCTGCACTGGAAGGACGACGAGCAGGAGTACGCCAGCCCGATCCTGCTCATCCCGGTCGACCTGGTCGACTCCGACCCGCTGGACTACCCGCGGCTGCGCGCCCGGCCCGACGACCCGCTGGTCAACCCGGCCCTCGCCATCCGGCTCAAGCACCACGGGGTGGAACTGCCCGTCGTCGAGGGGCTGACCGGGCTGGACGTGACCGTCTTCTGGGCCCGCCTGGACGCCGCGATCAGCGAGCACCCGGAGTGGCGTACCGACGAGGCGATCCTGCTGTCCCGGTTCACCGTGCACCGCGAGGTCGTCTACCACGACCTGGTCGACAACGAGCGGCAGATCCTCGCCCACCCGGTGGTCCGCGCGCTGGCCACCGAGGCCCGCTCGCAGATCGACGCGTTCAAGTTCGAGCCGATCAGCGCCCGCCGCATCGACGACGTGGCCTCGCCCGATGACATCCCGCTCGTGCTCGACGCCGACGCCGCCCAGCGGTCGTGCGTCGCCGCCGCTCTCGCCGGCCGCAGCTTCGTCCTGCGCGGCGCACCCGGCACCGGCAAGTCGCAGACCGTCGCCAACATGATCGCCGCGCTGATCTTCGCCGGGAAACGGGTGCTGCTCGTCTCCGAGAAGGCGGCCTCCCTCGACGTGGTCAAGGACCGTCTCGCCCACGCCGGGCTCGACGACTACCTGCTCGAACTGCACAGCGACCAGACCGGGCGCGACCAGGTGGCGGCCACCCTCGCGGCGGCCCTCGACTTCATCCCGCTGCCGCCGCCCAGCCTGTCCACCGACGAACGGCAGGAGCTGCGCGAACACCGGGAACGGCTGAACGCGTACGCCGAGGCCATGAACGAGGTCCGGGAGCCGCTCGGCCACCGGCTGCACGACGTGCTCGGCATGTGCGCGCAGATGACCGACGTGCCGGCCGCCCCGGTCCCGCCGTCCCTGCCGGTCCCGCTCACCACCCAGTCGCTGCAGAAGGTCCGGGACGCCGCCGAACGACTCGGGCGCGCCTGGCGGCCGGCCCTGCAGGGTGACGCCTTCCTGTGGCGTGACGTCGTCGACCGCAACCGGCTCGACGCCCGCCTGCACCAGGCCCAGACCGCCCTCGAACACCTCGTCGAGGCGGCCGGCGACGACCCGCTCGCCACCGCGTTCCGGGCCCGGCACCTGGCCGACGCGATCGCCCTGACCACGCTGATCGGGCACGCCGCACGCCGTCCGCCGGAGGCCGCCGACGAGTGGCTCACCCTGGACAGTCTGGAACCGGTGGCCCGCGCCGCCGAGGGCCTGCTGCGCCACCTCAAGTCGCTGCACCAGGCCGAGGACGCGGTCCGGTCCCGGGCCGGCGTGACCTGGTCGGCACTGCCCACCCCGGGCAAGCTGCCGATCGTGCCGAGCCTCGTGCACCTCGACCCGCCGGCGGTCGAGCTGCTGCCGCTCACCGCGGCGCAGGCCCGCGGCCTGGCCCGGCGGTTCGCCGACGAGGCCGACCGGCTCGAACAGCACCAGCACAGCCTGGACCGGGTCACCGCCCGGCTCGGTCTGCCCAACGTGGTCGCGTTCTCCGACATCGGCCGGGTGGCGGCCATCGTCGACCTGCTCAACCGGCCGGACAAGCCGGAGTCCGGGTGGTTCGACGCCGCCGGGATGGCCGCCGCGCACACCGCGTCCCGGCTGCTCCAGCGGGCCGTCGACCAGGTGCGGGCGGCCGAGGACCGGGCGCGTGAGCACTTCAACGAGGGTGCGCTCGCCCACCCGGTGGACGAACTGGCCGAGCGGTTCGCCAGCGTGCACAAGGGGTTCCGGAAACTGCGGGCGCCGTACCGGCGGGACAAGAAGGCAGCCGCCGAGATCGCCCGGCCGGACGTCAAGCGCAAGCAGGCCGTCGCCAACCTCGCCGCCGCGGCCGCGTGGAAGAAGGCGCTCACCGAGCTCGACGAGACCGAACGCGAGTACGGCCGGATCCTCGGCCGCCACTGGCAGCGGATGGACACCGACTTCGACGCCATCCGCAACGCCCTCGGCACCGCCGAGGAGGTGATGCGGGTGACCCCGCCGGAGGCACTGCCCGCGGTCATCGAGCGGGTCAGCGCGCCCACCCCGAACAGCGCGATCATCCGGATCGTCTCGGAGGCCCGCAAGGAGTTCGACCGGTGGACCGCGGCCCTGCGGCCACCACCCGAGGCGGCGCCGCGCCCGCAGCTCGCGGCCGGGCCCGTCCACGACGCGGTCACCTGGCTGCGGGCGCACGTCGAGCCGCTGACCGCCACGGCCGAGCTGGTCCAGGCGTACAGCGTCGCCGCCGGGCGGGACTTCTCGCTCGCCGAGTCGGCCGCCATCGGACTGCTCCGGGAGAGCGCCGCCGACGCCGCCGCGGCACTGGCGGCCAACGCCGGCGACTACGCCAAGGTTCTCGGTAACGCGTACCGCGGCACCCAGACCGATGTGGAGGCCCTGGCCACCGCGATGGCGTGGACCTCGGAGGCCCGGCGCATCCGGGTCGGCGTCGACACCGCGCTCACCACCGAGCAGGTCGAGGCCCTCGGCCGGTCCCGGCCCACCGACACACTGCCGTCCCGGGTCGCCGAGTGGCAGGCCGCCCGCGACTGGATCCTGCGCGCCTTCGCACCCCGCCGGCACGCTCAGCTCACCACCGTCCTGGACGACTACGACCACGCCCGGCAGCTGATCCAGGCGCTGATCGAGGACGGCAAGGGCCAGCAGGAGTGGTTCGACTACCAGGCGGCCCGCGAGATCCTCGCCGAGCACGGCCTGGACGCGGTCGTCGACTTCTGCGCCCGTGAGGACCTGGCGGTCGAGCAGATCCTGCCGGTCCTCGGCCGGGCCCTGTTCCAGTCGTGGGCGGACACCGTGATCCGGGAGGACGACCGGCTGCCACCGCTGGACGCGGCCGCCCGGGACCGGCTCGTCGAGGAGTTCCGCGTCTGGGACGGCCGGTTGCAGCGGGCCGCGTCCGCCGACGTGATGAACGCGGTCGACGAGATGCAGCCCACCGGCACCGCCGCCGCCGAGGCCGCGCTGCTGCGGGCATCCGCCGCACAGCAGGGCCGTCGCCTGCCGGTCAGCGAGCTGATCGGGCGGACCCGGCACGCCACCCTCGCGGTCAAGCCGTGTTTCCTGACCGTGCCCGCCGACGTGAGCCGGCTGGTCCCGGCCGACCTCACCTTCGACGTGGTGATCATCGACGAGGCGTCACGGGTGCCCGTACCGGATGCGATCACCTGCATCTACCGCGGCGCGTCGTTCGTGGTCGTCGGCGACGACCGGCAGCTCACCGCCCTGCCCACGCCCGGCGAGGGCCGGTCCGTCCTGGACCTGGCGATCGGCTGCGCGGCCTTCCCGGTGCTCGACCTGACCACCCACTACCGCAGCCGGCACGAGTCACTGATCGCGTTCGCCAACCACACCTTCTACCAGGGGATGCTCAGCACCTTCCCACCCGCCGGCCCGGCCGGACCGGACACCGGGGTGCAGCTGTTCCCGGCGATCGCCGAGAACGGGGACGCCGGACTGGCCGACCTGGTCGCCGGCCGGGTCGCCCACCACTTCGTCACCCGCCCCGAACTCAGCCTCGGCGTCATCGCCTGCACGCCCGAGCTCGCGATGCGGATCGAGGCCGCGGTCGCCGACATGGTCGTGCCACCCGACGACGACCGGCTCCGCGGGTTCTTCGTCAAGGACCTGGACACCGTGCAGGGCGACGAACGCGACGTGGTCCTGCTCGCCATCGGCGCCGACCTGGGCGGGCTGGCCGGGCCGGACGGCTGGCGGCGGCTCAACGTCGCCACCACCCGGGCCTCCCGCCGGGTCGAGGTGATCTCCACGATCCGCGGCCGCGACCTGCCGGACACCGAGGAACTGCGGCCGCTGGCCGGATATCTCGACTACGCGACCCGCGGGGAGGCGGCACTCGGGCTCGACGACACCCGGCCCGAGGCGCAGACGCCGTTCGAGGACTCCGTCCGCGACGTCATCCGGGCGTGGGGCTACCGGGTACGTACCCGGGTCGGCACCGGCGCGTTCCGGATCGACCTGGCCGTACGCCGATCGGCCCGGCGCAACGCCCCGTTCGCGCTAGGTATCGAGTGCGACGGCACCACCTACGACTCGGCGCCCGCCGCCCGTGACCGCGACCGACTCCGTGAGCAGGTCCTGGAGAGTCTCGGCTGGAAGCTGCACCGGATCTGGGGCACCGCGTGGTACCTGGACCGCGAGCACGAGGAACAGCGGCTGCGCGCGGCCATCGACGAGGCGCTCGCCGAGTTCCCGCCCGAGGAGCAGGCGGCCGAGCTCGAGGTGTCCACGATCCCCGAGGGGGAGCAGCGCGAGCCGGTCACCCTGGTGGAGACCGAGGACGGGTACGCCACGGCGGAGCCGGAGCTTCTCCACCCGGAGCCGGACCTTCCTCACACAGAGCCGGACCTTCTTCACACAGAGCCGGAGCTTCTCCACCCGGAGCCGATCGAAGAAGAAGAGGTCGTCCCGGTCGACGCCCTCGGCACGCTGGACGACGAGACCGACGCCTACCTCGCCGGTGTGGACGACGTCGAGGAGCATGTCACCGAGGAGTGGGCCGGCACCGGCTGGGCGGAGACGCCCGCCGAGGAGACGGCGGAGGAGGAGCCCCAGGTCCGGGCCGCGATCTTCGACCGGGTCACCCGGGCCGAGATCGTCGAGGAGTACGAAGAGTACGAGGAGCACGAGGAGCACGAGGAGGACGGCCCCCGAGTCACCGCCGCCGTGTTCGAGCGGGTCACCCGTACCGAAAAGGTCGCCGACCTCGACGACTACGAGGACTTCGACGAGCCCCGGATCATGCCGGCCACCTTCGAGCACCTCAGCCGGGCCGACGTGGAACGTGCCGAGGCGGCGCGGGTCGAGGCGGCCCGGGTCGAGGCCGCCCGTGCCGAGGCGGCGATTGCCGCGGCGGCCGCCCTCGCCGGTGCCGCCCGGAGCGAGCCCGCGTCGGTCGAGGGGCTGCCGATCGCCCAGCCGGTCTTCGTGTCTCCCGAGTACACCGTCGAGCCGCCGCCGGTGGCGCCCAAACGCACCCGGACCCGGCCGGCCCGGAAAGCCGGCAAGCCGGTGCCGGTGGCCCACGGGATCCAGGAGTGGGCCCACCCGTACCGGAAGGCGAAGCTCACCGCCCTGCCGGACGGCGCGAGCCTGGCCGAGCCGGAGACCGCGCGGCGGATCGCCGACGCCATCCGCCGGATCGCCGCCGTCGAGGGGCCGGTGCACATCAGCATCGCCCTGCAGCGGATGCGTGACGAGTGGGCGCTCGTCCGGATCACCAAGCAGGCCCGCGCCGCCATCGACGCGGCCATCGCCAAACTGGCCGCCAAGGGTGACGTGACCTGGACCGACGAGTTCCTCGGCGACCCCGGCCAACTGGTGCCCACGGTCCGGCTGCGCGCCGACGGTGTGGCCCGCAAGGCCGACCAGATCGCCGGCTCCGAACTGCGGGTCGCCATGGAACACCTGGTCACCGAGGCCGGTGCGATCGACGTGGACGGGCTGCTCGCCGCGACCGGCCGGCTCTACGGCTGGGCGTCCCGGCGATCGACCGAACTGGACGCGCGACTGACCGGCCTGATCGCCGACCTGGTCGCCGAGGGCCGGCTGAACCGGCAGGCCGACGGGCTCAGCGCCGTGCACGACCTGCCCGACCCGCTGACCCTGCCGCGCCACGACACGGCGCCCGCGCCGTCCAGGAAGGCGAAGGCCTGAGGCCATCGGATCGTCGGCAGTGGTTCACCCGGGGCTCCTAACGTCCGGCCACATGCGAAAGTTCGTCTACAGCGGATCGCTGGTCGTGGCGCTCACTCTCACGCTGACCGGCGGGGCCCGGGCCGGTGACCACTCCAAGGTCACCGTCCCGACCCTGACCGGCTTCGCGTCCCTTCCCGCGGCCACCTTCGTGCCCGGCAGCGAGCCGTCCGGGGCGCTCGTCACCGGCAACACCAACGGTTTCCCGGTGCCCTTCGCCGACCAGCCGGTCCAGGGTTTCTCCGGGATCGTCAACAACGGTGACGGCACCTTCGACGTGCTCTCCGACAACGGCTACGGCAACCAGGCCAACTCCGGCGACTTCCTGCTGCGCGTCCAGCGGCTGGCGCCGGCGTTCGCCGACAACGAGGTCGACGTGCTCGGTGGCGTCAACCTGACCGATCCGGCCGGCCACGTGCCGTGGAAGCTGACCCGCGAGGACCGGGTGCTCACCGGTGCGGACTTCGACGTCGAGTCGATCGTCAAGGACGCGGCCGGCGGCTACTGGATCGGTGACGAGTTCGGGCCGTACCTGCTGCATTTCGACCGCGCCGGCCGCCTGCTGTCGGCGCCGGTCCCGCTGGACGGCGTCACCGCGCCGGAGACCGCCACCCGCACCGGCACCACCGCGAACCTGGGCGGCAGCAAGGGCTTCGAGGGCCTGGCCAAGTCGCCCGACGGCCGCCACCTCTACGCGCTGCTGGAGGGCTCGGTCACCGGCGACACGCCCGGCGACCTGCGGCTCAACGAGTTCGACACCCGGACCGGGAAGTACACCGGCAAGCGGTACGTCTACCGCCTCGGCGCGCCGAACCTGGCCATCGGTGACGCCATCGCCATCGACCGGCACCGCTTCCTGATCATCGAGCGGGACGGCGGCCAGGGCGCCACCGCCGTCATCAAGCGCCTCTACATCGCCGACACCCGGGACCGGGACAAGGACGGGCTGGTCGACAAGACGCTGCTCGTCGACCTGATGAACATCGCCGACCCGCGTGGGGTCGGCGGCTTCGGCGCCACGTTCACCTTCCCGTTCCAGACCATCGAGGACGTGGTCATCCTGAACGAGAAGACCGTCGCGGTATTGAACGACAACAACTTCCCGTTCTCCAGCGGGCGCACCGCCGGAGTGGCCGACAACAATGAGTGGATCACCATTGAGCTGCCCTCGTCGCTGAATCCGGACAAGCGCATCTTTCCAGCTCAGAGCCGGTAGGTAAACGATTCTTTAATCGACGGTAAACGAGCGGGCGCGCTGTCACGGAATTGCGCTAATGGCCTACCGTGGCGGCGTGCCCGCGATAGAACTCCGGCGCGACACACCCGGAATCCTGCGCTTGCTGACCGCCCTCACCGCGACCGTCGCCACCGTGCTGCTGGCCGCCCTCACCCTCGTCATGGTCAGCGTCCGGGACCAGGTGCGCGTGATCGGCCACGAGGCGGCACCCCGGGCCGCCACCGCCGCCGACCTCTACTTCGCCCTCAGCGACCTCGACGCCCAGGCGACCCGCATCCTCCTGGCCGGCGACCGATTCCTGCCGGCGGCCATGAATCCGTCGCCGGCCGCCGCCGAATCCGCCGCCGAATCCGCCGCCGCTCAATCCGCCGCCGCTCAATCCGCCGCCGCTCAATCCGCCGTCGACGAACTCGCGGGGATCCGGGTCGACGCGCTCGGCGTCTACCGCGACCGCGGCTACCAGGCCGACCAGGCCCTGCGGGGCTTCACCGCCGACGACGCCGTCACCCTGCGCGTCACCGACGGGCTGGCCGTCTACCGTCAGCGGATCGGCCAGGCCCTCGCCGCGCCCACGGCCGCCGACCAGCTCGGCTACTGGACGCAGGCCACCAACCTGCTGCACCAGCGCCTGCTGCCGGACGCCCAGGAGTTACGTGAGCAGAGCCAGCGGCGTCTCGATGACGCGTACGCCCGGAAATCCGCCACCGAAACCACCGCCACCGCCGTCATCGTCCTGCCCGGCGGCGCCCTGGTGGCGCTGTTGATCTTCCTTCAGGTGTGGACGGCCCGCCGTTTCCGCCGCCTGTGGAACCCGGCCCTGATCACCGCGACCGCGGTCAGCCTGCTGCTCCTGCTCGCCGCCACGGCCGTCCTGCAGGTGCAGGCCCGGCAGCTCGCCGACGGCCGCGACACCGGGCTCGGCCCCTACCTGGCCCTCTCCGAACTGCGTTCCCTCGGCTACGACGCCGCCGCCGACACGGGCCGCTACCTGGTCTCGGCCAACCTCGGCTACTACCGCGACGACTTCACCGCCAAGTCGGCCTGCCTCACCGGCGACCCGGCCTGCCGGATGTCGTCGCCGCACCCGGCCTCGGGCCCGGTGACCGCCGTGGCTTCGGCGCGCGCAGGTCTCGCCCGGCTCGCCGGTCCGGTCGCGGCCGAGCGCTGGGCCACCTACCAGGCCGTCCACCAGCGGATCGTCGCTCTCGCCGACAGCGGCCGGACGGCCGAGGCGGTCCGTCTGCTCACCGGCATCCGCCGAGGCGACGCGGCCTTCGACTTCGCCTACTTCGACGCGTCGGTCGCCGAGGCCACCGACGCCCGCCGCGACCGTTTCGACCGCGCGCTGCGCGCCGCGGAGACCACGCTGACCGGCTGGTCCTGGTTGCCGGCCCTGTTCATCGCCGCGGTCCTCACTCTTCTTCCTTCAGCGGTACGCCCACGCCTGGCCGAATACCGATGAGGCGGACACGCGCCCCGCGCTCCGCGCCATTCCAGCCTCCCACCCCGACGGCCGCTCCCACGCCGGCGCCCGTTCCCGCCTGGACCGCCGTTCCCGAACCGGCGCCCGTTTCCGCCTGGACCGCCGTTCCCGAACCGGCGCCCGTTTCCGCCTGGACCGCCGTTCCCGAACCGGCGCCCGTTTCCGCCTGGACCGCCGTTCCCGAACCGGCGCCCGTTCCCGCCCGGACCGCCGTTCCCGAACCGGCGGCTGTTCTCACCCGGACTGGCGTTCCCGGGTCGGCGGTTGTTCTTGCTCGGACTGCTGTTCCGGGGTCGGCGGTTGTTCTCGCCCTGGCGGCTGTTCCGGGGTCGCCGCCCTTTCCCGGGTCGGCGGCTGTTCTCTTGCTGGCGGCCGTCGTCGCGCTGGCGGCCGTTCCCGTCTCAAGAGGTAAACGTATGAGGCTGCGAGCCCTGACCGTCATCGCCCCACTCCTACTGGCCCTGACCGCATGCGAGGCCCCCGCCGAGCCGGAGCCGTCGATCGCCTGCGCCGCCGGTGCGGTCACCGGCCAGGGCAGCTCAGCCCAGACGAACGCGGTGAACGCCTGGATCAAGGCCTACCAGATCGCCTGCCCCGACGCCGCCGTCGAGTACACGAGCACCGGTTCCGGCTCCGGAGTGAAGGCTTTCCTCGACGGAACCGGGGACTTCGCCGGCACCGACACCCCACTGTCCACGGCCGACCTGAACCATGCCACCGCCCGCTGCGACGGCCCGGCCGTCCACCTGCCCCTGGTGATCGGCCCGATCGCGCTCACCTACAACGTCGCCGGAGCCGATGACCTGCGCCTGACCCCGCGGACCATCGCCGGGATCTTCAGCGGGACGATCACCATCTGGAACGACGAGGCCATCGCCGCCGACAATCCGGGTACAGTCCTGCCTGCCACCAGGATCCGGACCGTCCACCGCGCGGACAGCTCCGGCACGACCGGCAACTTCCTCCGCTACCTGACCGCGACCGCCCCGTCCGACTGGCCACACGGCTCCGGCAACGACTGGCCGGCCCCCGGCGGTATCGGCCAGCGCGGCAGCCACCGGGTGGTCGACGCGATCGCCCGGACGGACGGCGCGATCGGCTACGTCGAGTCCTCCTACGCCAGGGTCACCGACCTGCCCACGGCCAGTGTCGGCACCCCTGACGGAAGCTGGTCCCAGGCCACCGACTGGGCGGCCGCGCAAACCGTCGCATCCGCCGAGGTCTCCGACGATCTGCGCCTGTCGATCGACTACACCGCGGCGCGGGCCGGGGCCTATCCGCTTGTCCAGGTCACCTACGAGGTGGTCTGCCGCAATACGGTCTCGGACGTGGCCCGCAGTTTCCTTGTATACGCGGCGGGGGAGCCGGGTCAGCGCGCCGCCGAACAGGCCGGCTACGCCCCGCTCCCCGAATCCCTCCGCAACCAGGTGGTCCGGGCCCTGGCAACCCTCCGCTGACCCCACTCACCCGCCAGCCCACCACCCGCTTAGCGGTTTCCCACCGCCGCCCGCCGCCCGCCGCCCGGCTGCCCGTCGCCGTTCGTGCGGCCCACCGCCGGGCTGCCCGTCGCCGTTCGTGCGGCCCACCGCCGGGCTGCCCGTCGCCGTTCGTGCGGCCCACCGCCGGGCTGCCTGTCGCCGTTCGTGCGGCCCGCCGCCGGGCTGCCTGTCGCCGTTCGTGCGGCCCGCCGCCCGGCCGCCCGCCCGTTGCCCGCCCGTCGCTGGCCGCCCGTTGCTGTTCGCGCGGGCCGCCGCCGCTCGCCGCGCCTTCAGCCGATCTTGACCGTTTGGCCACCGCATGCGGTGGTATGCCGGTCAAGATCCGGCGCGGGGATCACCGCAGGCGGCGGCAGATCTTGATTGCTTGGCCACCGCATGCGGTTCATTCGGTGGTGAGTCGGTCAAGATTCACCGTCCACGGCTGTTCACCGCGGTGTCCCCAGCCGATCTTGACCGTTTTACCACCGCATTCGGTGGTGAAACGGTCAAGATCCGCGGCGGGGATTCGCTGAGCGAAGGTGGTTCAGCGTGTGGCCGTGCGAAGGCAGTGTTGATGTCAACCGCAGAGATCCGCCTGGCCGTCAGTGTCGTCTCCGCGTCGCTGGAGCGTCGCGGAGGACGGTGGTTCGGGTGTGAAGGCGCCCGGACCGGGCCGTTGCCGGACCGAGGGGCTGCCTGGACACCGAGGGACTGCCCGGACCGAAGGGCTGCCCGGACATTGGGAAGCCGCCTGGACGCCGAGGGACCGCCTGGACGCCGAGGGGCCGCCTGGACGCCGAGGGGCCGCCTGGACGCCGAGGGGCCGCCTGGACGCCGAGGGGCCGCCTGGACGCCAAGAGGCCACCCGGACACCGAGGGACTGCTCGGACACCGAGCGGCCACCCGGACACCGAGGGACTGCTCGGACACCGAGCGGCTGCCTGGACACCGAGCGGCCGCCTGGACGCCGAGCGGCTGCCCGGACCGAGGGGCTGGGCCGGGCCGAAGGGGTGGGCCGGCGGTGTCGATGGGGTCAGGGGCGGGGGTTTCCGTAGTACGCGCCGGGGCCATGCTTGCGCTTGAAGTGACGTTCCTGCAGGTGAGGTGGGGTGCTTGCGTTCGGGTTCAGGGCGAGGGTCTTCAGGGCCATCTCCGCCACCGCCTCGAGGATGATGCCGTGGTCTACCGACTTCTGCGGAGTGGCGCCCCACGTGAACGGTCCGTGGTTGGCGGCCAGCGCGGCCGGGATGGCTGCGGCCGCCTCGTCGTCGCCGATCGTCTCGATGATGACGCGGCCGGTGTTGAGCTCGTAGTCGGTGGCGCACTCCTCGGGGGTGAGGGTGCGGGTCACCGGGACCGGACCGTTGAACGTGTCGGCGTGCGTGGTGCCGAGAACCGGAACGTCGCGGTTGGCCTGGGCGAAGGCGGTCGCGTTCGCCGAGTGGGTGTGCGTGACACCGCCGATCGAGGGCCAGGCCAGGTAGAACGCGCGGTGGCTCTCGCTGTCGACCGACGGGCGCAGGTCGCCGGCCAGCACCTTGCCGGTGTGCAGGTCGACGGGGACCAGGTGGTCCTCGGTCAGCTCGTCGTAGGCGACACCCGACGGCTTGATCAGGTAGAAGCCGCCCTCGCGGTCGATGCCGCTGACATTCCCCCAGGTCAGCTTGGCCAGGCCGGCCGCGGGGATGGTCTGGTTGGCCAGCAGCACGGCCCGGCGCAGGGCCGGCGAACCGTAAGTCACGTCGTCTTCTCCTCGAACGCCGGATGTTAGCGCTCACGATAACGGAACGGGAGTGGTCCGACACAAGGCCGAAACGCACTGGACTTGCCTGGCGGGCGGCATGTTAACGCAAACACGCTGCACTCGGCACTGCGGAGGCCACCACCCCGGGCCCTCCGTGGGCGCCGCTGTAGCGATCCTCGCGCGCGGGGAACGCCACCCCGGACTCTCCGTGAGTGCGCCGTCGCGGGCTCTCCGCGGGCGGTGCCGTCCGCGACAGCCGGGAGGGGCAGGTCTTCCGCCTGCGCCGCGGGAGGAACGGGGACCCCAGGGGGCGGTGGGGACCGCGGGGAGCGGTGGGGATCCCGGGAGGGATGGGGACCCAGGGGGGGAGCGGGGACTCCGGGAGGAGCGGGCACCCCGGAGTGGTGGGCACTTCGGGAGGGGCGGGGACCCAGGGGGGAGCGGGGACTCCGGGAGGAGCGGGCACCCCGGAGTGGTGGGCACTTCGGGAGGGGCGGGGACCCAGGGAGGAGCGGGCACCCCGGAGTGGTGGGCACTTCGGGAGGGGCGGGGACCCAGGGGGAGCGGGGACTCCGGGAGGAGCGGGCACCCCGGAGTGGTGGGCACTTCGGGAGGGGCGGGGATCCCGGAGTGGTGGGCACCCCGGGATTGGTGGGGACCCCGGGAAGGGCGGGCGCCCCGGAATGGTGGGCACTCCGGGAGGGGCGGACGCCCCGGAGGAGCGGGCCCTCTGCGGGCTGTGCCGTCCCTGGGTGCCCCGGGAGGGGTAGCCAGCCCTCTGTGGGAGTGCCGTTCACCGGGCCGACGCTACCCGCAATCAGTGGCGGGTGGCCTGGGTTACCACACGGACCATGTTGCGCAGCCGGGAGCGCAGCCCGACCGCTGAGGCCTGGTCGGAGCGGGTGTTGGAGGAACGGGCCGGCGGGGTGCGCAGGTTGCGGGGCAGCCCGGCGGGTGCCTGTCGCTGGCGGGGGACGCTGTTGGGTGGGACGCCCGGTGCCCGCCATGTGAAGGTTGCCCCGTCGAGGACGATCGTCTGCCCGGCGGCGCACAGGCCGGATGCCAGGTCGCCGCGGCCGGACCGGCTGTAGGTGATCATCAAGCTGGTCTCGGCGGCGGGTGCGGTGGTGTGGACGGCCCACACCTCGCCGTACCCGCGGAGGCCGGTGCCGCCCGCGGTCAGCAGGGACGCCTTGCCACGTAGGGGGACGGCCAGCTCTCGGCCGGTGGCGTCGAGGATGTGCAAGGTCCCGGAGAGCCGGGGTGATCGTCGGCGGAACCATCCGTTCGATCCGGGAGCCACGTGCTCACCGTCCCTTCGCGACCACGTCATCGGCGGGGGCACGACGGGACCGCCCAGCGCCGGAACGCCAGGGCTCCGCGAACGGTGTGTCGTCGTCGAGCACTCCTCGGACTGTAGTGGCGTGACGCCAGAGCGCAATGGCCCTCACCGGCGAGGATGAGCCCGCCCGGGTGAGATCCGCCGAGCCCGAGACTGCCCGGGTGGGATCCGCCGAGCCCGAGACTGCCCGGGTGGGATCCGCCGAGCCCGAGACTGCCCGGGTGGGATCCGCCGAGCCCGAGACTGCCCGGGTGAGATCCGCCGAGCCCGAGACTGCCCGGGTGGGATCCGGCGGGCCGGAGCCGGCCCGGGTGGATCCGGCGAGGATGAGTCCACCCGGATCGACTGGCCCGTCCCGGACCGGGGTGCCGGCACCGGTCCGGGTGCGGGTTCAGGGGCGCGCGATCAGGACCGCGGCGCCGTGGCGCTGGACCGGGGCGTCAGCCGGGGCGCCACCACCACGTCCTCCAGGGCGTCACCGTCCGGCAGGCCCAGGTTGCGCAGCAGCAGGGCGAGCGCCCGCCGCCCCAGCTCGGCGAAGTCCTGGTGGACGGTGCTCAGTGGCGGGAGGAAGTACCCCGAGTCGGGCATGTCATCGAATCCGACGACGCTGACGTCGTCGGGGACCCGTCGGCCGGATTCGTGCATCGCACGGAGGACCCCGAGGGCGATGCGGTCGTTGGCGCAGAACACCGCCGTGACCGACGGGTCCTCGGCGAGCCGCCGCCCCTGCTCGTATCCGGCGGCGGCGTCCCACCAACCGGCGGTGACCGGTGGCACGACGGCTCCGGCCGCGTACAGGGTGTCGCGCCAGCCGTCGACGCGGGCCTGTGCCTCGGGCCAGTCGAGCGGTCCGGCCACGTGGTGGACGGTGGCGTGGCCGAGATCGAGGAGATGCTGAGTGGCGATGCGTGCGCCGGCGGCGTTGTCGACCCGTACCGTCGGGAAGCCGGCTTGGCCGTCGCCGCCGACCGCCACGCAGGCCATGCCGCCGGGGGCGTGGGTGAGTGCCGTGGTGACGGCCGGTTTCGGCGCGATCGCGATGATGCCGTCGACGCCGTGCTGGACGAGCCGGTCGACGGCTTCGAGGACGGGCCGGTGCGACAGGTCCCGGACGGTGGCGACGCTGACCAGGTAGCCGGCGGCCCGGGCGGCGCTCTCGATGCCGTAAAGCATCGATTCGGGACCGAACAGGGTGGTCTCGAAACCGACGATGCCGAGGGTTCGTGACTCTCGGGTGGCGAGGGTGCGTGCCGCCAGGTTGCGCCGGTAGTTGAGCGAACGCATCGCGGCGAGCACCCGTTCCCGGGTCTCGGCGCGCACGTTGGGGTGTTCGTTGATCACTCGCGACACGGTCTGGTGCGAGACGCCGGCGAGTTTGGCCACGTCACGCATGACGCTGCCACGCTCCTTGCCGGATCTCGGCCGGGGCGCGGGCGCGGGTGGTTCGGTGGCCGGTTCAGTGCTCGGCACCTGTTCAGATGTCGCCATTGGACGATTCCTAGCAGCTTCGGTTCGATCACCACGGGTGAGGAGGGCGTTCTTGCAACAGATCCGAAACGTTGATCCGGATCTCTTGACGAGCGGGATGAGAACGGTAACACTCCAGAAACGCAAGCTGTGACGGCGGTCGCAGAAGGACGCCGATCTCCGCGGATTTGGGCTGGTAGCCCTACCCGCTGCTTATTTGTGAACGGTAACAGTTTCTTGGAGGTTGTAGTGCGTAAGACCTTGTCTGTGGCGGTGTTCGGTGGCCTGCTGGCCGTCTCCGCTCTTGCCGGTTGCAGCAGCGACAGCGGCACCGAGAGTGGCAGCGACGACGGCCAGATCGTCCTCGGCTTCTCCCAGGTCGGCGCCGAGAGTGGCTGGCGCACCGCGAACACCGAGTCGATCAAGGCGTCGGCCAACGCCGCCGGTATCAAGCTGCAGTTCTCCGACGCCCAGGGCAAGCAGGAGAACCAGATCGCGGACATCCGCGGCTTCATCACGCAGAAGGTGGACGTCATCGCCTTCTCGCCGGTGGTCACCTCCGGCTGGGACGCGGTGCTCAAGGAGGCCAAGGACGCCGGCATCCCGGTCATCCTGACCGACCGCGCCGTCGACTCGACCGACACCTCGCTGTACGAGTCCTTCATCGGCTCGGACTTCAAGGTCGAGGGCGAGAAGGCCGGCGACTGGCTGGTCAAGCAGTACGAGGGCAAGACCGGCGAGGTCAACATCGTCGAGCTGCAGGGCACGACCGGTTCGGCTCCGGCCATCGACCGGCAGACCGGTTTCGCCGACAAGATCAAGGCGAACCCGAACCTGAAGATCGTCAAGTCGCAGACCGGTGACTTCAAGCGTGCCGACGGCAAGACGGTCATGGAGACCTTCCTGCAGTCGGTTCCGAAGATCGACGTGCTGTACGCCCACAACGACGACATGGGCCTCGGCGCCATCGAGGCGATCAAGGCGGCCGGCAAGGTGCCCGGCAAGGACATCCAGATCATCACGGTCGACGCGGTCAAGGACGGCATGACCGCTCTGGCCGCCGGCGAGATCAACTTCATCGTCGAGTGCAGCCCGCTCCTCGGTGACCAGCTGATGGAGACCGTCAAGGCGGTCAAGGCCGGCCAGCCGGTGGAGAAGCGGATCCTCACCAAGGAGGGCACCTTCACCCAGGAAGAGGCCAAGGCGGCTCTGCCCACCCGCAAGTACTGATTGAACCGCCCGCAGGTCGCCCCGGTGCAAATCCGGGGCGGCCTGCGGAGCTCGAAACGGAGCCAGAATGGGCGAGCAGTCCCCGGTCCTCGAGATGACCGGGATCCGAAAAGTCTTCCCCGGCGTCGTCGCCCTCGACGGCGTCGATTTCCGTTTGTTCCCGGGCGAGGTCCACGCCCTGATGGGCGAGAACGGCGCCGGCAAGTCCACCCTCATCAAGACCCTGACCGGGGTGTACGAGATCGACGGCGGCGAGATCAAGCTGGGCGGGGAGACGGTGACCATCTCCGGTCCGCTGGCCGCCCAGCAGGCCGGTGTCAGCACCGTCTACCAAGAGGTCAACCTCTGCACCAACCTCTCCGTCGCGGAGAACATCTTCATCGGCCGTGAGCCGCGCAGGTTCGGCAAGATCCAGTGGGGCAAGATGCGGCAGCGTGCCGCGGAGCTGCTCGCCCGGCTCGACCTCGACCTCGACGTGTCCGCGCCGCTCAGTTCGTACTCGCTGGCGATCCAGCAGATGGTCGCCATCGCGCGCGCGATCGACGTCGACGCCCGGGTGCTGATCCTCGACGAGCCCACCTCCAGCCTGGACACCGCCGAGGTGGAGCAGCTGTTCCGGGTGATGCGCCGGCTCAAGGAGTCGGGCGTGGCGATCCTGTTCGTCTCGCACTTCCTGGACCAGATCTACGAGATCTCCGACCGGCTCACCATCCTGCGCAACGGCAAGCTGATCAGCGAGCACCGGACCGAGGAGCTCTCCCAGGTGCAGCTCGTCGAGAAGATGATCGGCAAGGAGCTGGCCGCGCTGGAGGACCTCGAGGACAAGGCGCAGAGCAACCGGGAACGGTCCGCCGAGGCCAAGCCGCTCCTGGAGGCCAAGGGACTCGGCCGTACGGGCGCGATCGCCCCGTACGACCTGACCATCCACGAGGGTGAGGTGGTGGGGCTGGCCGGCCTGCTCGGCTCCGGCCGTACCGAGCTGGCCCGTCTGCTCTTCGGCGCCGACAAGGCCGACACCGGCGAGGTGCTGGTCGACGGCAAGCCGATCAACCTGCGCGATCCGCAGGTCGCGATGAAGCACCGGATCGCCTTCTCCTCGGAGAACCGGCGCACCGAGGGCATCATCGGCGAGCTCAGCGTCCGGGAGAACATCATCCTGGCGCTGCAGGCCACCCGGGGCTGGACGCGCCCGATCCCGCGCAAGCAGCAGGACGAGATCGTCGACAAGTACATCAAGGCGCTGCAGATCCGGCCCGCCGACCCGGAGCGCCCGGTCCGCAACCTGAGCGGCGGCAACCAGCAGAAGGTGCTGCTCGCCCGGTGGCTGATCACCGAGCCCCGGCTCCTGATCATCGACGAGCCGACCCGCGGTATCGACGTGGGCGCCAAGGCCGAGATCCAGCGCCTGGTGGCCGAGCTGTCCGACGGCGGCATGGCGGTGCTGTTCGTCAGCGCCGAGCTGGAGGAGGTCCTCCGGCTCAGTCACAAGATCGCGGTGCTGCGGGATCGGCGCCTGGTCGAGGAGCTGGAGAACACCGCGGACGTCGACGCCGACCGCATCATGCAGACCATCGCCAGCGGAGCAACCTCATGACGAACATCCTGAAGAACCGGCTGTTCTGGCCGTCGCTGATCCTGGTGGTGATGCTGGCGGTCAACGCGTTCACCTCGAACCAGTTCATCACCATCCAGGACGGCCACCTCTTCGGCTCCCTGATCGACATCCTGCGCGGCAGCGCGCCGCTCATCCTGGTGGCCCTGGGCATGACGCTGGTCATCGCGACCGGCGGTATCGACCTGTCGGTCGGCTCGGTGATGGCGATCTCCGGCGCGGTCGCGTGTCTGCTGATCAGCGACCTGCCCGACCAGAACAGCATCGGTGGCGTGTTCATCGCGATCGGTGTCGCGATCCTGGTCTCGCTGGTGGCCGGTCTCTGGAACGGGTCGCTGGTCGCGCTGGTCGGTATCCAGCCGATCATCGCGACGCTGATCCTCATGGTGGCCGGTCGTGGCCTGGCCCAGCTGTTCACCAAGGGCCAGATCATCAACGTGCAGTCCGGGCCGTACGCCACGCTCGCCTCGGGCTTCTTCCTGACCCTGCCGGTGGCCCTGCTGATCGCCGCGGCCGCTGTCGGCCTGACCGTCCTGCTGACCCGGCGCACCGCGCTCGGCCTGCTGCTGGAGTCGGTCGGCGGCAGCCCGACCGCCAGCCGCCTGGCCGGTATCGGCGCCCGCCGGATCACGATCATGACGTACGTGGTGGCGGGCGGCTTCGCCGGTCTCGCGGGCCTGATCGCCAGCGCCGACATCAAGAGCGCCGACAGCATCTCGGCCGGCAACCTGATCGAGCTCGACGCCATCCTGGCCGTGGTCATCGGTGGCACCGCGCTGATCGGCGGCCGGTTCTCGATCATCGGCACGGTGCTCGGCGCGATCATCATCCAGACGCTGCGGGTCACGGTGGTCGCGATCGGCATCCCGCCCGAGGCGAACCTGCTGTTCAAGTCGGTCGTCGTGGTGGCGCTCTGCCTGTCCCAGTCGCCGGACTTCCGCGCGAAGGTCTTCGGGCGCTTCAAGTCGCGTCCCGCACTCCAGAAGGTTGCCTAATCATGACCACCGTGGACACTCCTCCGGTCACGACGGGCGGTGGCCCGGGGCTCAACAAGCGGCGCCGGGTCTACAAGCCGAACACCAAGTACATCCCGATCCTGGCGACCCTGTTCCTGCTGGTCGTCATGTACGGCAGCGGTGTCGCCAACTACCGGAACTTCGACGACCCGAGCGTCATCGTCAACCTGTTCCGGGACAACGCGGTGCTGCTGGTCGTCGCGGTCGGCATGACCTTCGTGATCCTCACCGGCGGTATCGACCTGTCGGTCGGCGCGGTCATCTCGCTGACCACGATCCTGACCGCCACCCTGCTGAAGGCCGACTGGCCGCCGCTGGTCGTCCTGCCGCTGGTGCTGCTGCTCGGCGCGCTGATCGGTGCCGGCCAGGGTGCGGTGATCCACTTCTTCAAGGTGGAGCCGTTCATCGCCACGCTGGCCGGGCTCTTCCTCGCCCGCGGTCTGGCCCTCTTCATCGACCAGGACTCGATCCCGATCCGCGACGAGATGTGGCGGGCGATCTCCGACTACCGCATCGTGCTCGCCGACGGTGTGGTCACCAAGCCGATCGCCATCGTGGCGGTCCTCGCCGTGCTGGTCGCCGCCGCGGTGCTGGCCTGGACCCGGTTCGGCCGCAACGTGTACGCGATCGGTGGGAACGCGGACTCGGCACTGCTGATGGGTCTGCCGGTCGGCCGTACCAAGATCGCTGTCTACACCCTCAGCGGTTTCTGCGCGGCGCTCGGCGGCGTGCTGTTCAGCATCAACTCCACCTCCGGCTGGGCCCTGCAGGGCAACGGCATGGAGCTGGACGCGATCGCCGCCTGCGTCATCGGTGGCGTGCTGCTGACCGGCGGCTCCGGCTTCGTCTGGGGCACCCTTCTCGGTGTCCTGGTCACCGGCCTGATCCGGACGATCATCAACTTCCAGGGCGATCTGAACGCGGCCTGGGCCCGGATCATCATCGGCGTGCTCCTCTTCGTCTTCATCGTGATGCAGCGACTCGTCACGAGAAAAGCGAAATAACCAGCATGACTACGAAAGTACGAGAAAGGCGTCCACATGAGTAACGGGGAAATCTGGTTCCTCACCGGCAGCCAGGGACTCTACGGACCGGAGACCCTGGATCAGGTCGCCTCCCAGTCCCGGGAGATCGCCGGACAGCTGGACGCGCAGCTCGACGCGGACGTGGTGTGGCAGCCGGTGCTGACCAGCGCCGAGCAGATCCTGGAGATCTGCCGGCGGGCCTCGTCGACGCCCGGCGTGCTCGGTGTGGTCGCGTGGATGCACACGTTCTCCCCGGCCAAGATGTGGATCGCCGGGCTGGACGCGCTGCGGGCCCCGCTTCTGCACCTGCACACCCAGCACAACGTCGAACTGCCCTGGTCCGAGATCGACATGGACTTCATGAACCTCAACCAGGCCGCGCACGGCGACCGGGAGTTCGGGTTCATCGAGGCTCGTCTGGGCGTACCCCGCAAGACCGTCGCCGGGCACGTCAGCAACCCGGCCGTGGCCGCCCGCATCTCCACCTGGGTGAAGGCCGCCCGCGGCTATGCCGCGATGCGGAGCCTCAAGCTCGCGCGTTTCGGTGACAACATGCGCGACGTCGCGGTCACCGAGGGCGACAAGGTCGAGGCTCAGCTACGGTTCGGCGTCTCGGTCAACACGTACGGGGTGAACGATCTCGTCGCGGTCGTGGACCAGCAGTCGGACTCCGAGATCGACAAGCTGGTCGAGGAGTACAAGGACACCTACGAGGTCGCGCCGGAGCTGCTGGGGGAGCGGCTCGACTCGCTGCGCTACGGCGCGCGGATCGAGCTGGGCCTGCGGCAGTTCCTGACCGAGGGCGGCTTCCGCGCGTTCACCTCGAACTTCGAGGACCTCGGCGGGCTCCGGCAGCTGCCCGGCCTGGCGGTCCAGCGGCTGATGGCCGACGGGTACGGGTTCGGCGGCGAGGGCGACTGGAAGACGTCGGTCCTGGTGCACACGCTCAAGGCGATGGCCCCGGGTGGCGGCACCTCCTTCATGGAGGACTACACCTACGACCTGACCCCGGGCAACGAGGTCATCCTCGGTGCCCACATGCTCGAGGTGTGCCCGACCATCGCGTCCGGCAAGCCGAAACTGGAGATCCACCCGCTCGGCATCGGCGGCCGTGAGGACCCGGTCCGCCTGGTCTTCGACGCCGCCCCCGGCAAGGCGATCGTTCTCGGTCTGGCCGACCTGGGGGAGCGGTTCCGCCTGGTCGCCAACGAGATCGAGGTGGTCCCGCCGACCGCGCCGCTGCCGAAGCTGCCGGTCGCCCGGGCGGTCTGGAAGCCGGCGCCGTCGCTGTCCACGTCGGCCGAGTGCTGGCTGACCGCCGGCGGCCCGCACCACACCGTGCTGTCCTCGGCGGTGGGCGCGGAGGAACTGGCCGACCTGGCCGAGATGGTCGGCACCGAGCTGCTGGTCATCGACGAGGCGACCACCACCCGGTCGTTCGTCAAGGAGGTGCGCTGGAACCAGGCGTACCACCGGCTGGCCCGCGGCTTCGGCCGCTGATCGATTTCCCGGTCACCCCGCCCGGATGGTGTGGCGGGTGGGGTGACCGGGAATGCTCGTCGTCATGCCCGGTTGGCTGGAAGCGGGCGGATGGGGCCTGCTGGCCGGATCCGCGCTGCTGCTCGGCGCGGCGGTCGGCTATCTCGTCGACCTGCCGCGGAAGATCATCGCGTCCATCATGGCGTTCGGCGCCGGGGTGCTGCTCTCGGCGGTCGCGTTCGAGCTGGTCGGTGAGGCCTACGAGCAGGCCGGCATGGAGTGGGCCGCGTCCGGGGCGATCGCCGGCGCCCTGATCTACACCGGCTGCAACGTGCTGCTGGCCCGTCGTGGCGCCCGCAACCGCAAACGGTCGGACGACCGCAAGGACGACGGGTCCGGGCTGGCGCTGGCGCTCGGCGCGCTGCTCGACGGCATCCCCGAGTCGATCGTCATCGGCACCAGCCTGCTCGCCGGCGGCGGGGTCAGCGTGGCCACGGTGGTGGCGGTCTTCGTCAGCAACGTGCCCGAGGGGCTGTCCAGCGCGGCCGGCATGCGGGCGGCGGGGCGGAGCCGGGCGTACGTCTTCGGGCTCTGGGGCGGCATCGCGCTGATCAGTGGTCTCGCCGCGATCGCCGGTTTCACGGTCCTCGCCGGCGCGCCGCCCGCCCTGCTCGGCTGGATAACCGCGCTGGCCGGCGGCGCCATCCTGACGATGGTCGCGGACACCATGATCCCGGAGGCGTTCGAGGACGCCCACCTGCTGATCGGCCTGATCACGGTGACCGGCTTCCTGCTCTCCTTCGCCCTGTCCCACCTGTAGCGGCGTCAGGCGGCTTCGATCGTGATCCAGTCCAGGTCGCCGGCGTAGTAGTCGCAGCCGACCTCGACCTGGTCGCAGTCCAGCTTGCCGCCGATCGTCACCGGCCAGTCGTTGTCGATCGTGCCGGTCCACCCGTCCCGGGAGGCGGCCCGGAAGCCGTCGATGCTGAGGAAGACCCCCTCGTCCAGCCGTACGCACCGGACGACGTGCCAGTCCCCGTCATTGATCCGGTAGGGCGCGATCAGCTCGATCGTCCCCCGGGAGCCCCGGTAGGTGCAGGTGGCCCGCCCGTTGGGGATCTGCATCTTCCAGCTCCCGCCGGGGACCGTGGCCTGGCCCTTCTGGATGATGTTGCCGAACTTGTGGGTGGTCCGGAGGCGGACGGTCACGGCGAACTCCCGGCCGCCCGGGTCGAGGTCCGAGTGGTCGGCGACGCTGACCAGATGGCCGGGACGGGCGGGCGGTGTGTCCGGTTCCAGCCGTTCGAATCGGTAGCCCCGCTCGTACTCGGTGGTCAGACCTGTGCCGACCTCCGGTCCGATCTGCCCGTGGTGCCCGCGGCCGCTGACATCGTCCATCCAGCTGCTTCCGGTCGTTTCGTCCATCGGCCAGACCGCCATCTTGACGTCCCCGGCGCTCGCCATCGCCGCGTCCGGCGAGGCGGCGGCGAGGAACAGGCAGGTCAAAAGCGCGATTCGCATGGATCGTCCTCCGAAACCTCGCACACAAGATCCAATTCATATTAATACGCGAAATGTCGGAAAAGACGCTTGATGGCGGAAATGTGATCGTCCGCTGACCCCTCGCCTATCAACAGTTCAGCTTGGTAGCATCCGCCGATCATGGCCATGCGCGCCGGCCCACCCCCCAAGAGTCCGCCGGTCGCCGGACCTCACCCCTCGAGTAAGGATCGTGTCGAAGTGCTGCTCAACGGTACGGACAGTCAGACCTCGGAGCATGCGGTGATCGCCCCCAACCCCGGCCTGCCGAACCAGGCGCTGCAGGTGCTCGCCCTCGCGCAGCGCACCGCCGAGGAGCACGTCGCGAGCGCCCAGCACCACGCGGACAAGATCCGTACGGATGCGCTCGCGGCCGCCGAGCAGATCGCGCGGGACGCCCAGGCCCATGCCAACAACGTGCGCCGAGAGGCGGACCGGGTGCTGGCCGAGGCCCGTGCCGGCGCCGAGCAGATGGCCCGCGACGCGCAGGCCCGCGCCGAGGAGGCCCGCCGCACCGCGGAGAAGATCGTGGCCGACGCCCGCAACCGGGCCGAGACCATCGGCGCCGACGCCATCGCCGGGGCCGAGCAGCTCAAGCACCAGGCGCAGCAGCGCTACGACGACGTGGTCGGCAGTCTCGGCGCCAAGCGGGAGTCCCTGCAGCAGCAGATCGAGGCGCTGGAGCAGTTCGACCGGGAGTACCGTGGCCGGCTCACCGGGTTCATGCAGAGCCAGCTGCGCGCCCTCTGGGTCGACGCCCCGCAGATGAGCGAGTACGTCGAGGAGGAGCCGGTCGCCGAGGTGATCGAGGCGGCCCCGCGGCACGCGCAGCCGGCCGACGAGGTCGAGGACGACGACCAGCAGCCGCAGCCGGACGAGGACGACGAGAAGTGAGAGAAGGGGCCCCGCGGGGCCCCTTCTCTCATGCGGAGTAGACCTGCCGGCCGTCGACCCAGGTGCCCGCGACGGTGGCCGAGGCGATCTCCGACGGCGGCGCGGCGAACGGGTCCCGGTCCAGCACGACCAGGTCGGCCCGGTTCCCGGGGCGGATCGTGCCGGTGTCGTCGAGCCGGTTCACATAGGCCGACCCGGCGGTGTAAGCGGCCAGCGCCGTGGCCAGGTCCAGCCGCTGCGCCGGCAGGAACGGCTCGTAGTCCTCGCCCTGGTGCACCCGGTTGACCGCCACGTGGATCGCCTGCAGCGGGTCGGGGGTGCTGACCGGCCAGTCGCTGCCGGCGGCCAGATGCGCCCCGGAGCGCCACAGGTCACCGAACGGGTACTGCCGGTCCACCAGCGCCGGGTCCAGGAACGGGATGGTCAGATCGTCCATCTGCGGTTCGTGCGACGCCCAGTAGGCCTGCAGGTTCGCCGTCGCGCCGAGCTGCCGGAACCGTGGCACGTCGTCCGGGTGCACCACCTGCAGATGCGCCAGGTGCGGCCGGGTGTCGGTGAAACCGTTCGCCGCCCGGGCCGCCGCGATCGCGTCCAGACCGTCGCGCACCGCCCGGTCGCCGAGCGCGTGGAAGTGCACCTGGAAACCGAGCGCGTCCAGCTCCGTCACATGTGACCGCAGTGCCGCCGGGTCGATGAACGACAACCCCGTGTTGCCGGTGGCGCATCCGCAGCCGTCCCGGTACGACTCGGTCATCGCCGCCGTGAAGTTCTCCGCCACCCCGTCCAGCATCAGCTTGACGCTGTCGCAGCGCAGCCGGCCCACGGTGAGGCGCTCCCGGTTGGCGACGATCTCCGGGATCTGCTCGGGCCCGCGGTCCCGGTCCCACCACAGCGCACCGACGACGGTCGCGGTCAGCCAGCCCTCGGAGGCGGCGGCCAGGTAGGCGTCGGACACCTCCGGGTAGCCGTTCGTCGCGCAGACCATCGCGTCCTGCCAGGCGGTCACACCGAGCGAGTGCAGCAGTCGCTGGGCCCGTCGCAACCCGGCGATCCGGTCGGCGGTGGTCACCTCCGGCAGCAGCGGCGTGACCAGCTCCATCGCGCCCTCCTGCAGGCCACCGGCCGGACTGCCGTCGGCGGCCCGGTCGATGCGGCCGTGCGCCGGGTCCGGCGAGCCGGCGGTGATCCCGGCCAGCTCCAGCGCCCGGCTGTTGACCCAGGCGCCGTGGTGGTCGCGGTTGGCCAGGAACACCGGCCGGTCCGGGACGACCCGGTCGAGCAGCTCCTTGGCCGGCACACCACCGGGGAACGTCTCCATCGACCAGCCGCCGCCGACGATCCACTCCACGTCCGGGTGATCGGCGGCGTAGGCGGCGACGCGGCGCAGATATTCGTCGAGATCGGTGGTCTCGGTCAGGTCGCACTGGTTGAGCTCGACACCGCCCATCACGGCGTGCACATGGGCATCCTGGAAGCCGGGCAGCAGCAGCCGCCCCGCCAGGTCCACCACCTCGGTGGACGGCCCGGCCAGGGCACGCAGGTCGTGGCCGGTGGCGATGATCCGGCCGTCACGGACCGCCACCGCGGTGGCCGGCCCGCCACCGGCGGTGAACACCGGCCCTCCGGTGAAGAGCAGGTCGGCGTAGGGGTGGGACATCAGCGCATCCGATCTGTGCGGGAGGGGCGTCGCCCCATTCAACCGTGGATCGTTTGAAGGGCGGCAACGGGCACAACTATGGTGGGCGCATGGCGTCGACCCTTGTCGATCTAGAGCACGCGTCCTATCGGAACGAGGGGTTCTGCGCCGCACTCGAGCTGGCCGTCGCCGCGGGCCGCGAGCTGGGCCCGGAGCCCGGCGTGCGTGACGCCGGCCTCGACGAGCGCATCCAGCGTGACGCGATCCTGCGGCTGCGCTCCGGCGCCACCGTCAACCCGGGGCTGCTGCCGCTGCTGGCCGAGGGGCGCTTCGCCGAGATCGGGGACGACCGGGCGGAGACCGACGAGGTGTCGCGCGCACTGGCCGTACCGGATGTCTTCTGTCTCGTCGCCCCGCCCGGCACCGTGCGGACCCTGACCGTTCTGGAGATCGTGCGCGAGGCCGCGGAACGCGGCGAGCGGGTGCTGCTGGCCGCCCCGGCGGCGCCGGCCGTCGACGCCGTCCTGTCGCGGCTGCCGCCCGGCGCCACCGTGATCCGCGCCGACCAGCCGGGTGCCGGTCCGGGCAGCCTCACCGCCGCGGCCGCCGGCGTCCAGCAGCGCGTCCTGTCCCGTTCGCAGGCCGGCGCCCGTTCCCTGGAGCCGTGGTTCGGTGAGCCGTCGCCGGCGCTCGGCTGGCTGCGGCGGCTGACGGCCGCGCTGGGCGAGGCGGCCGACGCGCGCGAGCGCGCCGACCGGGCCGAGGCGCACCGGGTGGCGACGACGGAGGCCGCGCAGGACCGGCTCGGCGCCGCGTCGCGGGAGTGCGCGCGGGCCCGCGACATCGCCGAGACCGCCGCGGCAGAGGCTGCTGACCAGGTCGAACAGCTGACTTCAGCGTTGCGCCGGGCGGAGGCCGCCCGGCTTCGCCGGTGGCGGGCGAGAGGGCTCCGGCGCCGGCTGGGCGAGGCGATCCGGTTCGCCGCCGCGGCCCGCTCCCGCTCCTTTCAGACCCATGCGGCGTACGAGGAGAGCGCCCGACGATCCGCGGAAGAGGTCCGTCAGGACAGCGCCGTCCGCATGGCAGCCGACCGCGCCGCGTTCGCCGAGGTTGCCGCACAGCGTGCGCTGGAGTCCGCGGAACGCTCCGCCCACCAGCTGGCCCGGCTGCTCGACGGTGTTCTCGAATCACCCGGCTGGAGCGCCGACCCGGAGGGCCTGGCCGGCCTGGCCGCCCGCTGCCACGAGCTGGAGCCGGTGCTGCGCGCCCGGGCCGGACTGTTGCGCGAGTGGCGGCAGCGGGCCGCCCGCCCGGCCCAGCAGCTGCACGCCGAGTTGCTCCGCTACGCCGACGTGGTGGCCACCAGCTGCCTCGGCGCCGGCCGCCCCGAGTACGGCGACCTGGAGTTCGACCTGCTGATCCTGCAGGACGCGGCCCGGGTCCCGGTGCCGGCCGCGCTGGTGCCGCTGGTCCGCGCACGCCGGGCCGTGCTCGTCGGCGAGACCGGCCGCCCACCGCTGCGTGACCCCGAGGTGGCCCGCGCCTGGGTGGCCGCCCGCTGCCCGGCCGGCGCCGACGCCGGCGAGCTGACCGCGCTGCTGACCGGCAGTGTGTTCGAGCGGGTCGCGGCCCGTGCCCCGGCCCGCAACCGGGCGGTGAAAGGCTGGTGAGCGAGGCCGCGCACCTGCCGATGCGCGAGGTGGTCCGGCGGGCGGGCGCGCTCCCCGGTGTGCGGCCCCGGAGGTTCGTGCCGCTGCTGCTGCCGATGTGGGCCGTCGACGTGGTGGCGACGGTCCGGGAGTCGCACTCCTACGACGTCTTCGACCGCTACCTGGCCCGCGCGCTGGCCGAGGCTGGTCTGTCCGGTGTCGGTGACCTGGCCGGGTTCTTCGGGGTGGAGCCGGTGCTCGTGGAGCGGACGGCCCGGTTCCTGGAAGGGCTCGGGCACGTGCGGCGTACCCCGTCCGGTCTGGCCCTGACCGACCTGGGACGGCGGTCGGTGACGGACGGGCGCCGCTACCGGCTGTCCCGGGGCCGGCGGCTGACGCTGCGCTTCGACGGCGGTGCGGGGGAGCCGGTGCCGTTCGTCCACGCCACCCATGCGGTGTGGCTGCCCGCGCCGGCGCTCACCCTTCCCGACGGGACCGTGTTCACCGCCCTCACCGCCTCCCGGCGGCTGTCCCCGGACGCCGTCGACCGCCTGCTCGCCAGGGCGGATGTCGCCGACTTCACCGGCCTGGCGGTTCCGGTCGAGGTGGAGGCGCCGGCCCCGCGGCCGGTGTGGCTGCCGGTCTATCTCGTCGAGTGCGAGGACGATCCGCTGGTCTTCGGGTGGGCCGTGGACGGGCCCGATCCGTACCTTTTGCGGGTTTATCGGGGTTGCGCTGGGGAATCGGATTCTGACGTTCCGCAGTGTGGGGACCGCCACGGTCCCTGACGGACCAGTCTGGTCCATAAAGGTCTACGGTGGTCCCATGCCTCGCCCCACGAAGCAGCAGATCGACGACGAGATCCTGGAAGCAGCGGCACACCTGTTCGCCCGCCACGGCTTCAAGGAGACCTCGGTCCAGCGGATCGCGGACACGGTCGGTTACTCCAAGACCGGCCTGCTGCACCGCTTCCCGACGAAGGAGGCGCTGCAGACCGCCGTCATCGACCGGTGCGTGCAGCAGATCCGCGACACCGGGTCCGACGTCGCCGCACTCCCCGTCGGCCCCGGCCGTGACCGGGTCGTGCTCACCGGCCTGGCCCACCTGGCCGTCGCCCAGCCCGGCATGGTCGCCCTGCTGCTCTCGTCGATGCTCGCCGAGCCGGAGAGCGAGATCGGCAACGCCTGCGCGATGATCGGCCAGTCCCTGGCCGAGGCCTTCGGCGACGAGCTGAACGCCGACACCGACCGGGCCCTCCGCATCACCGGAGCCCTGGGTGCGGTGGCGGTCGCCAGCCTGGCCCTCTGCGACCAGCTGACAATCGTCGACGCCCCGTCCCGCCTGGCCGAGATCGGCTACGACGCCCTGGGCCACTGACGCCCCCGCCGTCGCGCCGCCCCGCTCCCGTTCCCCTTCCGCTCCGCCCAGCCTGGCCGCCGCTCCGCCTGTTCCGCTGTTCCGCCTGTTCCGCCCGCTCCGCCTGTTCCGCCGCTCCGCCCGCCTGTTCCGCCCGCTCCGCCGCTCCCGCCCTGCCGCTCCGCCCGCCTGTTCCGCCCGCTCCGCCGCTCCCGCCCTGCCGCTCCGCCCGCCTGTTCCGCCCGCTCCGCCGCTCCGCCCGCCCTGCCGCTCCGCCCGCCTGTTCCGCCCGCTCCGCCGCTCCGCCCGCCCTGCCGCTCCGCCTGCCTGTTCCGCCCGCTCCGCCGCTCCGCCCGCCCTGCCGCTCCGCCCGCCTGTTCCGCCCGCTCCGCCGCTCCGCCCGCCCTGCCGCTCCGCCCGCCCTGCCGCTCCGCCCGGGCTCCACCCGGCCTGTTTTCGGGCCCGAGTGGCCGTACCTCGACCCTCTTCTGTCCGATATTTCGGTTTTATTGCGAGAAAAGGACCACCTCTCATGGCAACGCTGCTGCACCGGCTGGGGCTGGCGTCAGTACGGCACCGGATACTCGTCACGATCGCCTGGCTGGTCGCCCTCGTCGCGGTCGGCGTCGGG
This sequence comes from Actinoplanes subglobosus, assembly GCF_042650585.1. NCBI lineage: Bacteria > Bacillati > Actinomycetota > Actinomycetes > Micromonosporales > Micromonosporaceae > Actinoplanes > Actinoplanes subglobosus. The sequence goes on from NZ_JBHSBL010000027.1 coordinate 64,120, forward strand.
GCCGGCACCCTGTCCGGTGCCACCGCGAACAGCTTCAGCATCCCCGGCCAGGAGTCGACGACGGCTCTCGCCCTGATGAAGGAGAAGTTCGGCGAGGCGTCGGCCGGCGCCACCGTCCAGATCGTGTTCGAAGCCCCGGCCGGCCAGAAGATCACCGACCCGGCGAACGCCGCCAAGGTCGCCCAGATCGTCGCCGGCCTCGGTGAACTGCCCGGCGCGGTGGCCGCCAGCAACCCGCTCGACCCGAAGGCGCCGACCGTCTCCCGGGATCAGGTGGCGGCGTACAGCTCGGTGACCTTCCCGGTGCAGCCGTCCGAGGTCACCGACGATCAGCGGGAGGCGATCACCGCCGCCGTCACCGAGGCTCGCGCGACCGGTCTGACCGTAGAGGCCCGCGGTGAGGCGCTGAGCAACCCGGCCGACATCGGCGGTGCCTCCGAGATCCTCGGCGTCGTCGTCGCGCTGATCGTGCTGGCCCTCACCTACGGCTCCCTGGTCGCCGCCGGCATGAACCTGCTGACCGCGATCGCCGGTGTCGGCATCGGTGCCGCCGGTATCGTCACCCTCACCGGCTTCACCGAACTCCAGTCGACCACCCCGATCCTGGCCGTCATGCTGGGTCTCGCCGTCGGCATCGACTACGCGCTGTTCATCGTCACCCGGTTCCGCCACGAGCTGCGCCGCGGCCTGTCCGTCGACGCCGCCGCCGCGATGAGTGTCGGCACCGCCGGAGCGGCGGTCGTCACCGCCGGCCTCACCGTGGTCATCGCCCTGGCCGGCCTGTCCGTCGTCGGCATCCCGTTCCTGTCCGAGATGGGCATCGCCGCTGCGGCCACCATCGTGATCGCCGTCCTGGTCGCGATCACCCTGGTCCCGGCGATCCTCGGTTTCATCGGCACAAAGGCCCTGCCCCGCAAGCAGCGCTCGGTGCCGTCGGTAGTCGTCGGGCCCTATGCCGCCGTTGCTCCGGCCCCCGCCACCGACGAACTGCCGGCCGGGCGTGGTTTCATCCGCGGCTGGGCCCGGCTGGTCTCGGAGCAGCGCTGGCTCAGCCTGATCGCCGCGGTCGCCGCTCTGGCCGTCATCGCGATCCCGTTCTTCTCGATGAAGACCACTCTCGCCCAGCGTGCCGCCGAGGGCACCACCCAGGCCCGCGCCCAGGCGATCATCGACAGCCGTTTCGGCCCCGGCATCACCAGCCCGCTGATCGTCCTGATCGACGGCCCCGACGCGGTCCAGTTCGGCCCCCAGGTGCAGAAACACCTCACCACGGTGCTGCCCGAGGGCACGCTGGTCCTGCCGCCGCAGCCCGACCGGGCGGGTACCGCCGCGCTGATCACGGTCATCCCGACCACCGGCCCCGAGGACGAGCGGACCCTGGACGTGGTCCACGACATCCGCGATTCGATCAACCCGGCGGAGGGCACCCGCGTCTACGTGACCGGTAGCACCGCCGTCAGCATCGACGTCTCCCAGAAGCTCAACGACGCCCTGCCGGTCTACCTCGGTCTGGTCGTCGGCCTGGCGTTCGTGCTGCTGGTGCTGGTGTTCCGCTCGCTGCTGGTCCCGGTGGTGGGTGTCCTGGGCTTCCTGCTGACGATCGGCGCGGCGTTCGGCGCCACGGTCGCCGTCTTCCAGTGGGGCTGGGCGGCCGACGCCGTCAACGCCGGCTCCACCGGCCCGATCCTGAGCCTCGCGCCGATCATCATCGTCGGCATCCTGTTCGGCCTGGCCATGGACTACCAGGTCTTCCTGGTGTCCCGCATGCACGAGGCCCACGCGCACGGTGCCGCACCTCGGGACGCGATCGTCACCGGTTTCCGTCAGGCCGCCCCGGTGGTCATCGCCGCCGCCACCATCATGTTCGCGGTGTTCGCCGCCTTCGTCCCCGAGGGCAACGACACCATCAAGCCGATCGCCTTCGCCCTGGCGGTGGGCATCGCCTTCGACGCCTTCATCGTCCGCATGATCGCCGTCCCCGCGGCCCTGGCCCTGCTCGGCCACGCGGCCTGGTGGCTCCCGTCCTGGCTGCGCTGGCTCCCGGAACTCGACGTCGAGGGCGCCGCCCTGGAACGCCACCCACCCGCCGTCGACGACAACGCCACCCCGTCCGACCAGGTCCCCGCGGGCGTCTGACCGCACGAACCCGGCCGGCCGTCGCTCAGCGTCGTCCCGCATTCCGCGGGAGGCGGCTGGGCGGCGGCCGGAGTCCGTTCCTTGTCGAGGACCCCTGCGTCCGGGGCGACCAGCAGCTCCTGGTCGGGTCATCGGTGTGCGTGCGGTGCTTATCCATTGCGACACCGAAGCCGCCCGGGACTTCTACCTGCGCCTGGCCGAGTCCGAGGCGAGTCCCACGGACCCGATGCATCTGCTGTTGTCGATGAATGGCCTGTGCCGGGCACTCGCCGGATAGATATTGCCGGGGAGCGAGGCCCTGGCGGGAGCCTCGCTCCCCGTCCCCTCTGACCCGAAACCGACCCTGACCGGAAACCGATCCTGACTATGGACACAGGAAACTGCCCGGCGGACCGGATCCGGGTCGGGGCGGCGATACCGCGGATGGGTCGTCGGGAAGCGGGCGCCCCGGCAGCCGCACTCGTCATCGCCGATGGTGAGGCGTCGTGACATGCCCGGCCATCCTCGTCACCCCGCCCAGCGACAACCGTGACCACGACGCGGGTTCCAGGCCCCGCGTGATCAACCCCGGGTGGTGAAGACTCAGAGGTCGGGGCGGGAGTTCAGCGGTGAATCTCGCATCCTGTCTGCTCAGGTCGACTCGTCAAGGATCGCCCCGTGACGAGGACCGTCTAGAGCGCCCGTTGCCGGGTCGGGTGCGTGTGCCGTCCTTCGACAGGGCGCCGGGCGCGCCCAGCGCCGGGTCGGGTGCGTGTGCCGTCCTTCGACAGGGCGCCGGGCGCGCCCAGCGCCGGGTCGGGTGCGTGTGCCGTCCTTCGACAGGGCGCCGGGCGCACCCAGCGCCGGGTCGGGTGCGTGTGCCGTCCTTCGACAGGGCGCCGGGCGCACCCAATGCCGGGTCGGGTGCGTGTGCCGTCCTTCGACAGGGCGCCGGACGTACCCGTCATCGGGTCTGGGTGCGATCACCGCCCACAGGGGGGCGGTGACGGCGCCCGCATCCGGCTCCGGGTGCCGACAGGACACCCCCACCGAGAAGTCGTTCGCATGCCAGGCCATCCTCCTCACCTCGGCCAGCGACAACCGCTCACCTCGGCCAGCGACAACCGCTCACCTCGGCCAGCGACAACCGCGACCGGACCGCAGGTTCCACCGCCCCGCGCGATCAACCCCCGGTGTTGAAGACTCAGGGGGTCTCGGCGGTGGAGGTGGTGCGGGCGACCACCTCCACCGAATCCAGGGCGAGCAGCTGGGTTTCGCTGGCGGTCAGGCGGGTGCGGGCCTCGGTGGGGAGCGAGACGGGGGAGCCGGCGGCCAGGGGGAGCAGGTGGAGGGTCACCTGGGCGCCGGCGCGGTAGCCGGCGTCGGTCAGGTTGACCGTCCAGTCGGCGCCGTCCCAGTAGCGGTCGGTGACCGTGTGGCCGTCGATGCGCAGTTCGCCGATGTCGCCGGCCCAGGTGATGCGCAGCAGCGGGTCACGGGACGGGTCGGCGGCGAAGTCGGGCAGGTGCAGGCGGTAGACGGCGGCCAGTTCGTCGAGTGTCTCGGTGGACGGGGCGGACGGGCGGCCGTCGTGTTTGCCGTAGCTGACCGGGACCGTGGGGGCGGCGGGGCGCAGCTGTTCGACGGTCACCGGCCGGCGCTCCGGTGCCGTGGATTGGGGGACGGTCATCGCGGTGAATGCTCCGGCTGTGGGGTCGTATAGCCGTACATCCGCGGTTTTGGAGGCCTTGACCGTGAGCGTTCCCGAAGCGTCCCATTGCAGCTCGTCGTCGGTGAGCAGCAGGCGGCGGCCGCCGTCCTCGGTGACCCAGGCCGATCCGGCCGTCTCGGCCGGGAGGACGAGGACGTCGAGGCCACCGAGACGGACCGGGGTGAGCGCCGGCGTCACGATCTGAACGGAATCGGCCACGGCGATCTCGACGTCTATGCCGGGTTCGGCAATCAGGACGAGCGTGGGGATGTCGCCGGGCAGCAGGGTGAGCGCCGACGCGGTGGCGTAGGTGATCGTGGTGCCGCCGGCGGTGAGGTTGAGCGGCCAGCGGGCCAGGGTGCCCGCGGGGATGTCGATGGGCTTCGACGGCAACTCGATGACGCTGTTGTCCAGGGAGATCCGGAAGCGGGCGTCGCGGTGGGCGGAGAGCGGGAAGTGCGGCTGGTGCCAGGAGAGGAACAGGAATCCGCTCTCTCCGTCGGCGCGCAGGGCCCACCGCAGGGTTGTGGTGTCGTCGACGTCGGCGGGCCGGATGTCGGGGAGGCTGGACGGCATCTCCGCCAGGCGGTGGCCGAAAGCGGACAGGAACGCGTGCTGGCGACGTAGTTCGGCGTGGCTGGCGGCCAGGGTTCCGGCTTCGCCGATGGGGGCGTGGAAGTCGTAGCCGAGTGGCGTGATGTCGTTGGGGTAGCCGGTCGCGTGTGACTCGTGCAGGCCGGGGCCGGGGTTGGTGCCGCCGGTGTACATGTAGTAGCCCTGCCAGGCCGAGCCGTTGCCGATCTTGCAGTGGGCGATGGCGGCGACGTCGAGGGCGGCCGGGCGCGGGCGGCGGTGGTAGGCGGTGGCCATGCCGCCGCCGAGTTCGCAGGTCGCGGCCGGGAACTCGTCGGACGGGGTGCGCGGGCCGCCGGACGCGGCCTCGATCGCCTGCGCGCGCCGGACGTCGGCGCCGATGCCCGCGTCGTCCCAGACGTGCGAGAAGAAGTAGTGGTCACGGAACGTCGGGTCCCACGGGGCGTCGGCGTCGACCCAGAAGCCGTCGCCGTAACCACCGTACAGCGGCAGCACCTCGGCCGCGGGCAGGTCGGCACCGCCCCACGCGGTGGCCGTCCAGAGTGGCGCGGACATGCCGGCCTCGCGTGCCAGGCGCTTGAGCGTGACCAGGTGCTGCGGCTGGTCGTAGAGCTCGTTCTCCAGCTGGATGCCGATCACTTTGTCGAAGCGGTCGCCGACGGCCGCGCTGATCTCGGCGAACCACTCGGTGACCAGCGCGAGGTAGGCCGGGTCGTCGGTGCGGTGCCGGACCGGGGCGTGCTGCACCCAGTCGGGGAAGCCGCCGTTGCGGCTCTCGCCGTGGCACCAGGGGCCGATGCGCAGCACCACGTCGAGACCGGTCTCGACGGCGAGGTCGACGAACGCGGCCACGTCGAGGTTGCCGTCGAAGCGGGTCGCGCCCTGTTTCGGCGAGTGGTGCAGCCAGAAGATGTAGCTGGCCACGACGGTGACACCGCCGGCCTTCATCTGCCGTAGCCGCTCGGCCCAGCGCTCGCGCGGGACCCGGCTGTAGTGCATCTCGCCGGAGACCGGGATGACCGGCACCCCGTCGCGGCTGAGGTAGCGGTTGGTCAGCGCGAGGCCGGGCCGCGTGTCCTCGTCGTTGCTCATCCGCGGCCGGCGCAGCGGAGTCGCCCAGGCTTGGTGGCGAACGGAGAGCGGCTCGGGCCACGACATGGGATCAGCTCCTTGCGATGTTGACTGTAACCGGTCACAGGCCGGTCGGCCCGAACGATACACAGGCGTAACGGGTAGGACGCAAGGGCTTGACACAAGGCCGTAACACCAGCACTGTAACCGGTCACAGGGGCTGACCGGAGCACGCGCTTCCCGGCCGGTCCCGTCCCCGGCTTCCGTCTCCCCGGCCAAGCCGATCAAGGAGGATCGATGAAGATTAAATTCGCCCCGCTCATGGCGACCCTTGCCGCAGCGGCTCTTTTCACCACCACGGCGTGCAGCAGCTCCGACTCCGCTGCCGAGAACCAGAGCGACCCGAACGAGAAGGTCGAGCTGACCTACTGGACCTGGGCGCCGAACATGGACAAGGTCGCCGCCGCCTGGAACGCCAAGAACCCGAACATCCAGGTCACCGTCAACAAGCAGGACGGCGGCGACCCGGCCGTCACCAAACTGCTGACCGCGATCAAGGCCGGCTCCGGTGCGCCGGACGTCATGCAGGCCGAATACCAGAAGATCCCGACGCTGGTCTCCTCGGACGCGATCGCCGACATCTCCGCCGAGGTCGGTTCGGTCAAGGACAAGTTCCCGGCCGGCATCTGGAACGGCGTGACGCTGGGTTCCGACGCCGTCTACGGCGTTCCGCAGGACTCCGGCCCGCTGATGTTCTTCTACCGCGCCGACGTGTTCGAGAAGAACGGCCTGCAGGCGCCGAAGACCTGGGACGACTACGCGGCGGCCGCCGAGAAGATCCACAAGGCGAACCCGAAGCAGTACCTGGGCACCTTCTCCGCCAACGACGCGGGCCTGTTCACCGGTCTCGCGCAGCAGGCCGGCGCCTCCTGGTGGGGCGTGAACGGTGACGCCTGGACCGTCAACATCAACGACGCCGCCACGCAGAAGGTGGCGGCGTACTGGGGTGGGCTGGTCGAGAAGGGCACCATCGACAACAAGCCGATGTACACGCCGGAGTGGAACGCCGCCCTCAACGACGGCACCCAGGTCGGCTGGGTCAGCGCGGTCTGGGCGCCGGGCGTCCTGGACGGCTCGGCCAAGGACACCAAGGGCAAGTGGAAGGCCGCCCTCATGCCGCAGTGGGACGCGGCCGCACCGGCGACCGGCGCGTGGGGTGGCTCGGCCACCAGCGTGACCACCCAGACCAAGCACAAGAAGCAGGCCGCCCAGTTCGTGTCGTGGCTCAACAGCGACCCGGAGGCCCTGAAGCTGCTGGCCACCGAGGCGTTCGTCTACCCGGCCGCCAACGAGTCGACCAGCGTGCTGACCAGCCCGCCGTCCTTCTTCTCGGACCAGGCCGACTTCTACACGATCGCCTCCGAGGCCTCGAAGGCGATGAAGCCGTTCACCTACGGCCCGAACGTGAACGTCGCCTACAGCGCCTTCAACGACGCCTTCGGCAAGGCCGCGGAGGCCAAGAAGGCCGCCGCGTTCACCGAGTCACTGGTCACCATGCAGAAGACCACCGTCGACGACATGAAGAACACCGGGTTCACCGTCACCGGATGAGTGCGACTCCGGGCGGGCGGCCCCCTGGCCCGCCCGGAGCGTTCGGAAAGGAAATTCGGCGATGTCGTTGACGACCACCGCCCCGAGAAAGACCGCGGCTCGCCCGGCCGCGGCACCCCGGCGGCGCGCCGGAAGGAAGGCCGGGACACCGTACGCCTTCCTCGCCCCCGCGCTGATCCTGTTCACCGCGTTCCTGGCCGCGCCGATCGTGTACGCCGGCTACCTGAGCCTGCGCAAGGTCAAGGTCAGCGGCCTCGGCCTGGGCGCGAAGTCCCGCACCGAGATCTGGGCCGGCTTCGACAACTACGTCCGGTCGCTGACCGACCCCGACTTCCTGCCGAGTGTGTACCGGGTCGGGGCGTACGGCCTGATCGTGGTCCCCACCATGCTCGGCCTGGCCCTGCTGTTCGCGCTGCTGCTGGACGCGAACCGCACCCGTGAGTCGATCGGCAAGTTCGCCCGGATCTCGATCTTCCTGCCGTACGCGGTGCCGGCCGTGGTCGCGTCGCTGCTCTGGGGCTTCCTGTACCTGCCGCGGGTCAGCCCGATCAACGACGCCATCGAGGCGCTCGGCTTCACCGCCCCGAACCTGCTCTCCAGCGACCTGACCCTGTGGGCGGTCGCCAACATCGCGGTCTGGGGCGGCACCGGCTTCAACATGATCGTCATCTACACGGCGTTGCGGGCGGTCCCGACCAGCCTGTACGAGTCGGCGCGGATCGACGGCGCGTCGGAGCTGGCCATCGCCTGGCGCATCAAGATCCCGATCGTGATGCCGTCGCTGGTGATGACGTTCGTGTTCTCGCTGATCGCGACGCTGCAGGTGTTCGCCGAGCCGATGACGCTGCGGCCGCTGGCCAACACCATCTCGACCACCTGGACGCCGCTGATGAAGGTCTACCGGGACGCGTTCGCCCGCAACGACCTCTACGCGGCCGCCGCCACCTCGGTGATCATCGCGCTCGCCACGTTCATCCTGTCCTTCGGCTTCCTCAAGCTCGTCGGGCGCCGGGCCTTCAACCAGGAGGACTGAGTTGACCACCACGTTGAAGCGCAGCCCGATCGCCACCACGCTGCTGCTGCTCGGCGCCGCCTACTGCCTGCTCCCCGTTCTCTGGGTGCTGATCGCGTCGTCGAAGAGCTCCGGCGAGCTGTTCTCCACGTTCACGCTGGCGCCGAGCACCCACCTGTTCGACAACCTGGTCGACCTGGCCGGTTACCGGGACGGCCTGTACTGGCGCTGGATGGGCAACACGGTCATCTACGCCGGCCTCGGCGCGGCCGTCTCCACGCTGATCTCGGCGATGGCCGGGTACGCGCTGGCCAAGTTCGAGTTCCGGGGCAAGAGCACGGTCTTCAACATCATCCTGGCCGGGGTCCTGGTGCCCGGCGTCATCCTGGCCATCCCGCAGTACCTGCTGCTGGCCAAGCTGGGGATGACCAACACCTACTGGGCGGTGCTGCTGCCCAGTTTCATCAGCCCGTACGGCATCTACCTGGCCCGGATCTTCGCGGCCGCGGCGGTGCCGACCGAGATCCTGGAGGCGTCCCGCATCGACGGCTCCGGGGAGTGGCGCACCTTCGGCACGGTGGTGCTGCCGATGATGCGGACCGGCCTCGTGACGGTGTTCCTCTTCCAGTTCGTGGCGATCTGGAACAACTTCATGCTGCCGTACATCATGCTGGGCGACGACAAGCTCTACCCGATCACGGTCGGCCTGAACGGGCTGCTCAACCAGGGCTCCAACCAGCCGTCCATGTACACCTCGGTGGTGACCGGCGCCCTGGTGTCGATCATCCCGCTGATCGCCCTGTTCCTCACGCTGCAGCGCTACTGGCAGGTCGACCTGGCCGCCGGTGGTGTGAAGGCCTGACTATGATCCCGAACGTGTCGCGCAAACGGCCCACCATCCGCGATGTCGCTCGAGAGGCCGGCGTGTCCTACGCGACGGTCTCCCGGGTGCTGAACGGTCGTGACTGGGTCAGCCCGGAGGCGGTCCGGGCCGTCCGCGACGCCATCGCCCGCACCGGCTACACGGCCAACCCGCACGCCCGGTCGCTGGCCACCGGAAAGTCCGGGTCGATAGCGTTCCTGCTCACCGAGCCGCAGCACCTGCTCTTCGAGGACCCCAACTTCTCGGTGCTGCTGCGCGGGGTGGCGCAGGCGCTCTCCGACCGGGAGCTGACGCTGATCCTGATGATCGCGTCGACCCCGGACGAGCGCAGCCGGGCCATCGCCTACCTGTCCGGCGGGCACGTCGACGGGGTGCTGCTGGTGTCGCCGCACTCCGGTGACCCGCTGCTGAGGCAGCTGGTCGAGGCCGAGGTGCCGATCGTGGCATGCGGCCAGGTGCTCGGCTTCGAGGACCGGATCAGCTCGGTGTCGGCTGACGACTGGGGCGGCGGCCGGTCCGCGGTCGAGCATCTGCTCGGCCAGGGCTGCCGGCGGATCGCCACCATCACCGGGCCGCAGGACACGTTCGGCGGCGTCTTCCGGCTGCGCGGCTACACCGACGCGCTGACGGCCGCCGGGATCACCGTCGACCCGGCCTACGTCGTGCACGGCGACTGGAGCCGGGCGAGCGGCGCGGCGGGGATGCGCACGCTGCTCGACCGGGTGCCGGATGTGGACGGCGTGTTCGCCGCGTCCGACGCGATGGCCGCGGCCGCCCTGCCGGTGCTGCGCGAGGCCGGGCGCGAGGTGCCCGGCGACGTACGGGTCGTCGGCTTCGACGACTCGGGGCTGGCGGCCACCACCGAGCCGCCGCTCACCACGGTCCGTCATCCGCTGGAACGGATCAGCGAAGAGATGGTCCGGCTTCTCACGGATGTGATCGCCGGGCGTACCCCGCTCTCCATCACCGTGCCCACGAGCCTCGTGGTGCGCGGAAGCTCCCCCGCCTGATCAACACCCCTTTTCGTCATGGACGACCTCAAAGGAGTGCCATGAAACCGTCCCTTGCCGTCGCCGCCTTCCTCGCGGTGGCCCTCATCCCCTCACCCGCCGTGGCCCACGAGAAGCCCGGATTGACCATGCGTGGCGCCGACGTCTCCACCCTCCAGCGGTCGATCGAGCTCGGGCAGAAGTTCTACGACGCCCGCGGCCGCCGGGGCAACCCGTACGAGATCCTCGAGAAGGCCGGCGTCAACTACGTCCGGCTGCGCATCTGGAACGACCCGACCAGCGGCTACTCCAACAAGGAGAAGGTGCTCAAGCAGGCCCGCGCCGCCAAGGCCGCCGGGCACAAGCTGCTGATCGACTTCCACTACTCCGACACGTGGGCCGACCCGGGCAAGCAGTTCGTCCCGAAGGCGTGGGCCGGCCACGACCTCGCGCAGCTGGAGCAGGACGTCTACGACTACACGTACGACATCTGCACCAGCCTCAAGCGGCAGGGCACCACGCCGGACAGCGTGCAGATCGGCAACGAGATCAACGTCGGCATGCTGTGGCCCACCGGCTACGTCAACAACAGCGACTTCACGCCGCTGGTCGGCCTGCTCAACGCCGGCTACGACGCCACCAAGGCGTGCAGCAAGCGGACCCAGGTCATGGTCCACACCGCGCTGGCCGGGAACATCGACGCCGCCCACTGGTTCTATGACGGCATCACCGCGGCCGGCGCCAGGTGGGACATCACCGCGCTCTCCTACTACTGCATGTGGCACGGGTCGCTGACCAACCTGGCCACCGTCATCGGTGACGTGAAGTCCCGGTACGGCAAGCCCGTGGTGATCGCGGAGACCGCCTACCCGTACACCACCGAGAACTACGACCATCTGGAGAACATCATGCTCTCCGCGGCCCCCTGCGACGGTATCCCCGCCACGCAGCAGGGTCAGGCGCAGGAGTTCGCCGCCGTGCAGACCACCGCACGGGACGCCGGTGCCATCGGCGTCTTCTACTGGGAGCCCACCTGGACCGGCATCGCCGGCAACGGCTGGGACACCGAGGACATCGAGAACTCGGGCAACGCCTGGGAGAACATGGCGACCTTCGACGACAGCGGGCGTATCAACCCGTACGTCCGCTGGCTCCGGTAGATCCCCGTTTAAGGAGCAGCACCATGAAACCGTCCCTCCGAGCCGCCTTCTCGGCCGCGGTCCTCGCGGTCGCGCTGGTGGTGTCACCCGCCCCCGCACAAGCAGCATCCCTCACCATGCTCGGCGCCGACGTGTCGTCGCTGCAGCGCACGCTCGACCTCGGCGGCAAGTACTACAACGCCTCGGGTGTCCAGGCCAACCCCTACGACATCCTGAAGACGGCCGGCGTCAACTACGCCCGGCTGCGCGTCTGGAACAACCCGGCCTCCGGTTACAACAACAAGGCCAAGGTGCTCCAGCAGGCCGCGGCGATCAAGGCCAAGGGCCTGAAGCTGATGGTCGACTTCCACTACTCCGACACGTGGGCCGACCCGGGCAAGCAGTATCCCCCTGCCGCCTGGGCGTCCTACTCGCTCACCCAGTTGCAGACGGCCGTCTACAACTACACCTACGACGTCTGCACCAGCCTGAAGTCGGCCGGGCTCACCCCGGACAGCGTGCAGATCGGCAACGAGATCAACGTCGGCATGCTGTGGCCCAAGGGCCAGGTCGTGAACAGCAACTTCGCCCCGTTGGCGTCCCTGCTGAAGCAGGGCTACAACGCGACGAAGGCCTGCAACAGCGGCACCCAGGTGATCATCCACGTCGCTGACGCGGACAGCATGACCAACATGCGGTGGTTCTACGACGGCATCAAGGCGGCCGGCGTGACCTGGGACATCACCGGCCTGTCGTACTACTGCATGTGGCACGGCACGCTCGCCAACATGTACAACGTGGTGGTCGACGCCCGGACCCGTTACGGCAAGCCCGTGGTGATCGTCGAGACGGCGTACCAGTTCACCACCGCCGACGCCGACAGCGAGAAGAACTCCATTCCGGGCACGGTGCTCTGCGACAACATCCCGGCCACCTCGGCGGGCCAGGCCCAGCAGTTCACCTGGGTCCAGAACACGGCCCGCAACGCCGGCGCCATCGGTGTCTTCTACTGGGAACCCACCTGGTACGCCATCGCCGGCAACGGCTGGGACCCGGCGAACATCAACGGCACCGGCGACGGCTGGGACAACATGGCCACCTTCGACTGGGGCGGCAAGGTCAACCCCTACATCAAGTGGACGGCGTGACCTTCTGATCGACGGCCCGGTCCGGGTTCCTCCCGGGCCGGGCCACTTCCTTCTCCGGTACGGCCATCAGAGCCCGAAATCGGCGGGAACCTCGGCGATCCTGCGTTCGAAGGCCTCGTTGACGGGTCGCCCGTGCCCAGCCAGACCTCCGGGCCGACGTTGTGCGAGGCCGGCCGGCGCCGACAGGATGGAGAGGTGCCGAAAGCCTTCAGCTATGCGCAAGCGGTGCAGATCCTCGGCGGAGGACCCGGGACCGAGTGGGTGAAGAGGCTCAACGACCTGACGTGCGGTGTGATGCTCGGTGCCGCCGCCACCACATCCGCGGTGCTGGCGTGGTTCGACGCGCACACCGCCTTCGCCCGGGTGTCCGAACAGCTCGTGAGGACGGTGTCACTGCGTCTCGCCGGCTCACACCGCCTGGAACGCACCGAACGGATCGCCGCTTCGCACAGCGTCATCGTGATCGCGGCCTATTTCGACGCCCTCGGGTCGGCACACCTTCCGTTCGACCTCGCACAGGCGGCTATCACCGCCGAGGATCAGCTGAGACTGGCCGACGCGCGGGAGACCGACAGCCGGAGTCTCGCCGAGTCGGCTCTCACGGTCGGCGTCCACCTTCCCGAACCACACGGGCTTCGAGCGGATCACCTGGCCGAACTGGCGAAGACGTATCGGGGACTGTCGGAGTCGGTGGGCCGGTTCCTGCGGGGGCTGGCCTTCTGGGACGTCCTGTCACCGGGCGAGGAACGCCGGGTCGAGGAGGAACTCGGTCGTCTGCCGGAGACCGCTGTCCTCCGCTACGAGCAGATGCTTCTCGATCTGCGGGCCGAATGTCCGGAGGTCGACCTGTGGATCCGGGACTGGGACACCCTGCGCGAGATCTATCAGCCGGCCCGGTTCCGCGTGCTGGAGGCCGTGTCGGGCATCCCGGCCAGTGCGGAGCGATCCTGGACGCCACTGCCGATTCACGCCGACCTCCAGTCGTACCTGCTGGGTTTCCTGACCTCCCCGCGAGCGCAGTCGGCGCCGCTCATGGTTCTCGGTCAGCCCGGCGCGGGTAAGTCCGTTCTGACCAAGATGCTCGCCGCTGACCTCGCGACGTGCGGATTCGTGCCGGTTCGGGTCTCCCTGCGTGATGTGGACAGCGGCGTCAGCCTGCAACGCCAGATCGAGCAGGCGATCCAGGACGCCACCGGTGAATCGCTTCCCTGGCCGCGACTGGCCGAGGCGGCCGCGGGCCGGCTGCCCGTCATCCTGTTGGACGGGTACGACGAACTGCTACAGGCGACCGGCTCGAATCAGAACGGCTACCTCCGGCGGGTCGCTGATTTTCAGCAACGCGAGCGGGATCTCGGCCGTGGTGTCGCCGTGGTGCTGACAACGCGATCCAGCGTCGCCGATCGGACCGCGGCCCCGGCCGGCACCCTGATGGCCAGGCTGGAACCGTTCGACGACGGCCAGGTGACGGCGTGGCTCGACGTCTGGCGGGCGGCGAACGAGAAACGCCTGGCTGCCCGGGGATCACGTGCCCTTCCGGCCGAGGACGCCCTACGGTTCCGGGATCTGGCCGGCCAGCCCCTGCTGCTCCTGCTCCTGGCCCTTTACGACGCCGATGGAAACGCGCTCCAGCGAACCACCGAGCTCTCCCTCGGAGAACTCTACGAAAAACTGCTCACCAGCTTCGTACGCCGGGAGGTCGGCAAAGCGGGCCCCGGCGCCTGGACGCTGCCGCCCTGCTCATCGGCCGGTTCTTCTTCGTCCATCGCGCCCGCGCGACACGGGGTCACGAGGTCCTGCACACCTACGAGTTCCTGCACACGTACGAGTTCCTGCACGCCACGTTCGGTGAGTTCCTCGTCGCGCGATACACGTGGCACCTGCTCCGCGAGATGGTGGCCGGATTCGATCTTTCCGCCGAGCCCGCCGGGGGTACCGATGACGGCCTGCTGTCCCGCCTGCTGTCCTTCACCGCCGTGGCGGTCCGGCAGCCGATCGTCGGTTTCCTCGCCGAGCGCGTGGCGGAACTGTCCGACGACGAACGGGTGGTGTGGGGCAGGGCCCTGTCCACCCTGTATCGGAGGAGTCAGTACCTGACCTGGGGAATCCGGCCGACCGACTATCTCCCCGTGACCGCGCGCATGCCGTCCCGCTATGCGGCCTGGACCGCGAATCTGATTCTGTTGAAAGCCCTGGTGTCCGGGGACTTCCGATTCTCGGAGCTGGTCGAGTCGTCCGACGACGCAACCCGCATGACCTGGCATGACCAGGCCGTTCTCTGGAGCGCCGAATCGTATGCCACCTTCGCCACGCAACTCCTTGCCGCGCTGCGGTCGGATGTCCGCGTGTCCGCCGCGCTGGCGGAAGAGGTGATCGCGGAGATCATCGAACCGGGCGTGCCCGCGGGTCTCGACGAGGCGATCGCGCAGACATGCCGAGCCGTTCTCGAACGTGGCCCGGACGGCGAGGAGGCCGCCGTCCGGCTGAGGCGGACGTGGGACCTGGTCGCCGGGCGTGAGGGGGCATCCTCGCTGGTGATCGCTCGTTGAGATGAGTGACGGCACGGCGCGCGTTACCGGACGGGTTGTTGCATAGTAGGGTCCGTTCATGGGCGATGATCGATCTTTGGCCGGGGTGCAGCACCTGGCCGAGGAGGAGGCCGCCGCGCCCGCTGTGCACTACGACGACGAGGAGCGGCCGGCCCGGGCGTTGGGCGGACGGGTCGGCGCGGCGGTGTCGATCGTCGCGTTCGCGGTTGCGGGGCTCGTGCTGTGGCAGGTGTTCCGCCCCCTCGCCCAGGGCAGTCAGTACTACCTGATCATCTTCCTGGCCGGCACACTTCCGCTCGTCTTCCTGGCGTACCGATCGGGCTGGGGTAGAGGGCGGCAAACGCCCACCGTGAGCGACTGGGTCCTCGCCGCCGCCGCACTGGTCGTCTGCCTCTACCCGCTCAACCCGTTCGACGGCGGCTACAACGGCTTCCTGCTGCGACAGGGACTCCTCGAACCGGTCGACATCGTCTTCGGCGCGGTGCTGCTGGTCCTGCTGATCGAAGCCTGCCGCCGCACCACCGGCTGGGCACTTCCGGTCGTCTGCCTGCTCTTCCTCGGGTACGCCTACTACGGTGGCCTGCTGCCGCAGACCTGGCCGATCGCCCACGCGGGGCTCGATTTCGGACAGATCATCGACGCCCTCTACAACTCCGGCAGCGGCTTCTACGGCACCCCGCTCGATGTCGCGGCCACCTACATCGTGCTGTTCACCATCTACGGCGCGGTTCTCGACCTGTCCGGGGCGAGCCGGTTCTTCGTCGACCTCTCGGTCGCCGCGTTCCGGCGATCGCGCAGCGCGGCGGGACGCACGGCGGTCGCCGCCGGGTTTCTTCTGGGCACGGTCTCCGGCTCGGGTACGGCCACCGCCGTCAGCGTCGGCGCGGTCACCTGGCCCATGCTCCGCCGTGCCGGATACCCGCCGGAGCAGGCCGGTGGCATGCTGGCCGCGGCCGGTGTCGGCGCGATCCTCTCCCCGCCGACGCTCGGTGCGGCCGCGTTCATCGTCGCCGAGTACCTGAACGTCTCCTACCTGACCGTCCTCGGCTGGGCGATGATCCCCACGCTCCTCTACTACCTGGGCATCCTGCTCGCCGTGGAGATCGACGTGCGCCGGTTCGCGGTCCGCGCCGTCGACGCCCCGCCGACCAGCGCGTGGCGGCTGCTCACCCGCTTCGGATACCACTTCTCGTCGCTGATCGTCATCGTCGTGCTGCTGGCGCTGGGGCAGAGCGCCACCCGCTCGGTGGTCTACGCGACGATCCTCGCCGGCGCCCTGTCGTTCCTGGACCGGGACTCCCGCCTCACCCCGCCGCGGATCTTCGCCGCCCTGGCCGCCGGGGTCCGCGGTGTGCTGCCCGTCGTCGCCGTCTGCGCCGCGGCCGGCGTGATCACCGCGACCACCACCAAGACCGGCCTCGGCGCCCAGCTGGCCTCCCTGCTGGTCAACGGGGCCAAGGCGATCACCGACGAACCGGCCGCGGTGCTGGCGCTGACCGCGGTGCTGGCCGCGTTCGCGCTGGCGCTGCTCGGTCTGGCGGTCCCGGTCACGGCCAGCTTCATCATCGGCTGGGTCATCATCGGGCCGGCCCTGCTGACACTCGGCGTGCCGGCGCCGGCCGCGGCCATGTTCGTCTTCTACTACTCGGTGCTGTCCGAGGTCACCCCACCGACAGCGCTGGCCGCCGTCGGCGCGAGCGCGATCACCGGCGGCCGCACCATCCCGACCATGTGGCAGGCCCTCAAGTACGCGCTGCCCGCCTTCCTCGCCCCGCTCGCCTTCGTCCTCACGTCCGAGGGTGAACACCTGCTGGCCCGCGGATCGTTGTTCGGCATCGTGTGGACGACACTGGTCGCCGGGCTCGCGGTGCTCGCGCTGGCCGTCGCCACCGGTGCCTGGGTGCCGGGAGTCGGGCCCGCCGGGTGGGCGAGCCGGATCGCGGCGGGGCTCTCCGGGCTCCTGCTGCTCTACCTGGCCCCGGCCAGCATCGTCGCCGGGCTGACCGCGCTGCTGGTGGCCGTACTCCTCGCCGGTTTTGACAGAAGACGGACCGGCCCGCAGACCCCCCTTTGAGATTCGCCCCTTGCCGTACCACCCCTCCTGGAGGAGAGCATGAGACGAATAGTGGGAATCGCGCTGGTCAGCACGCTCGCGGCCGCCACCGCGGCGTGCGGCGGCCGGCAGGACACCGCCGCCACCGACACCGGCGGCGCCGTCACCTGTGAGGTGGCCCAGGCCACCCGCGTCGGCATAGCGACCGGCAACGCCACGGGCGTCTACTTCGCCCTCGGCAACGCGTTCGCCGAACAGGTGAACGCCGCCGGTGAGAACGTCCAGGCCACCGCGGCCGAGACGGGCGCGTCGGTGCAGAACATCCAGCAGCTCGCCGCCGGCACCTACGACGTGGCGTTCTCGCTGGCCGACACCGCCGCCGACGCGGCCAACGGCACCGGCAGTTTCACCGAGAAACAGCCGGTGCAGGCGCTGGCCCGCATCCACACCAACTACACCCAGGTGATCGTCCGCAAAGACGCGGGGATCACCGACGTCGCCGGGATGAAAGGCAAACGGGTCTCCACCGGCTCCCCGAAATCCGGCACCGAGGTCATCGCCAACCGGGTGCTGAAGGCCGCCGGGCTCGCCGAAACCGACGTCCAGGCGCAGAAACTGGACCTGACCAAGACCGTCGACGGGATGAAGGAGGGCACGATCGACGCCCTGTTCTTCTCCGGCGGACTGCCCACACCCGGCATCACCGACCTGCTCACCACCAGCGGGGACAAGGTCGAGTTCCTGGACATCACACCGGTGCTGCCGGAGATGCAGAAGATCAACGAGGTCTATCAGGAGGGGGTCATTCCGGCCGCCACCTACAAGACCCCGGCCGACGTGAAGACGATCGTCGTTCCCAACGTCCTGCTCGTCCGCGAGAACCTCGACCCGAACGTGGCCTGCGTCCTGACGAAGACACTGTTCGAACGCAAGGCGACACTGGAACAGGCCAACGCGGCGGCCAAGGAGATCAGCCTCGACACCGCCCGTAAGACCAGCCCGGTGGTCGTGCACCGCGGCGCGGCCAAGGCGCTCGACGACCTGGGCGCTCCGAAGTAGTGGGTCGCGGGGAGGCCGATCCGGCGGCCTCCCCGCGATTTCTCGCGATCCCGTGCAACCCTGCGGGGCGGTCGCCTCGTGTTTACGCGGACCGACAGGATGGGGGACCGGCATGAGCGACCGCGACAACGCGTTCGCCGAGTATTTCGCGGCACGGTCGTCCGCTATGCGGGCGACGGCTTTCCTGCTGTGCGGGGACTGGCATCGGGCCGAGGACCTCACACAGAACGCCTTCACCAAGCTCTATCTGCGATGGAACCGTGTGCAGAGGCACGAGTCGCTCGACCCGTACCTCCGCAAGGTCCTGATCTCGTCCTTCATCGACGAGGGCAGGTGGGGGTGGTGGAAGCGGGAGCGGCCGCACGACACCCGGATCGAGCGGGCGGCGGACCCGGAGCCGACCGAGGACCGGGTGACGCTGATGCGGGCGCTCGCCCAGGTGCCACCACGGCAGCGGGCGGTGCTGGTGCTGCGCTACTGGCTGGACCTCTCGGTGGAGGAGACCGCGGCGGCGCTCGGCTGCACCGCGGGGACCGTCAAGAGCCAGGCGGCGCGCGGCCTGGAGACGCTGCGCACCCTGGTCGTCCATCCCGTCACGGCCGACTGAGGGGAACCGACATGGAAGAGAACGAACTGCGCGCCGCGCTACGGGACACGATCACGCTCCACCCGGAGCCACCACCGATGGAGTCGAAGACCGCGATCGCCGCGGCCCGCCGGACCGCGATGCGGCGCAACCTGCTGGCCGGCATCGGCTCCGCCGCCGCGATCCTCGGCATCACCCTCGCCGTCATCCCGGGGCAGGGTCAGACCACCGGCAGCGGTACGGGTATCCAGGTGGCCGGCGATCCGTCGGGGGCGTCGCTGCCGTTCCCGACCGAGACGCCGAGCTGGGCCGACAGCACGCCGTCCGCCGGTGAGAAGACCGGGCCGTCGTGGCCGCCGGAGAACAGCGGTGACGCGACGGCCGACACCGGCCCGCACTACCAGAACGGGAAGAAGCTGCTGACCGCCGTGGTCGCCGCGGTACCGGACGGGTACACGGCGAAGACCGGCAGTACCAGCGACGGGATTCCGTTCCGCTCGCACCAGTCGACGATCGAGGGTGAGTTCTGGCGCAACATGGCCGCCGTCGCGATCGGGAAGGGCGACGGTGTCGGTGAGCTCCTCGTCGAGGTCAGCGAGCCCGGCAACGACCTGCCGTCCGACGCGTGCGCGCTGGCGAAGCAGTTCTGGGGCCGTGGTGGCGACTGCACGCCGGTGACCGTGGGCAAGGCCGAGGTCGGCGTGATCCACGAGGGCGACGGGACGGCGTGGGCGGGGTACCGGCACTCCGACGGCACCGTCGTCTACGTGATGCAGGCGACGGCACCGACCTACGGCGACCCGGCGACCAACGGGCTCCAGCCACTCGCCGACCTGCCGCTGACCGACGCCGAACTGGCCGCGCTGGCCACCGACGCGAGTTTCCGCTGACCACGTCGCCCACCTCCGCTCCCCCGGAGGTGGGCGGTATCGGGTTTCTGTCGTGAACCGGATGGCGATGATCGCGGTACAACGCTGAGGATAGGGGTTCAGCAGGGGAGACCACCGTGACTCAGCCGTTCGTCGCACGTGCCGCGATCGCGACGTACCTAGTCGTCAACCTGATCGTCATTCACGCGATGTTCCTCATCGCCGGGCCGCCCGCGCACAACCTCTTCGGACAGGTGGGCCGGCTGCTCGGCCTCTACCTGGCGTTCGCCATGACCGTGCAGGTGCTGCTGGTGGCACGGTTGCCGCTGCTCGACCGGGCGATCGGCATGGACCGGCTGACCGGCTGGCACCGGTGGGCCGGTTTCACCGTCTTCTGGCTGGCCGTCCTGCATCCGACGTTCGTGATCCTCGGGTTCGCCCGCTACGACCGGGTCTCGTTCCTCGCCACCTTCCTGACGCTGTCGAAGCAGGTGCCCGTGCTCCTCGGCCTGATCGCCGTGGCGTTGATCGTGGTGGTCGTCGCGGTGTCGGTGCGGATCGCCCGGCGCCGCCTGTCCTACGAGGCCTGGCACGCCGTCCACCTGCTGCTCTACGTCGTGCTGCTGCTCGGCATCGTGCACCAGATCTACGAGGGCACCGCGTTCACCCTCAACATCCTGACCCAGATCTACTGGTGGGGGCTGTGGACGTTCGCGCTCGCCGCCCTCATCACCTATCGCGCGATCGTCCCGCTGATGAGCAACAACCGGCACCGGATGCGGGTCGCCGCCGTCGTCCCCGAGTCCGGTGACGTCGTCTCCGTCCACGTCACCGGGCGCGACCTGCACCTGCTCGGCGCGAAGGCCGGCCAGTTCTTCCTGTGGCGTTTCCCCGGTCACAACCCGTGGTGGCAGGTCAACCCGTTCTCCCTGTCGGCGGCCCCGAACGGCCGCTCGCTGCGGCTCACCGCCAAAGGCATCGGCACCACCAGCGCCGGATTGCGGGACCTGCAGGTCGGCGCGCGGGTCTTCGCCGAGGGCCCTTACGGTTCCTTCACGATCGACCAGCGCAGGGGTACGGCCACCCTGCTGATCGCCGGCGGTATCGGCGTGACCCCGATCCGCTCGTTGCTGGAGGACCCGGCCCTGGGCGGCGACGTGATCGTCCTCTACCGGGTCCGCTCCGGAGCCGACGCCGTCCTCATCGGCGAACTCCAGAACCTGGCTCGTGAACGGGGTGCCCGCCTGCACGTCCTGACCGGCCGCACGTCCCCCACGAACCAGCCGTTCACCCCGGCGAACCTGCACGCCCTGGTCCCCGACATCACTGCCCGGGACGTCTACGTGTGCGGCCCGTTCCCCCTGACAAGCGCGATCCTGACGAGTCTCCGCACCTTGAAGGTCCCCACCCCGCAGATCCACGCCGAACTGTTCCGCCTGGCCCCCTGACCCCGCCCCCGGCGGCCCTGTCGGGCGGGGTGTCTCTGGCGGCCCTGTCGGGCGGGGTGTCTCTGGCGGCCCTGTCGGGCGGGGTGTCTCTGGCGGCCCTGTCGGGCCGGATGCCTCCGGGGGCCCTGTCCGGCCGGGCCGATGCCGCCGCTACGGGTGGACCAGGCCGCACTCGTAGCCCAGGATCACCGCCTGGACGCGGTCGCGGAGGCCGAGTTTTGCCAGGATGCGGCTGATGTGGGTCTTCACCGTCCCCTCGGAGACGCTCAGGTCGCCGGCTATCTCCGCATTGGACAGGCCCCGGGCGATCAGGGTGAGTACCTCGCGTTCCCGGGCGGTCAGGGCCGTGAGCCGTCCGTCCGGCCGGGCCGGCGGGACGGCGGGGGCGTTGACGAAATGTGCGATCAACCGGCGGGTCGCGCTCGGTGCGGTGACCGCCTCGCCGGTGACCACCACCCGGACCGCGGCGATCAGGTCGTCGGCGAGGGTGTCCTTGAGCAGGAACCCGCTGGCCCCGGCCCGCAGCCCGGCGAACAGGTAGTCATCCAGGTCGAACGTGGTCAGGATGATCACCTTCGGCGCGGGGGACAGGGCCCGGATCCGTTCGGTGGCGGTGATCCCGTCGACGCCGGGCATACGGACGTCCATCAGCACCACGTCCGGCCGGGTGCGGGCGGTGACCTCCAGTGCGGCGGCGCCGTCCCCGGCCTCGCCGACCACCTCGATGTCGCCGGTCTCGTCCAGGATCATCCGGAACCCGGTCCGCACCAGAACCTGGTCATCGACCAGCACGACCCGGATGCTCATCGGTCCCTCACCGTCCACACCGGCAGATCATCCCCGACGCCCGCCTCCGGATCCGCCGGCGAGGGACCCGCGGACGGCACGGGAGGTGCGAGGGCCGCGGGGCCGGTGGGCGACGCTGGTGGGGTGGCCGCGGTCAGGTCTGGTGGGAGGGTCGTCGGGCGCAGGGGCAGACCGGCCAGGACCCGGAAACCGCCCGCCGCCAGCGGCCCCGTCTGGAGTGTGCCGTCGAGGAGGCGGACCCGTTCGGCGATGCCCCGCAGCCCGTTGCCGGGGGCGCCGAACAGGCGGGCCGGTGGCTCACGGCCGTCGTCGGACACCTCGATCTCCAGCATGTCCGGGTGGAAACCGAGCCGGACCCGGGCCGTCGCGCCTTCGCCGGCGTGTTTCAGCGTGTTGGTCAGTGCCTCCTGCGCGATCCGGTAGGCGGACAGGTCGACGCCGGCCGGCAGCGGGGACGGGTCACCGTCGACGGTGAACGTGACGGTGGTGCCGGCGGCGCGGACGCGGTCGATCAGCTCGGGCAGGGCGTCGACGCCGGGCTGTGGGACGAGTTCCGGTTCCTCGCGGACGATGGCGAGCAGGCGCCTCATCTCGGCCAGGGACGAACGGCCGGTGGTGACGATGTCACGGAGCGCGGTCTCCGTACGCTCAGGGTGTCGTTTCAGAGCCGCCGCCGCCCCCTGTGCCTGGACCACCATGACGGACAGGCCGTGGGCGACGACGTCGTGAAGCTCGCGGGTGATGCGGGCCCGCTCGGCGGCGGTGGCCAGCGCGACCCGCTGCCGCCCCTCACGCTCCAGATCGGCGGCCCGCCGCTCCACGATGCGCAGATGGATGCGACGGCCACGCAGATTGTCACCGAGCAGGTAGGCGGCGACGAGCGCGAGCATCAGCCCGCTGCTCTGCATCAGCCGGTCGGCGATGCTGGGCATCTCCGGCTCCGGGAACGGGATCATGGCCCGCTGCTCGGGGACGGCGATGCCCCGGGTGTCGATCGACAGGTTGGCGATGTCACCCGCGGGCAGGGGCAGTGTCAGGCTCAGTACCGTGATGACGGCCATCATGACGCCGCAGGCGATCGCACCGGTCCGTCGCCGCCGCTCGTCCGCGGCGGCCAGCGCGAACAGCGCGATCGGCACGGTGAGGTCGAGTGCCTCGACACCGGACGGCTCGGGCACATGATGGCCGAGCGCGCCGACCGATGTGAGGACGACAGCGACGAGCGGCCGGTGCCGGCACAGCAACAGGCCGGTGACCATGAGGACGGTGAACGTCCACCACCGGTCGGCGTCGTCGTGCAGCTCCTCGGCCGACGCCGCGGTCAGCACCAACGCCACCGCGAGGTCGACAGCGAGCCACCACAGGCCCTTCACCCAGGACATTCGCCCAGTTTAGATAGTCGGCAGCCCGCTGCCGTCGGCCCGCGGTCTGACGTTCCCGTCATACCGTGGGCATACACGGGCGCAGGAGAATCCGACCGTTCGCGGACGATCGGGGTGCCCGCCGGGGGCCAGCCTGACTGCCATGAGAATCGTCATGAGATGTGTGACGGCCGTGGCGCTGATAGCGGTGGCCGGCTGTGGCCCGTCGACCGGCGGCGACCCGTCGGCCGCGCCGTCGTCGTCGATGTCCGATGCGGACCTGCTGGCCCTGGGTAGGCAGATCGTCCAGTGCATGCGCGACAACGGCATCCCCGACGTGTCCGAGCCGTTCGTCGACGAACACCGCCTTAAGCTGCCCGACGGCGAACAGGAAGCGCTGGAGGAGAAGTATTCCGACGAGCAGTTCGACAACGCCCGGACCGCCTGCCAGGACCTCTACGACAAGGTGCCGCAGGGCGCCATCGACCGGGAGCCGCCGGACGGCCCGGACCAGGCTCCCGGTCCGGACGATGTCGACGCGCTCCGGACGTTCGCCCAGTGCCTGCGCGACAACGGCGTAGCGGAATGGCCGGATCCGAATTCCGACGGCAGGTTCCCGCTGGCCGGGACCCCGCTGGAGAAGGAGAACCCGGAGAACTCGCCGCGCCTGAAGACCGCACTCGACACCTGCCGCCAGCACTGGTCCGGCCCGATCTCGATCGGCAGATGACCGTGCGGCGCACAGGCCGGCTGGTCGCCGGCTCGCTGACGGGAGTGGTGGTCGCCGCCGGGGTGCTGGTCACCGGATGGACGCTGACCGCGAAACCGGAGGCCGCCGCGGGCGCCACCGAGGTGCCGACGACGACGGCCGAGGTGACCCGCGGATCGGTCAGCCAGCGGTTCCGGCTCTCCGGCACATACGGCTTCGACGGCTCCTGGACGGTGACGCACCGTGGCCCGGCCGGCGTGCTGACCGGGCTCGCGGCCGCCGGGTCGCGGGTGTCCCGCGGCGGCGTCCTCTACCGGGTCGACGGCGCGGCGATCCGCCTTCTCCACGGCGACGTCCCCGCCTACCGCGACCTGAACGTCGGGACCACCGACGGCGCGGACGTCCGCCAGCTGGAACGCAACCTCCGGGCGCTCGGCATGGACCCGGACCACGAGATGGCCGTCGACACCGACTTCACCGCGGCGACCGCGGCCGCCGTCCGGCGCCTCCAGAAGAAGTGGGGCGTGACCAGGACCGGAGGCCTGACCCTCGGCTCGATCGTGTTCCTGCCCGGCGAGATCCGGGTGGGGGAGCCGGCCACGTCGGTGGGTGCCGGCACCGGCCCGGACCAGCCGGTGCTGACCGGCACGACCACGCGGCGGGTGGTGACGGCGCAGGTGACGGCCGAGCGGCAGAACCAGATCAGGACCGGCGACGAGGTGACGTACGTGCTACCCGGCGGCGCCCGCACGAAGGGGCGGGTGCTGCGGATCGGGAAGGTGGCCACCTCGGCGACCGACGGTGAGGGCAACGCGCAGCAGGCCACCGTCGACGTGACGATGAGCATCGAGGTGCCGGCCGGGTCACCCGACTACGACCAGGCGTCCGTGCAGGTCAGCCTGGCCACGGCGGTCCGCGCGAACGTGCTGACAGTCCCGGTGTCGGCGCTGATGGCCGATCCCGGCGGCGGCTACCGGGTGCGACTGGCCTCCGGGGCGTACGCGGAGGTGAAACCCGGCCTGTTCGACGAGGCGACCGGGCTGGTCGAGGTGACCGGCGGGGTGACCGCGGGCGACCGGGTGGAGGTGCCGCAGCGATGACCGCCGCCCTGGAACTCGTCGACGTGCACAAGACGTACCCCGGAAGCCCGCCGGTGGAGTCGGTCCGCGGCGTCGACCTGGCCGTGCGGAGCGGCGAGATGGTCGCCGTCGTCGGCCCGTCCGGATCGGGCAAGAGCACCCTGCTCAACCTGGCCGCCGGACTGGACCGGCCGACGTCCGGTTCGGTGCGCATCGCCGGGGAGACCCTGGAGGACCTGAGCGAACGCCGCCTCGCCGGCCTGCGGGCACACCGGCTGGGCGTGGTGTTCCAGCAGTTCTTCCTCCTCGACCACGCCGACGCCCGCGACAACGTGGCGGCCGGCCTGCTCTACCGTGGAGTGCCGGCCCGGCAGCGCAGGGCCGCCGCCGAACAGGTCCTCGACCAGGTCGGCCTCGGTCACCGCATGCGGCACCGGGCGCGCCTGCTGTCCGGCGGCGAACGTCAGCGGGTGGCGATCGCGCGGGCCCTGATCGGCCGGCCGGCGGTCCTCTTCGCCGACGAGCCCACCGGTAACCTCGACTCGGCCAGCGGCGACGCCATCCTCGACCTGCTGCGGGAACTGAACCGGGCCGGCACGACGATCGTGGTGATCACCCACGACACACACGTCGCGTCGGCCGCCCAGCGCCAGGTCACGATCCTGGACGGGCGGGTGGCCGGATGAGCAGCCCGCTGTCCCGGCTGCGGCTCGCCGACCTGCTGCCGGTGGCCACCATCGGATTGCGGACCCGGCCCGGCCGGGCCGGCCTGTCGGTGCTCGGTGTCGCGATCGGTATCGCCGCGATGGTGGCGGTCCTCGGCGTGACCCGCTCCAGCCAGGCCGAGGTGCTGGCCCAGTTGGACCGGCTCGGCACCAACCTGCTGACGGTGACGAGCGCCGACCCCCGCGGCGGTGAGGAGCAGCGGCTGCCGTCCGCGGCCGGGCCGTCGACCGCCCGCACCGAGGGCGTGCTCGCCGCGTCGGCGACCGCACAGCTCGACGACCTGCACGTCTACCGCTCCGATCTGGTGCCCGCCACCCAGCGGGGCGGCCTGGACGTCCGGGTCACCGACACCGCGCTGCCGTCCACCCTGGACGCGGGATTGCTGACCGGCGTGTTCCTGGACGAGGCGACAGCGAACTATCCGGTGGTGGTCCTCGGGTTCGAGGCGGCGACCGTGCTCGGCATCGCCGACCTGTCCGGTGACGACCGGATCTGGCTCGGCGGCCGCTGGTACGTGGTCGTCGGCATCCTCGAACAGGTCGACCTGGCGCCGGAGATCGACCGGGCCGCGCTCATCGGTGCCGGCACGGCCGCTGCCGACTTCGGCTGGGACGGCCACCCCACCCGGGTGTACGTGCGAGCCGACACCGGCCGTACCGCCGAGGTCGCCTCGATGCTCCCGCGTGCCGCGAACCCGCAGGCCCCGAGCCGGGTGTCGGTCAGCCGCCCCTCCGACGTGCTGTCGGCGCGACTGGCCGTCGCAGACGCCACCACCTCGCTCTTCCTCGGCCTGGGCGCGGTGGCGCTGCTGGTCGGCGGCATCGGCATCGCCAACGTCATGGTGATCTCGGTGCTCGAACGGCGCGGCGAGGTGGGCCTGCGCCGGGCACTGGGCGCGGCACGCCGGCACGTCGCCGCCCAGTTCGTCGTCGAGTCGGTGCTGCTCGGTGCGGTCGGCGGCGGGGCCGGCGTGCTGCTCGGCGCCGCGGTCACCGTCGCCCTGGCCCAGAACCGGGGCTGGCAGCCGATCATCCCATCGGTCGCGGCGGCACTCGGCCTGGCCGCCGCGCTGCTGGTGGGCACGGTCGCCGGTCTCTACCCGGCGCTGCGGGCCGCCCGCATGGCCCCTACCGAAGCCCTGCGGACGGCGTGAACGACACCAGACCCAGCAGCGTGTCGCTGAGTTTGCCGATCAGGGCCAGCAGGATGATGGCCAGCAGCATCACATCGGTACGCCCGGTGTTCTGACTGTCGATCAGCAGGAAACCGAGCCCCATCGACGAGGCGATCAGCTCCGCCGCGACGAGGAACAGCCAGCCCTGTGCCAGCCCGAGCCGCAGCCCCGACAGGATCGCCGGGGTCGCGGCCGGGAACAGCACCGTTCCGAGCAGTGACAGCCCGGACCGCCCGTAGGCCCGTCCCACCTCGACCAGGTGCGGGTCGATGTGGGACAGCGCCGCCGACACCGTGGTGTAGACGGGGAAGAACGCGCCGATCGCCACCAGCACGATCTTCGGCGTCTCCCCGATACCGAGCCAGAGCAGCAGCAACGGCACCCACGCCAGCGACGGCACCGCCCGGATCGCCTGCACCGTCGGCGACACGACGGCGCTCGCCGCCCGGGACAGGCCGACCAGCCCGCCCAGGGCGAGCCCGAGCGCCGACCCGGCGGCGAACCCGATCAGCACCCGCTGTGTGCTGATCGCCAGGTGGTGCCAGAGCTCGCCGCGCCGGATCAGCTCACCGAGCGCGGCCAGCACCTCGCCCGGCGGCGGGAGTTGCGCGGCGGAGTAGATCCCGGCCGACGCGGTGAGCTGCCACGCGACCAGGATCGCCACCGGGAGCAGGGCCCCGGCGGCGATCCGGCCGGTCCAGCCGGTCCAGCCAGTCCGGCCAGTCCGGCCAGTCCGGCCAGTCCGCAGCAGCGTCACGAAACGGTCCGGGCGGTGGCGTATTTCGGTTCGAACAGCGTGTCGATCGCGGTACGCGCGTCCGCCTCGCTCTTCACGTTGGCGTCGGCCACGAGCACCGGCAGGATCTTCTCGAACACGGCCTTCTGGGCGGCGCCGGGAACGGGGTCGATGTCGAGCACCGTCCGCTCGGTGAGGACGGCCTTCGCCACCGGCTCGGAGATCTTGGCTTCCCGGGCGTACAGGGCGACGGCCTGATCGGGGTTGTCCTTGATCCACTGACGGGCCTTCTCATAGGCGTTGACCACCGACTGCGCCAGATCGGGGTGCTCGGCCAGGAACGCCTCCCGCGCATTGAGCACGCCGTAGGAGTTGAACGCCACGTTCCGGTAGATCAGTTTGGACCCGGCGTCCACCTCGGACGTCGCCATCAGCGGATCGAGGCCGGCCCACGCGTCGACGTCACCACGCTCCAATGCGGTCTTCCCGTCGGCGTGCTGCAGGTTGGTCACCGTCACGTCAGCCGGTTTCAGCCCGGCCCCGTCGAGCGCCTGGAGGAGGAAGAAGTAGGGATCCGTACCCTTGGTCGCCGCGATCTTCTTGCCCTTGAGCTGCGCGACCGACGTGATCGTGGAGTCCTTCGGAACGACGATCGCCGCCCACTCCGGCTGGCTGAACACGTCGATCGTCTTGATCGGCGACCCGTTGGCCCGGGCGACCAGCGCCGCCGCACCCGCCGTCGAACCGACGTCGATCGCGTCCGCACGCAGCGCCTCGTTGGCCTTGTTGCTGCCGGCCGACAACTGCCAGCTGACCGTCACACCCTTGGTGGCGAGCTCGGTCTCCAGCCACTTCTGCTCACGCAGCACCAGGCTCGCCGGGTTGTAGTAGGCGTAGTCGAGCCGCAACGCGACCGGCTTCGCGCCGTCGCCGCTCGCGGTGGGCGCGTCCTCGCCCTGCACGCAGCCGGCCAGCAACGCGGTTGCCGCTGCCGCCACGACAACGGCACGCAAAATCTTCATATCGGTCCTTCCAGGGGGATTTCTCGCGGTGGTGCGGTGGATCAGGAGACCCCGGCGGGGGTACGGACGCCGAGCTCGCGCAGCAACTCGGAGCGCAGAGCGGCCAGGCCGGCGTCGCCGCGGTCCCGTGGGCGGGCGCCCGGCACGTCGAGCACGAGGCGGATCGAGGCGGCGGCGTCCACATCGGCCGATGGGCCCGTGCCCAGCAGCACGACCCGGTCCGCCAGGTGCAGCGCCTCGTCGACATCGTGCGTGACCAGCAGCACCGTCGTCCCGGCCGTGCGCTGCACCTCCGCCAGCAGGTCCTGCATCCGCAGCCGGGTCAGCGCGTCCAGCGCGGCGAACGGCTCGTCGAGCAGCAGCACTCCGGGCCGCCGGGCCAGCGCGCGGGCGAGTGCGGCCCGCTGCGCCATCCCGCCGGACACCTGCCGGGGCCGGTGCCTGGCGAACCCGGCGAGCCCGACGACGGAGAGCCAGTGAGCGACCTCGGCGCGGCCCTTCTCCCGGTCGGTGCCGCGCGGCAGGCCGTAGGCGACGTTGCGTTCGATGGTGCGCCAGGGCAGTAGTCGCGGCTCCTGGAAGACGACGGCGCAGCGGGGTTCGTACCCCCGGACGGGCTGCCCGTCGACGAGCACGCGACCGGAGGTCGGGGTGTCGAGTCCGCCGGCCAGTCGTAGCAGTGTCGACTTGCCGCAGCCGGACGGGCCGAGCAGCGCGACGACCTCACCGGCGGCGACGGTGAGGTTCACGTCGGCCAGGACGGCACGCCGCCGCCCGCTCGCGGTGAACTCCTTACCGGCACCGGAGATCTCCAGGGGCACAGCGCTCATGCCGCGCAGCTTACCCATTAATCCTATTGAATTACTAGAGTGTGAAGGAGATGACCAGCGCTCCCACCGTCGCCGCCACGTAGAGGACGGTCGCGACGGCCATCACCCGCGTCCGCTCCCGCTCGTCCCGGCCCAGTCGCCGCAGCGCCACCGCGAGCAGCGGCAGCACCAGCACGGCGTGCAACGCGACACCGTGCACCGGCTTGAGAAAACCCCCTTCGCTGTACGCCGCCGGCGCGCCCTCGGTCCGCAGGAGCACCGTCCCGCGCGCGATCATGGCGATCCCGCTCGCCAGGCTGACCAGCAGCAGCCCGAACCCGGCCCGCACCGCCAGCCGCATGTCAGCCGGCCCGCGCACCCGCCCGCGCAGCGCCGTCACCGCATACGCCCCGAGCACCACCACCAGGATCACCCCGCCCACCGCCAGGGTCGTCGCCACCGCCCGGTCGACCGGTGTCCCGGTGTTGAAGTGCGACGGCACCCCGCGCCACGCCTGCAGGGTGATCCCGGCGACCTCGAGGGCGCAGTCGGCGGTGAACACCCCGAGCAGCCAGGCCCGCGCCCGGTCCCCGAGCACCAGATGCCGGGTGATCCACACGACGGTGATCAGGGTCAGCCCGAACGACAGCCCGAACGTGACCGGCTTGCGCCACGACACCGGGCCGGCCCACGGCACGTCGTCGGCGAGGAAGACGCCGAGATGCACGACGCCGGAGACGATCAGGAGCAGCCCGATGCCGTACGCCGTGACCTCCACCGGCTTTCTCATGAACGGATGGTGCGCCCCGCCGGCCGTGGCTGTCGTCATGTCCCGGGCGTAGCGCCGGCTACGCCCACGGGCGTAGCCGTGCCGAAAACCCGTGGAGCCGGGGCTGCCCGGTCCGTCATGATCACGGGCATGAGCGGCAGGTTGCGGGCGATCGCCCAGGAGACGGTCTCCATCGTGGAACGTGGGTGGTACGAGGGCCCGGACGGTGCCGTCGACATCGCCGCCGACGTGGCCCGCGCGGTCGAGGGCACCCGCCTGTACCTTCCCGGCGACCCGCTGGCCGAGCCGGTCGCCGCGGCCGGGCCGCCGGTGGTCGAGGTGACCGGCGAGAGCAGTCTCGACGCCGCGCGCCGGCTGTCCGCCGGAGGGGACGCGGTGGCCTGCCTCAACTTCGCGTCGGCACGCAACCCGGGTGGCGGCTTCCTCAACGGCGCCCAGGCGCAGGAGGAGAGCATCGCCCGCGCCTCGGCCATCTATCCGGCGCTGCGGGCGGCCGGCGACTTCTACGCCTTCCACCGGGCGAACCGGGGACTCCTCTACACCGACCGGGTCATCTGGTCGCCGGCGGTTCCGGTGTTCCGCGACGACCGCGGGCGGATGCTCGTCCGGCCGTACACCGTCTCGTTCCTGACCTCGGCCGCGCCGAACCGTGCCATGATCGTCCGCGACCAGCCCGGTCTCCTTCCGGAGGTGCCCGGTGTGCTCGCCCGGAGGGCGGCGCGGGTGTTGCGGGTGGCCGCCGCGCACGGCTGCCGTGAGCTGGTGCTGGGCGCCTGGGGCTGCGGGGTCTTCGGCAACGAGCCGGCGCGGGTGGCGGCGGCGTTCGCCGCGGCGCTCCGCGACGGGCCCTGGTTCGACCGGGTGGTCTTCGCGATCCTGGACCGGCGCGAGACGGTCCGCGACGAGTTCCGCGCGGCCTTCGGCCTGACCTGACCGGCCGGTCGCGGCCCGCGTTTCCCGCAGTCCGATTTCCCTCGGTACGCGCGCCCCGCGCCGAGGTCACGGAAGGTAGGGTGTTCCTCACCGCCCGTCCGTGGATCGTGTACGGCTGGAGTGCGCATGACGACGGCTACCGATGATCCGCTGATCCGCTTCGGACGCTGGGCACTTGCCAAGGTGTGGTTCGGGGTGATGCTGTCCGGCGGTTACGCCCTCGGCCGGCACTACGACTGGCCGCAGGTCTTCCTGACCGCGGCGGCCGTGCTCGGCGCGGTGACTCTCGCGCTCGCCTCGTCGTTCCTGCCGGTCTGGACCAGGCAGCGGCCCAGCGGCATCCCGGTCGCCGACGTCGGACTGCGCGTGATGGTCTGGGGTGGCCTGGTCGTCGCGGTGATCGCCCTGCTGGTCGGCATGCCCTCGGTCGGCATGGTCTCGGCCGCGCTGCTGCTCAACACGGCGGCCCGCACCTTCGGCGACCCGTTCGCCCCGCTGCTGCGCCGGTTGCGCATCACGCCCGAGGTCCGTCACCGCACTTCCGCCCGTGGCCCGTCCCTGCGGCGCCCGTCCCTGCGGCGTTCGCCGGCCCGGCGCCCGGCGCCGCCGCCACGGACCGCCCGCCCCGGCTCGGACCTCTCCGCCGCCGCCTGACCCCGGTGCGCCTTCAGGCCTGACGTTTTCCCTGGTCCGGATGGTTGCTCAGAGGTTGCTCCCGGGTGCCGACGTGAAGGATGCGGAAACCATCCGGACCGGGAGAGACAGGATGACTGATGTGGCGGCTGAGGCCGGTGGGCGGAAGCTCTGGGCGGACCTCAGCGTGAATCTCAAGATCATGATCGCGATCACCGTCGCGGCCGTGATCGCCCTGGTCATAGGCATTCTCGGACTCCGTGCGCTCGCCTCGGCCAGCGACTCCGCCCAGTGGATCTACCGCAGCAACGTGGTCGGCGTCTCCGCCCTCGGCGAGTTCAAGTCCTGGGTCAACCAGGCCCGGCTCGACCTGGTCAGCCACGTCGTCTACCCGGACGCCGCGGTCAAGCAGAAGTACCAGGCGGCGTTCGAGACCGCCGCCGGCGAGGTCGAGGCCGCGATGGCCGCCTACGAGGCCACCTCCCCGGCCGCCTCGCCGGAACTCGTCGCGGCCGTCAAGGACGGCTGGCAGCAGTACCTCGTCATCGCCAACGAGCAGCTCATCCCGACCTCCGAGCGCAACGACCTCACCGCCTGGGGCGACATCCGGGACAAGCAGGTCACCCCGCTGATCTCGCAGATCCGGGAGCGGATCGGCGAGATCGACGCCGCCGAGAACGCGGCGGCCGCCGCCTCCGCCGCCGAGGCCCGGTCGGCCTACGAGTCCAGCCGTCTCGAATCGATCGTCCTGCTCGTCCTCGGCATCGCCGCGGCCCTGGCGCTCGGCATCATCGTCGCCCGCGGCATCGTACGCTCCCTCCAGCGGGTCACCGCCGTCTGCGAGGGCCTCGCCGAAGGCGACCTCACCCAGCAGGCCGGACTCACCAGCCGCGACGAGCCCGGCCGGATGGGCCGCGCCCTGGACGCCGCGATCATCCGGCTCCGCGACACCGTCAGCACCATCGGCGGCTCCGCCGTCACCCTGGCCAGCGCCTCCGAGGAACTCTCCACCGTCAGCGCCCAGCTCCAGGCCGGTGCCGCCGACGTCGCCGACAAGGCCGGCTCGGCCAGCACCGCCAGCGAGAACGTCAACGTCGGCGTCCAGTCGATCGCCGCCGGCGCCGAGGAGATGAGCGCCTCCATCGCCGAGATCGCCACCAACGCCGCGGACGCCGCCCGGGTCGCCCAGGAGGGCATGGCCGTCGCCGAGCGCACCAACAACCAGGTCGGCGAACTCGGCGCGGCCAGCGCGGAGATCGGCGACGTGGTCCGGCTCATCACGAGCATCGCCGAACAGACCAACCTGCTCGCCCTCAACGCGACCATCGAGGCGGCCCGCGCCGGTGAGCTCGGCAAAGGCTTCGCGGTCGTCGCCGGCGAGGTCAAGGAGCTGGCCCAGCAGACCGCCAAGGCCACCGAGGAGATCACCGGCCGGATCGGCGCCATCCAGGAGTCCAGCGACTCGGCGGCCGTCGCCATCGGAGACATCACCCAGGTCATCCAGCGGATCGGTGACTACACCACCACGATCGCCTCGGCCGTAGAGGAGCAGACCGCTACGACCGGTGAGATGAGCCGATCCGTCGCCGAGGCCGCCACCAGCAGTGGAGAGGTCGCCCGTACCGTCTCCGGCGTCGCCGAGGTCGCGACCGCGACCGCCGACGGCGCCCGCGCCACCCAGCAGGCCGCCGCCGATCTCACCCGCCTCGCCGGCGACCTGACCAACCTGGTCGGCGGGTTCCGGCACTGACGCATTCCACGCCGAAGGGAAACACGGTGCTCTCGGAGACGCCCTACGGGCTGGCCCGGCCCACATTGGACGACGCGCGCGCCGCCGTCCACCGGGCCCACGCCGGAGACGGCCCCCGCATCTGGCACGAGCTGATGCGGACCGCCGGCCTCGCCGGCACCGACGGCGGCAGCCTCGAACGGATGCTCGCCGTGATGAACGATGCCGACCCGGCCAGCCGGCTGTGCGCGCTCGCCCTCCGGATCCGGATAACTTCGCACACCCAGCTGTCCCTGCTCGTGAAGGAGCTGTCGTGAACACCGACCTCTTCGACCGGCTGGGCGTACCGGAACGGATCCGGGAGATCGCCGGCTACGACCTCTTCGACCCCGACCTGCGCACCAGCCTCGACGCCATCGCCCAGCGCAGCGCCAGCCTCCTCGAAGCGCCGGTCTCCCTGGTGTCGGTCGTCCTCGACACGTCCCAGTTCATCCTCGGCTCGCACGGCGTCGCCGGATGGGTCGCCGACGCGCAGGGCACACCGGCCGAATGGGCCATGTGCACCCACACGGTGCTGGCCGGCGAGCCGTACTGCGTCGTCGACGGGCTCAGCGACCCACGGCACGCCGACAACCCGTTCCTCCAGATGACCGGGCTGCGCAGCTATCTCGGGGTGCCGCTGACCGGAAGCGGCGGGCACACCCTCGGGGCGCACTGCGTGATCGACGCCCGGCCCCGCATCTTCAGCGACGTGGATCTGGCCGTACTCAGCGACGGCGCGGAGAAGGCGATGAAACTGCTCTGCGCCTACCGCCTCCGATGATCCAGGGCCGGCCGTTCCGCTTCCCCTCGGTCCGCTAGGGCCGGCCGTTCCGCTTCCCTTCGCTCCGCTAGGGCCGGCCGTTCCGCTTCCCTTCGGTCCGCTAGGGCCGGCCGTCCCACTTCCACTCGGTCCGCCGGTCCTGACCGGGCAGATCGCCACGGCCGGTCGCCCACAACAGTGTCGCCCAGCGGCCGGTCGTCTCCGGCGCCTCCCGGAACAGCCGGCGCAGCGCCCGGTCGCACAGATCCTCCGGCGGCGCCCACGGCAGACCCAGCGCCTCCGCGACGTCGTGCAGATGCACCAGCGTCTCCACCACGCCCATCGCCGCGAACCCGCCCGGATCCGAGACGCCGTAGGGATGGAACGCCCGGCGCTCCGGCGGCGCCACCGTCACCACCGCCGCGAGCAGACCACCCGACGCCTCCAGCACCTGGACCAGGCCCTCGGCGGTCGCGCCGTCCTCGGCGAAGACCGTCAGCGCCGGCCCGTCCGGCCGGGCACGCCGCCATCCGAAGGGGACATATCCTTCCGGCGGCGTGTTCTCCGAGGCGACCTGGGCGGCGTACGCGAAAAGGTCGTCGGCGACATGCTCCACCGTCTCCCAGCAGGTCCAGGTGAGACCGGCGGCGGGCACACGCCAGTCCCGGCCGAGGGCCGTCCGGAGGGTGGCGGCGGCGAGAGAGACGGCGGTGCGCACGTCGTCGGCGGTGGTCATCGCCGGAATCTATCGGTACGGGTGACCGGCGGCCCACGCATTTTTGTCATACCCCCGGCGCATCATCGCGGTATGGGAGAACCAGCAACGCCGATTCGCCGCCGGATCGAGCTCACGGTCGCTGAGGCTCGCCTGCGGTTCCAGCAGCTCGTCCGGGTCACCGGGCTGACCGGCCAGATCACCGTCGTGGTCGACGGGGGCCGCCCGATAGCGGCCATCGTCCCGGTCTCCGAGGCCCTGGGAAACGGTCCGTCCCCACCCGCCGTCTCCTCGTCCCCACCCGCCGTCTCCTCTTCCGCCACCGGTCCCTCCGTTTCCTCCGCTCCGCCCGTTCCCGCCGGGCCACCCTCCTTCCCATCCGCGGCCGCCTCTTCCCTTTCCGCCGCCTCACCGCGCTCTCCATCCGCGGCCGCCCCTTCTCCTTCCGCCACCTCCGCGTCTTCCTCGTCCGCGGCTGCTTCTTCTCATCCCGTGGTGCGGCCGTCTTCCTCGTCCGCGGCTGCTTCTTCTCATCCCGCGGTGCGGCCGTCTTCCTCGTCCGCGGCTGCTTCTTCTCCTCCCGCGGTGCCGCCGCCCTCCCCATCCGCGGCCAGCGCCGAGGGTTGGATGCGGCGGATCGAGAAGGTGCGGGAGGACGTCCGCCGTCAGCACGCCCAGCGGATCGGCGAGCTGTCCCAAGCCTTGGACGAGGCCTGGCGACTGCTCGATACGGTTCGGCCACCGGGCACCGACCGCGCCGCCGACACCCTGCGTGCCAGCCATGCCGACCTGCGCAAGGCTCGCTGATCAATCACGACTTGACCGATAGGAGCGTGGCTAAGATCGGATGATGGCGCGACCGCTCGACCTCTTCGTCCCGGGAGTCGTCTACCTCGACGTGATCTTCACCGGCCTCCGCGAGCTGCCTGCCCCCGGTGAGGAGGTGTGGGCGAGCGGTATGGGTTCCTGCCCCGGCGGGGTCGCCAATCTGGCTGTCGCCGCGAGCCGGCTCGGCCTGCACACCGGTCTGGGCACGGCGCTCAGTTCGGATGCCTACGGCGAGTTCTGCCATCGGGTGCTCAGCCGACAGGAGGGCATCGACCTGTCCGCGTCGCGTCGCGTCGACGACTGGCATTCCCCGGTGACCGTGTCCCTGGCCTACGACCGCGACCGCAGCATGATCACGCACGGCCATCCTCTCCCGACCGACGAGGATGGCCTGGTCAACGGCCTGCCCCCGGCCCGCAGCGCCGCGGTGAGCCTGTCACCGGAGGGCACCGGTTGGGTGCGGCGCGCCCGGGCGGCCGGCACGATGGTGTTCGCCGACGTCGGCTGGGACGAGACGGAGCGCTGGTCCTGCGACGTGCTCGGCGACCTGTCCGACTGTCACGCCTTCCTGCCCAACCAGGTGGAGGCGATGCGCTACACCCGTACCGACGACCCACGCCAGGCCTTGGAGAAGCTGTCCGGCCTGGTCCCGGTGGTGGTCGTGACATGTGGTGGCGACGGGGCGATGGCCGTCGACGGCACCACGGGCGAGGTGGCGACGGTCCCTGGTGTACCGGTGGAGGCGCTCGACCCGACCGGCGCCGGCGACGTCTTCACCGCCGGTTTCATCACCGGCACCCTGGGCGGCTGGCCGCTGGCCGACCGGGTCGCCTTCGCCACCCTGGTCGGTGCCCTCTCGGTTCAGCATTTCGGCGGTTCCCTCTCGGCTCCCGGCTGGGGCGACATAGCCGACTGGTGGCGATCCACCCGAGCCGAGGCCCGCGACCCGGACCTGCTGACCCGTTTCGGCTTCCTGGACGACGTGATCCCCCCGGGAAGCCGCAACGCCGTCCACCGGGCAACCGCCACCATCGCCCGCCTCTCCGACGCCCAGGCCGACCACTGACTCGCCACCCGCGCCCCCTCCGCGCGTTTGCGCCTCCGCGCGCTCGCTGCTTCGCGCCTGTGCCTCGATTCGCGTCCGGGTCGGCGTCTCGTCGGCGCCCACGCCCGCGCTGGTCACCCTGCGCTGCTCATCCCCGCGCCGGTCACCCCGCGCTGCTCATCCCCGCGCCGATCACCCCGCGCTGCCCATCCCCGCGCTGCTCATCCCCGCGCTGCCCATCCCCGCGCCGGTCACCCCGCGCTGGTCACTCTGCGCTGCTCATCCCCGCGCCGCCCATCCCCGCGCTGGTCACTCTGCGCCGCCCGTCCCCGCGCCGGTCACCCCGCGCCGATCACCCGCGCTGCCCAGCCCCGGCACCGGTCGCCCTGCGCTGCCCACCCCCCCCGGCGCCGGTCACTCCACGCCACCCGCCCCCGCGCCGGTCACCCAGGTCGCGCACCCCATGCCGTCCGCGGCTCTGGCCCGGGCGCAGAGGCCGTGTTTCGATGCGAGGCGCGTCTTCTTTCGGGCAAATTGGGCGATTCCGAATGACGGCTGACCGAATCATGGAGATGGGATGCGACTGACGATTCTCGGTGGCGGCGGGTTCCGGGTGCCGCTGGTGCACCGGGCACTGCTCGCCGACCGCCGCCGGACCGGGATCACCGAACTCGTGCTCCACGACGTCGACCCGGGACGCCTCGGCGCGATCGGCCGGGTGCTGGCGGCTCAGGCCCGGGACGTTCCCGATGCGCCCGCGCTGATCACCACCGCCGACCTGGACGAGGCCGTGACCGGCGCGGACTTCGTGTTCTGCGCGATCCGGGTAGGCGGCCTCCGCGGCCGGGTCGTCGACGAGCGGGTCGCCCTGAGCGCCGGAGTGCTCGGCCAGGAGACCGTCGGCGCGGGTGGCATCTCCTACGGCCTGCGTACCGCTCCCGAAGCCCACCGCATCGCCGCCCGGATCGCCCGCCTCGCACCCGCCGCCTGGACGATCAACTTCACCAACCCGGCCGGCCTGGTCACCGAGGCGATGTCCGCTCATCTCGGCAACCGGGTCATCGGCATCTGCGACTCCCCGGCCGGCCTGGTGGACAGGGTGGTCCGGTCGATCGGCGCCGACCCGGCCACGGTCCGCGTCGACTACGCCGGCCTCAACCATCTCGGCTGGCTCTACGGCGTCCACCACATCAGCCGGCCGGAGACCGCGACGACGCCGGCCTCAGCGGATCGGCCGGAGACCGCGACGACGCCGGCCCCAGCGGATCGGCCGGAGAACGCGACGACGCCGGCCCCAGCGGATCGGCCGGACGGGACCACCGGACTCCTGGGCGACCTGCTCGCCGACCCGCGGCGGCTGGCGTCTGTCGAGGAGGGACGGCTCTTCGGCGCCGG
This sequence comes from Actinoplanes subglobosus, assembly GCF_042650585.1. Taxonomy (NCBI): domain Bacteria; kingdom Bacillati; phylum Actinomycetota; class Actinomycetes; order Micromonosporales; family Micromonosporaceae; genus Actinoplanes; species Actinoplanes subglobosus. The sequence goes on from NZ_JBHSBL010000027.1 coordinate 102,247, forward strand.
CCGGCTTCGGGAGCTTCAGGCCGTACCCAATGAATATCTGCACTATTACTACGACGCCGCGGGAACCCTCGCCGCCGTGCGGGATGCCGCGCGCACGCGCGGTGAGTTCCTGCTCGGTCAGCAGGACCGATGCTATGCCGAGATCGCCGCCCGGGACCCGCTCGACGCCTGGTCGGAGGCCTGGCGGGAACGCGAGGCGACCTACATGGCCGAGAACCGTGACCTGACCGGCGCCGGCGACCGCGAACACGACGAATCCCGCCCGGCCGGCTACGAGGGCGTGGCTCTCGCGGTCATGCGCGCCCTGGCGCACGACGAGCCGGCCGGCCTGATCCTGAACGTCCGCAACGGTGGCACGCTGGGCGTTCTCGACGACGATGCGGTGGTCGAGGTTCCCTGCACGGTCACTGCTGCCGGCGCTGTTCCGCAGCCGGTCGCTCCGCTCCCGGCGCACGGCATCGACCTGGTCAGGGCGGTCAAGACGTCCGAGCGCCACATCCTGGAGGCGGCCGCTTCAGGATCAAGGACTTCGGCGGTACGGGCGATGGCCGCCCACCCCCTGGTCGGCCCCGAGGTTGCCGCCCGTCTGATCGACACGTACCGCTCCGAATTCCCCGAACTGGCATACCTGCGCCCTGACCAGGCCGGATAGGCGCTCACCGGAATCGCGGGTCGACCGGCGCTCGTGTGGGGGTACCTCGGCCCGATCATGACTTACGAGTCTGGACCCACCTGAAATTGTCATACCCGGCTGGCAGGGTGATGGGCGGGAACGGGAGCGACCACGGAGGAGACGATCGTGAAATACGGCTACTTCGGTTCGATGAAGGCCAGGCCCGGCCAGCGCGATCAGGTGGTGAAGATCCTGTTGCGGGCTTCCGAGGGCGTGCGTGCCGCCGGCTGTCACCTCTACGTGATCGGGGTCGCCGACGACGACGATCAGACGATCTGGGTCAACGAGGTGTGGGACAGCAAGGAGCACCACGACGCCTCGTTGCAGCTGCCGGAGACCCGTGCCGCGATCGGCGAGGCCATGCCGATGCTGACCGGCGAGTTCACGAGCCGCGAGTTCGCCGTCGTCGGCGGCTTGGGCCTCCCCACCGAGTAGGGCCGCGCCCGCCCGGGCCGTGAGCCCCCGCGGCCCGAGGCGGAAGCTGCCCGAGCCGTGAGCCGCCGCGGGCCCGAGGTGGCAGCCGCCCGTG
>NZ_JBHSBL010000027.1:103458-176015 GCF_042650585.1 Actinoplanes subglobosus
CGGAAAGCGTCGTTGCCCGGCCGCGGGTGAGCGGCCGGGCAACGACTGGGCGGCGGATCGAGCTGCCGGGCGCCGGGATCAGCGCGGTGCGGGGTGGGTCAGACGCCGGGATCAGCGTGGTGCGGGGTGGGTCAGACGCCGGGATCAGCGCGGTGCGGGGTGGGTCAGACGGTGGCCTCGGCCGGGTGCCGCGGCGGGATCGTGTGGTCGATGGCGCGTGCCGGCTTGCGGTTGGGCAGCGCCAGCCGGAAGACCTTGGCCCACGCCGAGGCCACCTGCACGACGAACGGCCCGGTGACGTACTTCAGCTCGTACTTCTCGAACAGGGCCCGCACCTTCGGCGCGATCTCCGCGTAACGGCTGGCCGGCAGGTCCGGGAACAGGTGGTGCTCGATCTGGTGGGACAGGTTGCCGGTCATGATGTGCATGAGCTTGCTGCCGGAGATGTTCGCCGATCCGAGCATCTGCCGGAGGTACCACTCGCCCCGGGTCTCGCCGGTGATCGAGGTCCGCTCGAAGGTCTCCACGCCCTTCGGGAAGTGACCGCACATGATCACCGAGTGGCTCCACAGGTTGCGGACCACGTTGGCGACCGCGTTGGCGGCCATGGTGCCGAAGAACGCGCCGAGCGGGTTGCCGAAGGCGAAGCCGACCGGCACGGACAGGGCCGGGTGGGCGACGTAGTCCTTCAGCATCTGGTTGCGGATCTTGCGTCCGACCTGGCGCAGCCGGGCCCGGAAGTCCGGGTTGCTGCGGCGGCGCTTGCTGGCCAGGTTGCGGCCGAGCTCCAGGTCGTAGGCGGCGATGCCGTACTCGAAGAGGCACGCGTTGATGAAGTTGTAGAGCGGCTGGCCGAGGTGCGCGGGCGCCCACCTCTGCTGCTCGTCGACGCGCATGATGCCGTAACCGAGGTCGTTGTCCCGGCCGACCACGTTGGTGTACTTGTGGTGCAGCTCGTTGTGCGAGTGCTTCCACTGCTCGGCCGGCGCCGCGAAGTCCCACTCCCACGTCGTCGAGTGGATCTTCGGGTCGCGCATGAAGTCGTACTGGCCGTGGAGGATGTTGTGGCCGATCTCCATGTTCTCCAGGATCTTGGCGATGGAGAGGCCGATCGTGCCGAGGATCCAGGCCGGCGGGAGCACCGAGAAGAGCAGCACGGCCCGGCTGCCGACCTCCAGGCGCCGCTGGACGGCGATCATCCGTCGGATGTATTTCGCGTCCTTCTCGCCGCGGACGGCGAGCACCTCGTCCCGGATGGCGTCGAGTTCGCGGCCGATCTGCTCGATGTCCTCGGGGGAGAGGTGAGCGATCGGGTTGACTTCCTTGCGCTGCAGCGTCGTCACGGAACTTCCTCGTCTTTCGTGGGAGCCGGCCCGCCGGGGAGCGGCTCTCGGGGTGGGGCTCCGAGGGTTGCGGCCTCGGAGAGCGTGCGGTTCAGGTCTCGGGGGGGCGTACGGGCCAGGTTCGGAAGAGTGCGGGCCACGTCCGGGGGCGTGCGGGTCCGGGAGGCCGGAGGGGTCAGGCGTCGATCCGGCACGGGCCGGCGGCGGCCGAGATGCAGGTCTGGATCAGGGGCTTGTCGCCGTCCACCTCGGAGGCGGTGGTGATGGTGCCGTCCCGCAGGTCGCGGACGATGCCCTCGCGCATCGGCAGCACGCACTTGTAGCAGATGCCCATCCGGCAGCCGGATTTCATCAGCTGGCCGGCGGCCTCGCCGGCGTCGAGGATCGAGATGCCACCGGGGGAGTCCACGACGAGGCCGGATTTTTCGAACGTGACGGTGCCGCCCTCGCCGGCGACCAGCACGACCGTGCGGAAACGCTCGACGTGCAGCCGGTCGGAGGCGCCCGCGTCGGCCCAGTGCTCCTGGAGGTCGTCGAGGAGCTCGCCGGGGCCGCACGCCCACGTCTCCCGCTCGAACAGGTCGGGCACCAGGTCGGCCAGCCCGGCCGGCTTGAGCCGCCCGTCGGTGCCGGTGTGCCGCTCGATCAGCCGGATCCGGCCCTGGGCGGCGAGCTCGCGCAGCTCGGTGCCGAAGACCACGTCCTCGGCCGTCCGCGCCGAGTGCACCACGACCACGTCGCTCAGCTCGTGCAGGGCGCTGCGCAGCATGCCCATGACCGGGGTGATGCCGCTGCCGGCGGTCACGAAGAGCACCTTGGCGGGCCGCTGCTCGGGCAGCAGGAAGTCGCCGTCCGGCAGGTCGAGGTGGACCAGCATGCCCTTGCGGGCATTGGCGAGGAGGTACGAGCTGACGGTCCCGTTCTCGACGGCGTTGACCGTGATCGTGAACCTGCCGTCGCGCCGGTCGGCCTCGCTGCTCACCGAGTAGGCGCGCCAGAACCGGACCCCGTCGACGTCCACGCCGACCCGCACGTACTGACCCGGCCGGTTCGGCTGCCAGCCGCGGCCCGGGCGCAGCTCCAGAGTGACCGCCTTGGCGGTCTCGGGGCGCACCGCGTCGATCCGGGCGCGCAGGACGGTCGGGTTGCGCAGGGGCGCGATCACGTCCAGGTAGTCGGCCGGCACCACCGGAGTGGTGATCAGCTCGACCACACGCCACGCGCCGTCGCGCAACTTTCGGGTAACAGCCACGTGACCAAGCCTGGTGCCTGAGAAAAGCAAAGTCCTGACCAGGGGAAGTGAATCCGGAGCCGCATAATTGTTCGGCGGGGACAAGGACGCTTGTTCACGGGCTCCCTAGAGTCCGATCATGCGAGGCATCGTGAACAAGCCTGCTCGATCGGACCGGACTTGCCGAGCGGAATGTGGGGAGATCGCGTGAAACAACCGTTGCGCGACGTACGGTCGTATCGCCTGCCGACGGAGGTGATCGACCCGCTCCGGCACGGCCTGCCGAAGGTGTCCTCGCAGACCATCGACGCGATCGTCCGGGAGGTGCCGGCGTACGCGGAGCCGTTCTCCGGCGCGCTCGGGCACAAGATCGCGCGGGCGGTGCGGGCCGCGCTCGGCACCTTCCTCAACCTGGTGTCCCGGCCCGGCGCCGACCCCGGCACCCCGATGTCGTCGGCGATCGAGGCGGCGTATGCGCTGGGCAGGGGCGAGGCCCGCTCCGGCCGGAGTCTGGACGCGCTGCTCGCGGCCTACCGGGTGGGCGCCCGGGTGGCGTGGCGCGGACTGGCGGCGATCAGCGTCGAGGCGGGACAGCCGGCCGCCACCATCGCCGATTTCGCGGAGCTTGTCTTCGCGTACATCGATGAATTGTCCGCGGCCAGCGTCGCCGGACATGCCGACGAGCTCGCCGCCTCCGGCCGCATCCGCCAGCGGCGGCTGCAGGAGCTGGCCCAGGCGCTGGTCGCCGGGGAGCCTGCGCACGTCGTCCAGGGCCTGGCCGAGCAGGCCGAGTGGGCGCCGCCGCAGACACTCACCGCACTGCTGCTGCCGGAGCGTGCGGCACGCTGGGTGATCGACCTCCTCGATCCTCGTACGCTGCAGCTCGCGGACGCCGTACCAGATATGCCGGGTTTGACGGTCTTGTTCGTCCCGGATCCGCAAGGGTGCTCCCGCCCGACGCTGAACCGCCTGCTCACCGGGCACAGCGTGGTGATCGGCCCGGCCCGGCCGTGGACCGAGGCGCGGAGCTCGCTGGACCGTGCGGTGCGGGTGCACCGGCTCGGCCCACCGGACGGTGGCGCCGTGACCGACACCGAGGATCACCTGGCGGCGGTGGTCGTGACCGCCGATCCGAGTGCCCTGGAGGACCTGCGGACCTGGGCGCTGACGCCGCTCGCCGGGGAACGGGGATCCGCGGCGGCCAAGCTGATCGAGACGTTGCGCAGCTGGCTGCTGCATCACGGGCGGCGCGAGGACGTGGCCGCCGAGCTGTTCGTGCACCCGCAGACGGTCCGGTACCGGATGGCGCGGCTGCGTGAGCTGTACGGCGACCGCCTCCGCGACCCGCGATGGGTGCTCGCGCTGACCATCGCGCTGGCCATCCCCGAGTCGCTCACCGACCCTGCCTCGTGACACCGGTCACATACCAAAGTTTCGAACGGTCGACTTTCGGCAACTGGTCGCGGCCCTCCGCCGAGGCATAGCGTCGAGACATCGGTACGGCGGAGCGGGGGCGGCGATGGGCGGCGACAGGACGGGGCGTGAGCCGACCGTGCTCGCGTTCTCACCGGCCGGCCGGGTTCTCGTGCTGCTGGGCCCGGCCGCCGCCGGTGTGCTGGTGGCCGTGCTGGCACCGGCCATCGCTCGCCGGCTGGTCGACGTCGGCTTCCCGGTGCTCGGCGTGGTGTGGCGGGTGATCGCGTCCGTCGACACGTGGTGGAAGGTCGCCGTCCAAGCCGCCATCCTGGCCGTTCTCGGCGCGCTGGCCAGCGTCGAGATCATGCGCCGCAGCACCCGGGTGACCGTCGGCGTGGGCGAGGTGCGGTTGGAGACCGGCGACCGGGTGCTCTCCTTCCTCCGCCCGCAGATCGACTTCGTCTACATGGACGGCGGCTTCCTGGTGATCCTCGATCGCGACTCCCGGCACCTGTTCCACGGCGAGCCGCAGGCGGAGAGCGGCCCGTTGGGGAAGACCTTCACGGAGTATGGCTACCCCTGGCGCGACGAGGACCCTTTCACCGACCTCTACCAGCCCTGGGTCCCCGGGACGGGCCTGCTCCCGGTCGCCGTCGAGGCCGTCCTGTCCGCCAGGGCAGTCGCGTTGCGCAAGAAGGCCCCACGTGAGGCCACCGAGCTGCGCGACTCCCTGGAGAAACTCGGCTACGCGGTCCGCGACGACGGCGACCGCCAGTCATGGCGCCCACTGGTCCGCTCATGACCTCCCCGCACCGCCACACCACCGATCCACTGGCCCGGCCCTCGGATGCCCTGACCTCCGGCGAGCCACTTTCCGGCGCCGCCTCGCCTCCTGGGGCTGCGCCGCTTTCCGAAGTCGCGCAGGCTGACGCCCTTGCGTGGTCCGCGTCAGTCGCCTCTCGCGGGGGCGTTGCGGAGTCCGGGGCCGCGGTGGCGGGTGAGGGATCGGCTGCCGGGCGGCGTGGGTGGTTGCCCGGTGGGCGGGCCTGGGATGTCGCTGCGATCCTGGTGTCCTGGTTCGGTGGGTTGCTGCTGGTCGGTGACGCGGCGACGGTCCGAGGGCTCTCCGACGACGCCACCTTCCTGCATTTCGTGGCCGGGTGCGTCCTGTCGCTGGCGCTGTGGTGGCGGCGCCGCCACCCGATCACCGTGACGATCTTCCTGACGGCGGCCTCGGTGGTCGCCGACGGTGCCGGGATCGCCGCGCTGATCGGCCTCTACACCGTGATCTCCCTGCGGCGCGGCCGTCCGGTCGTCCTGTTGGTGCTGTTCAACCTGATCGGCGGGATCGCCTACGCACTGATCTATCCGGATCCGACACTGCCTCCCGCGGCGGGTCCGGTGGTCGGTTTCATGCTGACCGTCGCCATCCTCGCCGCCACGGTGGCCCTGGGGATGGCCGCCCGCTCCCGGCGGGAGCTGGTCGAGTCGCTGCGCGAACGGGCCGCCCGTGCCGAGGCGGAGGCCGCCCTGCGTGCCGAGCGGCACCGCGCCCTCGAACGCGAACGGATCGCCCGCGAGATGCACGACGCCCTCGCCCACCGGATCTCCATGGTCAGCCTGCACGCCGGCGCCTTGCAGATCCGTCCCGACCTGACCCCGGAGGAGGTGGCGAAGGCGGCGGCGACCATCCGCGACAGCGCCCACCACGCCCTCGAGGACCTACGCGAGATCCTCGGCGTCCTGCGGGCGGGCCCCGGCGATTCTCTGCGCCCACAGCCCGACGTGAGCCATCTCGGCGACCTGATCAGCGAGGCCAGGGCCGCCGGCGTGCAGGTGACGGCGACCAACCGTCTCGGCGACCGGCCACTGAGCGCGTCGCTGGGCCGAACGGTCTACCGTCTGGTCCAGGAGGGCCTGACCAATGCCGGCAAGCACGCCCCCGGCAGCCCGGTGACCCTCCTGCTGGACCAGACAACCACCGGAGAGTTACGCATCCATGTCTCCAACCCGCTGCCGCTGACCAGCCGCCGCCCCACAACACCAGGCGTCCGGCCAGGCTCCCGCTCGAGCCTTCCCGCCTCGGGTTCGTCGGCTTTGCGCTCGTCGGCCTTGGGTTCGGCCTTGGGTTCGTCGGCCTTGGGTTCGTCGCCCTCGGGTTCGTCGGCGTCGGGCCCGTCCGCGTTGGGTCCGTCCGCGCAGGGTTCATCCGCTTTGGGTTCGTCCGCCTTGGGCTCTCCCTCTCCCGCCACGAGCCCTCCCCTTTCGCCGGGTGAGACAGGCTCCCACGAGGGCGGCCCTGTCCCGTCGGGTGAGGCGGGTTTCCGGGCAGGCGGTCGCGGTTCGTCGAGTGGGGCGAGTTCCGGTTCGGGCGGCATGGGTTCGCCGGGCGAGGTTCAGTCGGGTGAGGCGGGCCTCCGCGCGAGCTGGACTGCCGGGCCGGACCGGGGGCCCGCTGTCACATCGGCGTTTCTGTCCGGCATCGGGCCTGCTGTCACATCGGCGTTCCCGTCCGGCATCGGGCCTGCTGTCACATCGGCGTTCCCGTCCGGCATCGGGCCTGCTGTCACATCGGCGTTCCCGTCCGGCATCAGGCCTGCTGTCACATCGGCGTCTCCGTTCGGCATCGGGCCTGCTGTCACATCGGCGTCTCCGTCCGGCATCGGGCCTGCTGTCACATCGGCGTTCCCGTCCGGCATCGGCCCTGCTGGTAGCGGTGCGGAGTCGGTGATCCCCGGGGCGGGCAGTGGGCTCGTCGGCCTGGCGGAGCGCGTCGAGTTGGCGGGCGGACGGTTACGGCACGGTGTCCGCGGTGACCCTCGGGCCGGACTCACCTTCGATCTGGAAGCCTGGTTGCCATGGCCGACTCCATCCGGGTCCTGATCGCCGACGACGACCCGCTGGTCCGGGTCGGTCTGTCGCTGGTGCTGGGTGCCGCCCCGGAGGTCGAGATCGTCGGCGAGGCCGGTGACGGGGCCGAGGCGATCACGATGGCCCGCGACCTGCAACCCCACGTCGTCCTGATGGATGTCCGGATGCCCCGGATGGACGGCCTCGCCGCGACCGAGGCGCTGCGCCGCGAGGGGCCGGAGCCCGCGATCATCGTGCTGACCACGTTCGACACCGACGAATACCTGCTCGGCGCGCTCCGGCGGGGAGCGAACGGCTTCCTGCTCAAGGACATCGCGCCCACCGAGATCCTGAGCGCGGTCCGCCGCGCCGCCGCCGGCGAGTCGATCCTGGCCCCGGCGGTGCTGCCCCGGCTGATCGACTACGCGGTCGGCCGCACAGGCTCCGCCCCGGCCGCCACCGAAGCAACCGGCGACGGCCGTAACCACGGCGGCGCGGCACACGGTCAGTCCGGCGGCACGAATGGCGGTCATCATCACACGACCGACGATCTGCCCGGTGGGATGACAGACGGCCTGCGTGGCGGGGTGACGGACGGCCCGTCCGGCTGCGGGCCGGACAGACTGCCCGGCGGGGTGACGGATGGTTTACGCGGCAGGGTAACGGGTGGTTCGCGCGGCGGGGTGACGGATGGTTTACGCGGCGGGGTGACGGATGGTTTACGCGGCGGGGTAACCGGTGGTTCGCGCGGCGAGGTAACGGATGGTTCGCGCGGCGGGGTAACGGATGGTTCGCGCGGCGGGGTGACGGGCGACCTGCCCGGTGGCGCTACGGAGGGTTCGCATCGCGGCGTCGGGAGCGTGGAGGCCGGTGACGGTCCGCGGGCGGCGGGGTCGGTGCGGCGGGAGCGGGCGGTGGCGACGCTGCGGCGACTCACTGAGCGGGAGCGGGACGTCGCCGAGGCCGTCGCCAGTGGATGGTCCAACGCGGAGATCAGTGCCGAGCTGCACATGAGCCTTCCGACCGTGAAGGCATACGTCTCGCGGTTGCTTGACAAGTTGGGCTGCACCAACCGGGTTCAGATCGCGATTCTCATCCACGAGGCCCGCTGACACTTCCCGGCCCGCCCGGCCCGCCCGGCCCGCCCGGCCCGCCCGGTCCGCCTGGTCCGGCCAGGCCTGGCCCCTGCCCGACCTGGCCCAGGCCTGGCCTGGCCCTGTCCTGCCCGGCCTGGCCTGGCCCTGTCCCGTCCGGCCTGGCCTGGCCCCGTCCGGCCTGGCCTGGCTCCGTCCGGCCTGGCCCGGCCCTGTCCTGTCCGGCCTGCCCTGTCCTGTCCGGCCTGGCCCGGCCCTGTCCCGTCCGGCCTGGCCTGGCCCCGTCCGGCCTGGCCTGGCCCCGTCCGGCCTGGCCCTGTCCTGTCCGGCCTGGCCCGGCCCTGTCCCGTCCGGCCTGGCCTGGCTCCGTCCGGCCTGGCCGGCCCGGTCCCGTCCGGCCTGGCCCCGCCCGACCGCCCGGTCGGTGCGGCGTTGGCAGTGCTGGTGTCGCTCGCCCATCGACCTCACCCGGCTCCGGTCGGGAGACGCCGGGGGCGCTCGGCCGGCTGGCGGCTGGTGAGGGTGAGGGGTGAGGGGGCGCTGGTGCTTGTGCTGGATGGTGTGTGACGGGATGGGGTTCTGGGGTGGGTGGGGTCCGGAAAGGACGGTGAAAGTAATGGAAGTCGTGAGGGTCGTTACATGCGGTGGCCCGGCGGCGGAACACGGGCTAACGTGGGCGCGGTCGTAATGCCCATCCAGACGGTATGCATTGCGACGCTCGTCACAACTGCTGACCAGGGTGTTTACGTGATTGAAATAAGCGGTCTTCGTAAGACGTACCGCTCCAGGAAGGTCTCGGTCGCGGCCGTCGACGGGGTTGATCTCAGCGTCGGTGAGGGTGAGGTCTTCGGGGTTCTCGGGCAGAGTGGCGCGGGCAAGAGCACCCTCCTGCGCTGCGTCAACATGCTGGAGCGGCCCGACGCCGGCACGGTCAGCGTCGGCGGGCAGGAGATGACCACGCTGCGCCGCCGGCAGCTGCGGATCGCCCGGCAGGGCATCGGGATGATCCATCAGCATTTCGCGCTGCTGTCGTCGCGGACCGTCGCCGGTAACGTGGCGTTCGCGCTGGAGGTCACCGGCACCCCGCGGGCCGAGCGCCGGGCCCGGGTCGCCGAGCTGCTGGAGCTCGTCGGGCTCACCGGGCGCGCTGACGCGTACCCCGCTCAGTTGTCCGGCGGCCAGAAGCAGCGGGTCGGTATCGCCCGGGCGCTCGCCGCCCGGCCGAAGGTGCTGCTCTCCGACGAGGCAACCTCGGCACTGGACCCGGAGACCACCGAGTCGATCCTGCGGCTGCTGCTCGACTTGAACCGGCGGCTCGGCCTCACCATCCTGCTGATCACCCACGAGATGAGTGTGGTCAAGCGGATCTGCACGTCGGCGGCGGTGATGCGGGACGGGCGGTTCGTCGAGGCGGGCACGATCACCGATCTGCTGCGGACGCCGGGTTCGGAGCTGGCCCGCGATCTGTTCCCGTTGGACGGGCCGACGGTGGTGGACGGCGCGACGGTCGTCGACGTCACGGTCAGTGGCCCTGAGGCGGAGGAGCCGATCATCGCCGAGCTGGCCCGGCGGTTCGCTTCGGACGTACGCATCCTCGGTGGGTCGGTGGAGACGCTCGCCGCGACGCGGGCCGGGCGGTGGCGGATCGCCCTGCCGGGCGCCCCCGACGACAACCGCGAGGCCCTGGAGTTCCTGCGCAAGCGTGGAGTCACGTCATGACCTGGTCCGAGGTGTTGGAACTGCTGAACGTCGGCCTTCAGGAGACGGCCTGGATGGTGGGCGTGTCCGCGCTGCTCACCGCGGTCGGCGGCCTGGTCGTCGGGGTGCTGCTGGTGCTCACCGACAAGGGCCGGCTGCGGCCGCTGAACGCGGTTCTCGGCGCGATCGTGAACGTGGGCCGGTCGCTGCCGTTCATCATCCTGCTGGTCGCGGTGATCCCGTTCACCCGGGCGGTCGTCGGCACCACGATCGGTACCGACGCGGCGATCGTCCCGTTGACGATCGGCGCCATCCCGTTCTTCGCCCGGATCGTCGAGTCGGCGCTGCGTGAGGTGCCGCCGGACGTGGTGGCCGCGGCGACCGCGATGGGCGCGACCCGGACGCAGATCGTCGGCAAGGTGCTGCTGCGTGAGGCACTGCCGGGCCTGGTCGCGGGCCTGACGATCACGGTGATCGCGCTGGTCGGCTATTCGGCGATGGCCGGTGTGGTCGGCGGCGGTGGTCTCGGTGACCTGGCGATCCGCTACGGCTATCAGCGGTTCGAGACCGAGGTCATGATCGCGACCGTGATCGCGCTGGTTCTTTTCGTTCAGCTCGTCCAGATGGTCGGTGACCTGCTCGTCCGCAGGCTGTCGCACCGCTGAGCGAAACGTCGGGCCGCCGCACGAAAGGCGGCCCGAAATCCTGCAAGTCCCATAGAAATGAAAGGTCCAAAAGAATGCGCCGCCGCTCCTTCGCTGCCGTCCTGACCGCCGCCGCGCTCACCCTTGGCCTGGCCGCTTGCGGTTCGGGTGACGACGCCGGCGAGGCGAAGTCGACCGATACCCTCAAGGTCGGCGTCAGCCCGGTCCCGCACGGCGAGATCCTCAAGTACGTCGCCGACAACCTCGCCGCCGCCGAGGGCCTGAAGATCGAGATCAAGGAGTTCAACGACTACATCCAGCCGAACGTCGCCCTGAGCGAGAAGCAGCTCGACGCCAACTACTTCCAGCACATCCCGTACCTGGAGGAGGAGATCGCGGCGAAGGGCTACAAGTTCACCGCGCTCAAGGCGGTGCACATCGAGCCGCTCGGTGTGTACTCCAAGACGGTCAAGGCGATCGCCGACGTGCCGGCCGGTGGCGTCGTCGCGATCCCGAACGACCCGTCGAACTCGGGCCGTGCCCTGAGCCTGCTCGCCAAGAACGGCCTGATCACCCTCAAGGACGGGGTCGGCGTCAAGGCGACCGAGAAGGACATCACCGCGAACCCGAAGAACCTGCAGTTCAAGGCTCTGGAGGCGGCCCAGCTGCCGCGGAGCCTGGAGGACACGGCGATCTCGGTGATCAACGGGAACTACGCGATCGAGACCGGCCTCAAGCCGTCCACCGACGCTCTCGCGCTGGAGACGGGTGACGACAACCCGTACGCCAATCTGGTCGTGGTCCGCACCGGCGACGAGGCCGATCCCCGCGTGGTGAAGCTGGAGAAGCTGCTGCACTCGGCCGAGGTGAAGAAGTTCATCGAGGACAAGTACCAGGGTTCGGTCCTGGCGGCGTTCTGACGTGGTGAAGGGGAGCCGGCCGGCTCCCCTTCGAAAAGAGAACTCAGAAACAGAGAACTCAGCAGGCGCCCTGATCGGCCCAGACGTCGGCGACGCCGGGCGTCTCGCCCTGCGTCCACCACTTGGCCCGCCAGGTGCGGCTGTTGTGCGACGCCAGGTTGCCGCCCACGTAGACGGTCCCGCTGCTCCACGCCGGCGCGGTGCACGAGCCGGACGGCGGGGGAGTGGTCGGGCCGCCGCCGCCGGTGCCACCGATGTTGACGTCGATGCACGAGTAGAACGCGTTCGTCGTGTCGGAGATGGTCCAGACGGCGAGGACCTTCTGCCGGCCCGAGAACCCGCTCAGGTTGACCGTGTGGGAGAGCGTCGCCGGCGGCTGCTGGCTGTTGCCGGCGAAGTACCCGACGCGCGTGCCGCCGATGAAGTACTCCCAGCTCGCGGTCGCGTGGCGGGCCGTGTTGATCCACGTGAACGTCTGCGTGGTGCTGACGTTGGTGGCCGGCCAGCCCTTGCTGTCGTCGTTGAGCTCGGCGAACACCGCGTTGTTGCCGTGGCAGTTGCGCAGGCCCTTGGGGCCTTCGACGCTCTGCGGCTCGTACTTGATCTGCCCGCAGGCGACCCGGCCCTGTGCGCAGAGCGCCTGCCGGCTGGGCGGCGAGGAGACGTAGCCGTGAGCCGAGGCCGGCGACACGACCAGGAGCGATCCGGCGGCACCCAGGAGGGCTACCGCGATGAGGGTGATGAGTCGGCGCATGTCACTCCCCAAAGATGAACATCGATCGATGGATGTGACAAAAATATAAAGCAAGGTTTCCTAATAGAAAAGCGCCCTCATGGAAGCGCGCCCTCCGCCATACAGGGGCGGAGGGCGCGCGAGAACGGCCGGATCAGGCGAGAACCGAGCTGACGGTCTCGGTGGGGAGCCCGAGGGCCGATCCGACCAGGTCGTTGGTGAGGACGCCGGCGTGCACGTTGAGCCCGAGGGCCAGCGCCGGGTCGGCCCGCAGTGCCTCACGCCAGCCGAGGTCGGCCAGGCGCAGCACGTACGGCAGGGTCGCGTTGGTCAGTGCGAACGTCGAGGTGTTGGGGACCGCGCCCGGCATGTTGGCGACGCAGTAGAAGACCGACTCGTGAACCCGGTAGACCGGGTCCTGGTGGGTGGTGGCCCGCGAGTCCTCGAAGCAGCCGCCCTGGTCGATCGCGATGTCGACGAGCACCGAACCCGGCTTCATCCGCTTCACCAGGTCGTTGCTGACCAGCGTCGGGGCCTTGGCGCCCGGCACCAGCACCGCGCCGATCACCATGTCGGCGGCGAGCACCGACTGCTCGATCGTGTACGCGTTCGACACCAGCGTCCTGACCCGCCCGCCGAACTGCGCGTCGATCTGCCGCAGCCGCGGGAGGCTCAGGTCGAGGATGGTGACGTCGGCACCGAGACCGAGCGCGATGGTCGCCGCGTTGACCCCGGAGACGCCGCCGCCGATGACCGTCACGCGAGCCGGGGCCACACCCGGGACACCGCCCGGCAGCACGCCGCGCCCGCCGCTGTTGCGCATCAGGCTGTACGCGCCGACCTGCGGGGCGAGCCGGCCGGCCACCTCCGACATCGGGGCGAGCAGCGGGAGCGATCCGTCGGCGAGCTGCACCGTCTCGTACGCGATCGCTGTCGTCCCGCTGTTGAGCAGTGCTTTAGTCCCCTCGGCGTCGGCCGCCAGGTGCAGGTAGGTGAAGAGCACCTGATTCTCGCGCAGCCGGTGGTACTCCGGCGCGATCGGCTCCTTGACCTTGAGGATCATGTCGGCCGAACCCCACACCGCGTCCGCGTCGGGCAGGATCGCCGCGCCCGCCGCCGCGTAGTCCTCATCGGTGATGGAGGATCCCAGTCCAGCGCCGGCCTGCACCGACACGGTGTGCCCGTGTCGCACCGCCTCGACCACTCCCGCCGGGGTGATCGCCACCCGGTACTCGTGGTTCTTGACCTCTGCCGGCACGCCGATGTGCATGGGACTTTCCCTCCGTCACCAAGTGATGGCGATAGAGTGAAACGATGTGCAGTAGACAGGCAAGTCGAGCGAAGAAGATTCTGTCCGAAACGCTATCGGTGCAGATCATTCGCGCCGGTGGCTCGCAGTGACCGATCTACCGAAGGATGTTCGAGGGCTCGACAACATCGACCTGGAGCTGCTCAGCCTCCTCCAGGCCGACGGCCGGATGCCCAACAACGCCCTCGCCGACCGGGTCGGTATCGCCCCGTCGACCTGCCTGACCCGGATCCGCCGCCTCCGCGAGCTGGGTGCCGTCCGGGGTTTCCACGCCGACGTCGACCCGGCCTGGATCGGCCGTCCCATCCAGGCGATGATCGCCGTCCGGGTCCGCTCCGACGCCCGCGAGGCGATCGGCCGTTTCGCCGAGTCGCTGGCCGGCATCCCCGCCGTGCGGGACGTCTACTTCGTCTCCGGCTCCTACGACTTCCTGCTGCATGTGGCCTGCGCCGACGTCGACGATCTGCGTGCGGTCATCACCGAGCGCCTGAGCGGCACCCGCCTGATCGCCGGCACCGAGACCTACCTGATCTTCGAGCACCGACGCGGCGGCATCGCCTGAGGTGCGGATCCGGCTGTCGACCGGATCCCTGGGCGCCTGGCGGGTGGCCGCCGGGTGGATGTGGCGGCGCTGATCTGGCCGGTCGGCGGGCATCGGGCCGGAACCATCCGCCGTAGCATCTGCCGGTGCTGTTTCGACGGATCGCTCTGACCCTGCTCGTCGCCGGCGGTCTGGCCGCCTGCCAGTCCGGTGGGACGCCGGCCGGCACGGTCGCCGCGACACCGGCGCCGCCGTCGGGGAGAGCGGAGTCACCGGCGGTCACGTCGGCCGGGCCGGCACCGTCCGCGCCGGCCTCCGGGTCGCCGTCCCCGTCCGGGTCGCCGTCGGCGCCGGTCAAGGCCCTTCCCAAACCCGGCAATCCGTCGGGCAAGGCGGCGATCCCGGCTGCGGCGAGGCCGGTCGACACGAGCGATCCCGATCGTACGATCGGCGACGGCACCCCGGCGAGCTGCACCTCCGCGGCCGTGGTGAAGGCGGTGGCGGCCGGCGGCATCATCACGTTCGACTGTGGCCCGTCACCGGTGACGATCACGATGACGGCGACCGCGAAGGTCCGTAACCCGGTGGCGAAGGTCGTCCTCGACGGCGGTGGCCGGGTCACGCTCAGTGGCGGCGGCAAGCGCCGGATCCTCTACATGAACGTCTGTGACACCGCGCAGGGCACGAGCCCGGCGAGCGGTCATTGCCACGACAAGGTGACCCCGCGGCTGACCGTGCAGAACATGGTGTTCACGAAGGGCAACGCCACCGATCCGACCGATGAGCTCGGCGGCGGGGGTGCGATCTTCGTCAACGGCGGCGGGCTCCGGGTGATCAACTCGAGGTTCACCGGCAACCGATGCGCCGGTACGGGCCCCGACCTCGGTGGCGGCGCGATCCGGGTCCGGTTGCAGGGTGGCAATCAGCCGGTCTACATCGCGGGCAGCACGTTCACCGGCGGCGTGTGTTCCAACGGCGGCGCGCTGAGCAGCATCCACGTGTCGTGGACCATCCTGAACAGCGTCTTCTCCGGTAACACGGCGGTCGGCAACGGCGCGAACCCGGCCCGCGACGGCACTCCCGGCGGGGGCAGCGGTGGCGCGATCTACCAGGACGGCGACACGTACCAGCTGACCCTGAACGGAACCGTGGTGGAGAAGAACCGGGCCAACGAGGGCGGCGGTGCGATCTTCTTCGTCAGCAACGACCGGACCGGCACGCTGGCGATCCGCAACTCGACGCTGCGCAACAACGTGAGCAGGGGTTTCGAGACCGACGGGCTGCCCGGCATCTTCTACCTGGGCAGTGGCGACCCGGTGACCAGCGGCTCGAAGCTGAGCTGAGGACCGTCAGCCGTCGCTCCGGTCGCGCTTGTCGCGGTGCGATAAGGCGGGTGGGCGACGGCTCGCGGTTTCAGCGGTAACCGGACGGGCACTGGGGTGACGCCGGGCGCCGTGGCGGAGGCGGTGGCCGGCGGGGCCGCGAGGGACCGGGCCGGGCCACGCGGAAGGCGGAGGCGGAGGTCGGGTGCACGTGTACCTCAGGGGCGGGAGGGGCGGGCCGATCGGCCCGTAGTGTCCCCATCGGCCCCCGAGGTTGCTTCACTGTGACCCAGGTCATGCCGATGGGTGGTGGCCGCCGCGGATCGACGACGGCGGGGCCAGCCGGTCGCTGATCACGTGTGCCGCGAACAGGTGGAACCCGATGACCAGCGGGATCGTCGCCGGCACCGACAGCGCCAGGAAGAACGCGAGCACCCCGGCCAGTGCGGGTGCGATCGCCGACCAGGGGCGGGCCGACATCCGGCTCCAGGCCCAGGAGAGCGCGGCCCGCCACGGGGTGTCCGGGTCACGGCCGACCGCCACCAGGGCGAGCGTGGCCATCCCGGCGAGCAGGCACGCGACACCTCCGGTGATCAGCAGGACCGGCGTGCCGCCGGGCACCAGGCCGCGGGCCAGCGCCATCAGGTCGATCAGCAGGAGTACGGCCACCACCACGAACGGGATGCCGGGGAGGACCGAGCGGCCGTACTGGCGCAGCAGCGGGCGGAACGCCGGCAGCCGGCCCTCCCGGTACCGGTGGTGCACGGCGGTCGACCCGGCGGCCAGCGCGGCGGTGAGGGTCAGCACCGGCAGGGCGGCGGCGGTCACCACGATCCCGATCAGGGCGAGATCGGTGCCGAGGGCGAACCGTTCGCGCCAGTCGGGCCGGAGTTCGGGCTCGTCCTCCCGCGGCCAGTCCATGCCCGCGGGCTCGGGTGTGCTGGTGAGAGCGGGCGCACCGCCCGCCGCCGAAGCGGCGAGCGGGCGGCTGAAGAAGCGTGTCATCCCTTGAGGCCTGACGTGTTGATGCCTTCGACCAGCAGGCGCTGGAAGGCGACGAAGAACAGGAAGACCGGGGCCAGGGACAGCACCGACATGGCGAACATCGGGCCGACCGAGGACTGGCCGCTGGAGTCGATGAACAGCGTCAGCGCCACCGGTGCGGTGTACTTCTCCAGGTCGGAGAGGTACACCAGCTGGCGGAAGAAGTCGTTCCAGGTCCAGATGAACGAGAAGATCGCCGTCGACACCAGCGCCGGCCGCGACAGCGGCAGGATCACGTGCCGGAACACGCCGAACGGCGTGCAGCCGTCGATGATGGCGGCCTCGTCGAGCTCGCGGGGCACCCCCCGCATGAACTGGACCATCAGGAAGACGAAGAACGCCTCGGTGGCCAGCAGCTGCGGGACGATCAGCGGAGCGTACGGCCAGTCGCCGCCCACCCAGCCGAAGGTCTTGAACATGACGAACTGGGGGACGATCAGCACGTGCCCGGGCAGCAGCAGCGTCCCGATCATGATCGCGAACCAGAAGCCGCGCAGCTTGAACTTGAGACGGGCGAACGCGTACGCCGCCAGCAGGCAGGAGACGCAGTTGGCGACCACGGTCAGCCCGGCGACGACCGCGCTGTTGACGAAGAACCGCCCGAAGCTGACGTCGAAGTTGGTCCAGCCGGCGCTGTAGTTGCCGGGCGTCCACACGTTCGGGAGGATCCCCATGTTGTTGAGGACCTCCTCCTGGCTCTTGAAGGAGCTGCCGAGCATCCACACCAGCGGGTAGAGCACCACCGCCGAGAGCAGGACCAGCGTCAGAGGCCGGGCCAGGCGCTGGAGGGTCATCAGTCTTCTCCGTCCGAGTAGTGCACCCAGAACCTGCCGGTCCGGAAGACGACGGCGGTGACCAGGCCGATGAAGAGCAGGAACACCCAGGCCATCGCGGAGGCGTAGCCCATCTGGTACTCGTTCCAGCCCTTGATGTAGAGGTGCAGCGTGTACATGAGGGTCGAGTCGACCGGGCCGCCGGTGCCGTTGGACAGCACGAACGCCGAGGTGAAGCCCTGGAAGCCGTTGATCGTCTCGAGCACCAGGTTGAAGAAGATGACCGGGGAGAGCATCGGCAGCGTGATGTTGAAGAACTTCCGCACCGTGCTCGCGCCGTCCACCGACGCCGCCTCGTAGAGCTCGACCGGCACCTGTTTCAGACCGGCCAGGAAGATCACCATCGGGGCGCCGAACTGCCAGACGGCCAGCAGGATCAGCGTGCCGAGCGCGAAGTCGGGGTCGTTGACCCAGGCCTTGCCCTCGATGCCGAACCAGCTCAGGAACGAGTTGAACGCGCCGTCCCGGTTGAACATGTTGACCCAGACGATGGCCAGCGCCACGCTGCCGCCGAGCAGCGACGGCAGGTAGAACAGGCCGCGGAACAGGCCGGAAGCCTTGAACGAGCGGTTCAGCAGCAGGGCCACGCCGAGCGCGGCGGCCAGCTTCAGCGGCGTGGCCACCAGCGCGAACACCAGGGTGGTACGGACCGCGTGCCAGAACGACGGGTCCTGCGTGAACATCGTCCGGTAGTTGTCCAGCCCCACCCACTTCATCGACTCCCAGTCGGAGAGGACGTCGTAGTTGGTGAAGCTGAGGTAGAGCGACATCAGCATCGGGACGGCCGTGATGGTCAGCAGCCCGAGCAGCCAGGGGGAGAGGAAGAGGTAACCGGCGACGCCGTCGGTCCGGTGCTTGGCGGGACGACCCCGCCGCTGGGAAGCGGCGGGGCCGGCCGGCGGCCGGGTCGACGAGGGCCGGGCCGTCGTTGTTGCCATCGGACTCACCGCTTGATCGCGGCCTGGCTGGCGGCGAAGAACTGCTCGGCGGCCTGGGCGGGAGTGGCGCGCCCGTACTGGGCCTCCTCAGCGGCCTTGATCAGCTCGGAGCGCACCGTGCTGTGACCCTTCGGCGGAACCGTCGGCGCCGGGCCGAAGTTCTTGCCCAGCTCGTCCATCACCTTGATGGTCTCCTTCATCGCCTCGTTGTCCGTCGAGGCGGCGACCTGCGTACGGATGTCGAGGTTCGACGGCAGACCCCGGTCGGTGCCCAGGATCTTGCCCGCCTCCGGGTCGTTGACCAGGAAGTTGAGCACGTCGGCGGCGACGTCCTTGTGCTTGCTGCCGCGGTAGACCGAGAAGTACATCGAGGCGCGGGCCCACTGCTTGGTCGCGTCACCCGGGTAGGCGATCACGGCCAGGTCGTCCTTGGTGTTCTTCTGCAGCTCGGGCAGCTGGTTGGCCCACACCCAGGAAGTGAGCGCCTTGTTCGTCACGACCAGCTGCTTGGTGACGTCGGTGGCGTTGCCCTCGTGGATGACGTCCGGGGTCGGCGTGGACTGGCCGTCGCGGGCGCCCTTCCACAGCTCGAACCAGGCCTGCACGTCGGCCTGGGTGAAGCCGAGCTCGCTGCCGTTGTAGAGCTCCTTGCCCTGCTGGCGCAGCCACAGCCAGAACGCCTTGTAGTCGGCGCTCGGGTCCATGGTGCCGGCCACCTTGGTCTTCGCTCCGGCGTCCTTGGCCCAGGCGATGTGCTGCTCCCAGGTCTGCCCGGTGGTGGGCACGGCGACGCCGGCCGCGTCCAGCTTGGCCTTGTTGTAGACCAGGCCCTGGGTGTTCTCGCCGGGCGCGAGGCCGGCCAGCTTCCCGTCCACGGTGCCGTAGTCGATCAGGCCCTTCTGGAACTTCGAGGTGTCGATCTTGCCGGACTTGGTGTACTCCGACAGGTCGGCCGTGACGTTGCGGGTCGCGTACTCGGCCAGGTAGTTGTCGTCGATCTGGAAGATGTCCGGGGCGTCGTTGCCGGCCGTGAGGGTGGCCAGCTTGTCGAAGTAGCCCTGGTTGGCCTGCCACGTCTTCTTGAACGTGACCTCCGGGTGCTTGGACGTGTAGAGGGCGAGGGCCTGCTCGGTGAGCTGGGCCCGGGCCTCACCGCCCCACCAGAAGAAGCTCAGCTCGATCTTGCCGTCGTCGGCGGCACTGTCGTCGCTGCTGCACGCGCCGAGGGCCAGGGGAAGGGCCAGCATGGCGGCGACGACACCGCTGAGCACGCGGCGGCGGGGAAGGGGGTGGTATGCGGTCATGGGGTCTCGTCACTCCTTGACGGTTGCGGCAACCTCAGCGTTGAGCGCGACGGCCGGGGCGTACGGCCCCGGGCCGGTGGAGTTGCGAATGATCAAGTCGGTGCGCAGGGTGACCTGCCCGGTCGCCCCGTCGTCGCCCTGCTGGAGCAGCATGTCGACGGCGGTACGGCCGGCGGCCGCGGTCGGGTTCGCCACGGTTGTCAGCCGTGGGCGGACCAGCCCGCTGTATGCGATGTCGTCGATCCCGACGACACTCACCTGCCCGGGAACCTCGACACCGCGGTCCTGCAACGCCTGGAGCAGGCCGATCGCCATCAGGTCGTTGTAGGCGAGCACCGCGGTGGCACCGGTGCGCAGCACCGCCTCGGCGGCCGCGGCACCGGTCTCCTCGACCGGCTGGTTCGGGCCGAGGACGGTGAGCTCCGCGCCGGCTGCCCGGGTGGTGGCCCCGGCGGCCCGGCGGATCT
Organism: Actinoplanes subglobosus; assembly: GCF_042650585.1. NCBI lineage: Bacteria > Bacillati > Actinomycetota > Actinomycetes > Micromonosporales > Micromonosporaceae > Actinoplanes > Actinoplanes subglobosus. Next base: position 123,146 of record NZ_JBHSBL010000027.1, read on the forward strand.
CCCGGTTGGTCCATGAGCCACGCGGCCCGGCCAGGTAGACCAGGTGACGGTGACCCATGTCGAGCAGGTGGCGCACCGCTTCCCGGGCGCCGTGTCCCACGTCCATGACCACCGCGGGCAAGCCGGTGATCATGCGGTTGATGACGACCAGTGGCACCTCGCGGCGCACCTGTTCTATCTGGTCGTCACTCATCCGGGGACTGCACAGCAGGATCCCGTCGACCTGCTTGGCCAGTGCCTGCACCAGGTCGAGCTCGACGATCGGATCCTCGTCCGTGTCGGCGACGAAGACGTGGTAGTCCCGCCGCCGGGCGTGGGTCTCGGCCGCCTTGATCAAGGGCGGGAAGAACGGGTTCGCGATATCGGCCACGATCAGGCCGATGTTGTGGGTTCGTCCGGTGATCAGTGCCCGGGCCGCCCGGTTGGGGCGGTAGCCGAGCTGCTCCGCGGTGGCCAGGACCCGGGAACGCGTCTCGGGGTTGACCAGATGCGGGGCGGAGAACGTGCGCGACACCGTGGAGATGTGCACTCCGGACGCTCTGGCGACGTCCCGGATCGTCACGGCCACGGTGCCCTCCTTGATGGCGATCCGGTGTGACCCGGATCTCTCGGTGAGAGCCATTAATGCAAACGGTTGCGGTGGTGTCAACGCCCTTCTATGTCGCGGTCATTTCAAGATCGTGTTCGGGTCGGGTCAAAAGCGGACAAATATGTGTTACGCATTGACTTCGCTCGTGCTTCCGTCCCTAATCTGTTGCAAACGTTTGCCGAATGGAGGCGACGGAATGCCCCCGTCCCCACCCCGCCGGTACGCCCTCGTGGGCGCCGGCGCACGGGCTGGAATGTTCGTCCGGGCGATCACCGGTGACCACGCGGACGTGGCCGAGCTGGTGGCCATGGCCGACACCAATCCCGCCCGGCTCGCCGCCCACAACAGGCGGCTCCCGAAGCCCGTCCCCGTCTACGACGCGGCCGACTTCACCGAGATGCTCAAGCGGGAGCGCGTCGACGTCGTGCTGGTCGCGACCGTGGACCGCTATCACGACCACTACGTGGTGGCCGCTCTCGAAGCCGGCTGCGACGCCATCACCGAGAAGCCGATGACCGTCGACGCCGCCGGCTGCCGGCGCATCCTGGAGGCCCAGCGGCGCACCGGGCGCGACGTCCGGGTCACCTTCAACTACCGCTACAACCCGCTGCACGAGGCGGTGAAGCGGGTCATCTCGTCCGGCGAGATCGGCGAGGTCGGCTCGGTCCACTTCGAGTGGCTGCTCGACGTGCGGCACGGCGCCGACTACTTCCGCCGCTGGCACCGGGCCAAGGAGAACTCCGGCGGCCTGCTGGTGCACAAGGCCGGGCACCACTTCGACCTGGTCAACTGGTGGCTCGACGACAGCCCCGACCAGGTGTTCGCGTCCGGGCGCCTGTTCTTCTACGGCGACCAGGGCCGGCGGCACGGCTACGCCCGCGACTACGACCGGGCGCACGGCGCGACCGACGCCGACGGCGACCCGTTCGCGCTGCGGATGGCCGACGAGCCGGCGATGAAGGAGCTCTACCTCGACGCCGAGGACCACGACGGCTACCACCGGGACCGCAACGTCTTCGCACCCGGCGTGACCATCGAGGACGACATGGCGGTCCTGGTCCGCTACACCGGTGGCGCGTCGATGAGCTACCACCTCACCGCCTACGCCCCCTGGGAGGGCTACCGGGTGATGTTCAACGGCAGCCGTGGCCGCCTCGAACTGGAGGTGGTGGAGAGCGACCACGTCGCACCGGGCGCCGCCGCCGGCGTCAAGGGCGAGCCGGGCGCCGAGTCGACCGCTGAGAAAGGCTTCAAACGGCTTCTGGTACGGCCGTTCTGGGCCCCGCCACGGGAGATCACGGTGGACGGGCTGGCCCGCCACGGGCACGGCGGCGCCGACGTCCGGATGCTCGCCGACCTGATCCGCCCTGACGCGCCGGCCGACCCGCTCGGCCGTACCGCCGGCGCCGTCGACGGCGCCCGGGCCCTGCTCACCGGCCTCGCCGCCAACGAGTCCCTGGTCCAGGGCCAGGCCATCCGCGTGCACGACCTCCTCGATCTCAAGGACAACAGGTGACCGACGAGAACCACCTCCTCCCCGCCGAGCCGGCCCAGCGGCAGATCGCCCGCGAGCTGTACCAGCATGCGAAGGACCTGCCGCTGATCAGCCCGCACGGGCACGTCGACCCGCTGCTGCTCGCCGACGACCAGCCGTTCCCCGACCCGGCCCGGCTGTTCGTGGTCCCCGACCACTACGTCACCCGGATGCTGGCCAGCCAGGGCATCCCGCCGGCCCGCCTCGGGGTGCCCAGCGTGGACGGTTCGGAGGTGGAGACCGACGGCCGCGCGATCTGGCGGCTCCTGGCCGCGAACTGGCGGCTCTTCCGGGGCACCCCGTCCCGGCTCTGGACCGAGAAGGTCCTCGCCGACGTCTTCGGCATCTCCGCGCGGCTGGGCGCCGACACCGCCGACGAGATCTACGACGAGCTGTCCGCCCGGCTGGCCGAGCCCGGGTACCGGCCGCGGGCCCTGTTCACCCGGTTCAACATCGAGGTCCTCGCCACCACCGAGAGCCCGCTGGACGAGTTGCAGGCGCACGCCAAGCTCGCCGCCGACGGCTGGGGCGGCCCCGGCGGACGGGTGATCACCACCTTCCGCCCGGACAACCTGGTCGACCCGGAGTGGCCGGGCTGGGCCGAGCGGGTCGCCGAGCTGGGCGCGCTCACCGGCCTGGACGTCGGCACCTACTCCGGTTTCCTGGCCGCGCTGCGCAGCCGCCGGCAGGCGTTCATCGAGGCCGGCGCGACGAGTTCCGACCACGGTCATCTGACCGCACGGACCGTGGTCCTGGACGACGCCGACGCCGCGGTCCTCTACCGCAAGGCCCTGGGTGGCGGCGCGAGCGCGGCGGACGCCGAGACGTTCCGCGGGCACATGCTCGTCGAGTTCGCCCGCATGTCGCTCGACGACGGCCTGGTCATGCAGCTGCACCCGGGTTCGGTCCGCAACCACAACCGCGACCTGTACGAGCGGCACGGCCGGGACACCGGCGGTGACATCCCGGCGGCCACCGACTACGTGCACGCGCTGCGGCCACTGCTCGACGCCCACGGCACCGACCCCCGCCTGCGGATCGTGCTCTACACCCTGGACGAGACCGCGTTCAGCCGGGAGCTCGCCCCGCTCGCCGGCGGCTACCCGTCGCTCTACCTGGGTGCGCCCTGGTGGTTCCTGGACAGCCCGAACGCGCTGCGCCGGTTCCGCGAGTCGGTCACCGAGACGGCCGGTTTCTACAACACGTCCGGCTTCGTCGACGACACCCGGGCGTTCTGCTCCATCCCGGCCCGGCACGACGTGGCCCGCCGCGTCGACGCCGGTTACCTCGCCAAGCTGGTCGCCGAGGGCACGCTGCCGCTCGACGAGGCCGCCGAGACCATCGCCGACCTGGCGTACCACCTGCCGAAGCGGGTCTTCCGGCTGGGTGAGAAGTCATGAGCGACCGGAGGGAGCTCATGGCTTCGGTCAACTGCGCTTTTGACTCCCGAGTGGGGGAAACGCCATGACGGTGACCTACCGCCTCGACCGCGGTGCCCTGGCGTCGCTGCCCGGTGCGTCCCGTCCGGCCGTCGCGCCCGGCTCGGTGCGGCCCGGGATCGTCCACCTCGGACTCGGCGCGTTCCACCGGGCCCACCAGGCCGTCTTCACCGAGTCGGCGGTCGCCGCGTCGGGTGGCGACTGGGGGATCATCGGGGTGGCGCCGCGCTCCCGGCAGATCCTCGACCGGCTGCGGGAACAGGACGGGCTGTACAGCGTCCTGACCGTCGGCGACGGAGCGGACCGGGCCAAGGCGGTCGGCATCCTGGCCGGGTTCGGGCACGCGGCCGGCGATCCCTACGGGGTGGTCGCGGCGATCGCCGACCCCGGGGTGCGGATCGTGTCGATGACCGTCACCGAGAAGGCGTACCGGCTCGACCCGGGCGGGCGGCTCCTCCTCGACGACGAGCTGCGGGCCCAGCTGACCGGGCACGCGCCGCCGACGGCCGTACCGGCGCTGCTCGTCCGTGGTCTGCTGCGGCGGCAGGCCGCCGGTGGCGGACCGCTGACCGTGCTCTGCTGCGACAACCTGATGGGCAACGGCCCGCGCATCCGCGGGATGGTCGAGCAGGCGCTCGACGTCGCCGGCGCGCAACTGCCGGGCGGGGTGGCGTTCCCGGCCACCATGGTGGACCGGATCGTCCCGGCCACCAGCGCCGAGCACATCCGGCGGACCGCTCTCGCCCTCGGCGCCGACGACGCGGTCCCGGTCGTCGCCGAACAGTTCACCCAGTGGGTGATCGAGGACGACTTCCCCGGCGGGCGGCCGGACTGGGACGGCGTCGGCGCGATCATGACCGACGACGTCACCTCGTGGGAGAAGCTGAAACTGCGGGCCCTCAACGCGGTCCACTCGGCATGCGCTTATCTCGGGGCACTGGCGGGCCGCGAGCTGATCGCCGACTCCCTGGAGATCCCCGGACTGCCGGCGATGCTGCGCCGGTTCGTCGCCGAGGACATCGCGCCGACCTTCGCACCACCCCCGGGCGTCACCGTCACCGGTTACGGCGAGACCGCCCTCGGCCGGTTCGCCAACCGTGAACTCGGCCACCGCAACCTCCAGGTCGCGATGGACGGCACCCAGAAACTGCCGCACCGGCTGCTCGGCACCATCGCCGACCGGCGGCGAATCGGCGCCACTCCCGGTTGGGCGATCCTCGTCCTGGCCGCATGGATGCGCTTCGCGAGGGGGTACGCCGACAGCGGCGCTCCCCTCCACCTGGACGACCCCCTGGCGAACCGGATCCGGGAGGCGCTCGCCGCCGCCCCGGACACCGCGCCCGGCGTGGTCGGCGCGCTGCTCGCCCTGCCCGAGGTCTTCCCGCCGCACCTGGCCGGCGACGAGGTGCTGCGCACCGAGCTGATCCGCTGGTACGGCGAACTGGAACGACACGGGGTCGAGGCGACCATCGGAGGTCTCGGGCGATGACGATCAGGGTCGCGCTGATCGGGGCCGGTGGGCACGGGCTGTCGCACCGGCGGACGCTGCAGCGGCTTCTCGACGCCGGGCGGATCGAGGTGGCCGGGCTCTGCGACCGGCAGCCGGTTCCGGCCCACCCGGACGCGCCGCTGGACGGGGTGCCGTTCTTCACCGACCACACCGAGCTGCTCGCGGCCACGCGACCCGACGTCGTGGTGATCTGCACCCCGCCGCACACCCATCTGGCCCTCGCGCTGGACGTGTTCGCGGCCGGCGCCGATCTGCTGCTGGAGAAGCCGCCGGTGATGTCGCTGGCCGAGCACGAGAAGCTGGCCGAGGCGGCGTCGTCCGGCGGGCGGATCCTGCAGATCGGGTTCCAGGCGCTCGGCTCGGTGGCGCTCGCCGAGCTGTGTGCCACCGAGCCGAGCGGGGACATCGGGGTGACCGGGGCCTGGTGGCGGCCGGACACCTACTACCAGCGGGCGCCGTGGGCCGGGAGACGCCTGGTCGACGGGCGGCCGGTGCTGGACGGGGCCCTGGTCAACCCGTTCGCGCACGCGCTCATGCAGGCACTCGTGGTGGCCGGCCGGTTCGAGCCGGTGACCCTCGAACTGGAGCGCTACCGGACCCGGGCGATCGAGACCGACGACACGACGTTCCTGCGGCTGACCGGAACGGACGGCAAGCGGATCACCGCGGCCGTGACCCTGGCGTCGCCGGTCTTCATCGCCGGGGAGATCCGGGTCGGCGACGCCGTCCTGGAGTACCCGACCGACCGCCTCCGGCTGTCCGGTGAATCGGAGTTCCGGCACGTCCCGGGCCGGGCCGGGCTGCTGGAGAACCTGCTCGACCACCGGCGCGATCCGGCCGTGCCCCTGCTGGCACCGCTCGGGCGGACCGCCGGGTTCACCGCCGTGGCCGAGGCGATCGTGGCCTCGCCCGCTCCGGAGGAGATCGGCCCGGAGTGGCTGACACCGCACCCGGACGGGGGCGGCTCGGTCGTCGCCGGCATCGACTCGCTGGTCCGGGAGGTGGCCGATACGGGGCGGCTGCCCTCCGAGACCGGCGTGCCGTGGGCGCGGCCCGGCCACCGGGTCGCGCTCGGCGCACTACCCACCCGCTAGCGCCACGCGGAACCACCGGATCAGCCCGGCGGTCGCGGTCCGGTCCGGTGTGCCGCCGGCGTCGCGGGGGAGCCACGGGAGGGAGCGGCCTGCGTTCGCGGGCTTTTCCTGCCGTACCGGAAAAGGGTTTCCGTCTCTGAGAGAAAGGGTTTGACGAAGTGAATGTCATATCGGGCCGGGAAACGGCCGGGTAGGCCGTGCGTACCGCTCTCGCCGCGACCATCGGCCTCGTCCTCGCCGCCGGTGTCGCCACTGTCCCCGCTTCCGCGGCACCGGTGAAAACGCCGGCCGGGGCGCGGGAGGTCCTTCCCGTCAACGACGGCTGGGCCGCTTCCACCACCGGGACCACCGGTGGCGCCGCGGCCGACGACGCGCACGTGTTCGTCGTGAGCAATCGCGCCGAATTGGCCGCCGCATTGGCCGGGGGCACCGATCCGACGCCTCGGATCGTGCTGATCAAAGGCACCATCAACGCCAATGAGGACGACGCCGGCAATCCGCTGACGTGTGCCGATTACGCGGATCCGGCTTACAGCCTGGACGGTTATCTCGCCGCCTACGACCCCGCGGTGTGGGGCCGTGCCAGCCGGCCGACCGGGCCGCTGGAGGAGGCGCGGGTCCGTTCGCAGCGCAACCAGGCGGCGCGGGTCCAGCTCAAGGTGGGCGCGAACACGACGGTCTACGGGCTGCCGAACGCGCGGCTGGTCGGCGGCAACCTGCTGATCCAGAACGTGGACAACGTGATCGTGCGCAACGTGCGGTTCGAGGACGCGGCCGACTGTTTCCCGGCCTGGGATCCGACCGACGGTTCGCTCGGTAACTGGAATTCCGCCTACGACATGGTGACCCTGACCGGGGCGACGCATGTGTGGGCGGACCACAACACGTTCAGCGACGGGAACAACGTCGACGAGAACCAGCCGCTCCACCTCGGACGGCCCTATCAGGTGCACGACGGCGCGCTCGACATCATCCGGGCCTCCGATTACGTCACCGCTTCCTGGAACGTCTTCCAGGAACACGACAAGACGATGCTGATCGGGTCGAGCAACACCGTCGGCGCGGATGTCGGGAAACTGCGCGTCACCCTGCACCACAACAAATTCGCCAATGTGGGGCAGCGCGTTCCGCGGGTGCGTTTCGGTCAGGTCGACGTGTACAACAACTACTACTACCAGACCGACGAGGACGACTATTCGTACTCGTGGGGTGTGGGGGTCTACTCGGCCATCTACGCCGAGAACAACTTCCTGCTGCGCAGTGCGGACATCGCCCTCGACAACGTCGTCTACGACTGGGGCGGCACGGCGATCACCGAGATCGGCACGCTGACCCGGGTCGGTACCGGGCCGGTGCGGGCGGTCGATCTGGTCGGCGAGTACAACGCTCTGCACGACCCGGATCTGGGCACCGACGCGGGCTGGATCCCGGCCCTGCGGGCCGGCCCGGTCACGCCCACCGCCGCGGTTCCGGCGCTGGTCAACAAGGGTGCCGGCGCGGGCCGGTGCTGAGTCGCTGATTCCCGGCCCGTCACCGGCGGGCCGGGAATCGGTCTCCGCGCGGATTCTCCAACGTCCGGACCGGCGTGTTCAGCCTCGACTACGCTGACGCCTATTCCCGACATTTCCGTATTTGCGGAGTGGTTCTCATGAATAGTGCTGTCCGCCGCCTGGCGGCGGTCCCGGTCGGAATCCTTCTTCTCGCCAGTCTCGCGGAACCGGCCGGCGCGTCCGCTTCCACGGCGATCCTCACCCCGTCCGGTGCCGGTCCGGCCGTGATGGAGCAGATGCGCCACGACGTGGCCGCCGCGACCGGCGCGGCCGACGTGCCGTGCTGGCGCGACCTCACCATCAAGTCGGTGGCCAACGGCCGCTTCGTCTCCGCCGAGATCGGCTGGGACGGCGCCAACTACGGCGCGCTGCGGGCCCGGGCGGCCGCTCCCGGCAAGTGGGAGAAGTTCATCGTCTGCCGGGACGCCGACACCGGCGTCACCAAGATCCGTGCGCAGGCCAACAACGAGTTCGTCTCGGCGGAGCTCGACTACGCGGGCGCCCGGTACGGCATGCTGCGCGCGCAGGCCGAGAAGGTCGGCGGCTGGGAGCGCTTCTACTCCAACAGCGCACCCGGTGGGCAGTTCTCGTTCTACACGAAGGACACCCGGCGATGGGTCGCTGCGGAGACCACCTTCACCGGCAATCTGTACGGCGTCCTGCGTGCCCGGGCCACGAGCGTGAGCGCCGAGGAGACGTTCGCATGGTGAGGTTCCTTTAAAGTGGAAGACCTCGAACCTTAAGTTTTTCTTTATTTCGATCAAGGGTGATCCGCCACTGGGAGCGTTCCCGTATGGACCGGCGAGAAGGTGGTCCAAGAGGAAGGCACGCAGATGAAGCGGTACCAGAGCTACCGGAGCAACGCCGGGGGATCCAACATCCGACGCTGGCGCGTGGCCGGTGTGGCGGGTGTCGCGGTGGCCGTGGTCAGCGTCGGACTGGGTGTGGCCGCCGCGGCCGAGAACGGCGTTCCCACGGTGAACTGCCCGACGGTCGCGGACAAGCTGGGTGCCGTGCCGGCCCAGGCGCAGGCGGAGATCGCCCGTAACCTGCAGCTGCTGAACACCCAGATCCAGGAGGCGAACACCCGGATCGCCAACACGCAGGGTCAGGGTGGCAACAACTTCATCCAGAACGCGATCCTCGGCCCGCTGAAGGACAAGCGGTTCGCGACCATCAACCGGATGGAGACGGCGATCGGCCGGGTCCTGGACAAGCCGAACCTGAACGCCGAGGGCCTGTCGACCTGCTCGCTCAACGCCAACGGCGGCGGCAACGCCTCGCCGGAGCCGGCCAACGTACCCGCCGCCGCCGTGTCGGCCGGTGCCGCCGCGGTCGCCAACGTCGGCACGATCGTCTGCCCGAACGTCGTCATCAACGTGGCGATCCCGTCCCAGGCGCAGGCCGAGATCGACCGGAACCTGGCTCTGCTCCAGACCCAGATCAACGAGGCCAACGCCCGGCTGAAGAGCTCGGTCGGCCAGGGCGGCAAGAACTTCGTCCAGAACGCGATCCTCGGCCCGCTGAAGGACAAGCGCTTCGCCACCATCAACCGGATGGAGACGGCGATCGGCCGCAACGCCGCCAAGCCGAACCTGAACGCCGAGGGTCTGTCGACCTGCTCGCTCAACGCCGCCGGAGGTGGCGCCGCGGCCGAGCCGACCGCTGCCCCGACCACGCAGGCCCCGGCCGGCAACGCGGGCAACAACGGCAACGCCGGCAACGCGGGCAACAACCAGGCCGCGGCCAGCCGGAACACCGGCAACGTCGGCATCAATGACGGCACCGCCCAGGTGGACTGCCCGGACGTCGTGATCAACGTGGCGATCCCGTCCCAGGCGCAGGCCGAGATCGACCGGAACCTGGCTCTGCTCCAGACCCAGATCAACGAGGCCAACGCCCGGATCAAGAGCACGGCCTTCCAGGGTGGCGTGAACTTCATCAACAACGCCATCCTCGGCCCGCTGGCGGACAAGCGCTTCGCGACCATCAACCGGATGGAGACGGCGATCGGCCGCAACGCCGCCAAGCCGAACCTGAACGCCGAGGGCCTGTCGGCCTGCAACCTGAACAAGTGACCTGTCACGCCTGATCGACGAACGCCCGGCCNNGTTCTCGTTCACCAGCGGTGAGGTCCCGCGGTTTCGCCGGTATCGGTGCGCGAGAATATCGATCATGGCGAAGACCGACGTTCTGGCCCGTGTTGACAGCGATCTCGAACGCGGTCACACCTACCTCGCGATCCAGCGGCTGAGCAGCCTGGCCGCCGCCGATCCGGGCGATCTCGACATCCGTGCCCGGCTCGCCGCCGTCCACCGGGCCACCGGCAACCTCGCCGAAGCCGGCCGGTGGGGCTTTCTCACCGAGGACGCCACCGACGCCGAGATCGCCGCGTTCGAGAGGAGCCGGCGCGCCGCCTGGGAACAGGTCAACACCCTGCGCGGCGTCCACCCGTCCGGTCTCGGCCCGCGCGCGTCGGCACGCTACCTCGCCCTCACCGAGCGGGCCGGTGCCGAACACGGCATCCCGGTACCGATGACCGCCGTCGAACCGGACACCTGGCTCGACCGCCTCTTCTTCGGGCTGGTCCTCACACTGATCGGGGCCATTCCGGTGCTGGCGGTGATCGGCCTGGTCACCGTGGTCAGGTGGCTCCTCTGACCGAACCGCCTACGCGCTCTCCTCCTGGAACAGCTTGTCGCTCTCCTCCTGGAAGAGCTTGTCCAGGGTGGGGCGGGCCGCCTCCCGGGCCTCCCACGCCTCCAGCACGTCGACCTCGGCGTTACGGGCCTCCTCGATCAGCACCTCGGCGGCCACCGACGCCACGTGCACCTGCTCGCGGGACTGCACGGTCTCCGCCACCGCCGCCTCGTAGGCGCGTCTCGCGTCACGGACCCGGCCGTCGTCGAGCTGCTCGGCCGGCGGCCCGGCGTGGTGCCAGATGCCGTTGAGCTGCTCCACCGACAACTCCCCGCGCCGGTACGCCGCCAGGGCCGCCCGCTGCACCAGCAGATGCGCCTCGTCCGCCGTCGCCACCCGGGCCTCCCATCGGGCCTCCAGGAAACGGTCCTCCGCCTGGTCCCGCACCCCGGCCGACCGCTCCGCCTCCAGGCGCGCCTCCTCGGCGGCCTCGGCGGCCCGCTCGGCGGCGGCCCGCACCGCCCCCGCGTCGGCCAGCAGCTGCTCCACCTCACCCGGACCCGACGCCCGCCGTGGCCGCTGCCAGATGGCCACCGCCGCGACACTCGTCAGAACCGCGACGACGGCCGCGACCGCGATGGCGGCCCACGTCCAGACCATCGCTCCTTACCCCTCCCCGCGCACGATCCCCATCGATCCGACCGTAGGGCGACATCTCGATCTTCGCCACTCGGGTCCGTCCGGCGGGACGCCGGCCACATCGCAGTCGGATAGCACTATCGGATAGCCTCCTCTCCCGCGCGTGGCGGTTCGAGTCCTTAACGCGGACGTGGTAGAAAGCCCGCCGACAGCGATCGACACAGGGGAGGACCGGCAGTGCCAGGGAGCACACACACGATCACCGACGGCGAGGGCGGTGCCGTCCGAGCCGGCGGAAGCGTCGTCGTCTACCTGCCCGTCGGCGTGCGTTCCCGGCTGCGCGAGCGGGCCGCCGCCACCGGCCGCTCCCACACCCAGCTGGTGTTCGACGCGCTCAACGCCACCCACACCCGGCTCGCCGAGGTCGTCGGCGAGGACGGCGAGCCCGGCGGCGGGACCGACGGCATCTTCCTCACCCAGCGGTCCGGGCGACGGCGGCACCGCGAGGACCGGGTCCAGGTGTCGATCCGGCCCCATCCGGCCAACCTCGCCGTCATCGACGAGCTGGCGGCACGGCACACTACCGGCAATCGTTCGGCGCTGATCGCCGCCGCACTCGACGAGTTCCTCCCGGCTTCCCCTTCGGCAGCTTTGAAAGGCGTCACCTCGTGAAGCAGTTCAACGACCTGATCGCCGACTTCTGGCAGGACTATGCGGCGCTCGTGCTGCTGGCCGGCGGCCTGCTCGGCGTGGTGCTGCTGATCAGCTTCGCGATCTGGGCCAAGCGGTCGAAGAAGCCGCTGCGGCCGATCGCGCTGGCCTTCAGCATGAACCTGGCGCTGCTGCTCAACGCCGAAGGCATGTGGGTCATCGCGATCGACCAGCTGCGACTGCCGCCGATCTTCGCGGTGCTGGTGTTCGCGGTGTTCGAGATCTGCTTCCTCACCGCCACATCACTCGCCGCCGAGCAGTATCGGCGCACCTCGACCTATGCGCCGGACGGGACGATCGTCACGCCCGGTCATCCGGGGCCGATGCTGTGGATCGCGGCGCTCATCGCGGGACTGTCCGGTGTCATCGTGGCCAGCAACGCGGTCACCTTCACCGAGAAACTGCTGCGGCTGGCCGTACCGTGCATGATCTTCCTGATGTGGTGGGCGGCGCTGACCGCCGCCGGTCAGCGGGTGCGGCGCGGGCGCTTCGCCTACAGCCCGCGCCGGCTCGCCGAGCGCTGGGGATGGCTCATTCCCGACGACGACCCCGATCTGGTACGGATGGGGGCCGAGCGTCAGGTGCGGCGGATGGTCGTCAACTACCACCGGGTCAGTGCCGGGCGATTCCCCAAGCCGTGGTGGCGTAACCGGCTGCTCAAGGACGCGCGGACGGCGGGGGAGCCGGTCGTCGACGAGGTCATCGAGCAGCTGGCCCGGATCCAGCGGGTGATGGATCTGCTCGTGCCCGGTGCCGTGCGGATCAATGTGCCCGTCAAGAGTGCGGCGCCCGCGGCGGCTGTCCTCGCCGGACTCGACTCGTCTCCGCCGCTGCCCTCTCCTGTCGAGCCTGTTCCGGCGTCGGTGCCTGCCGCGCCCGCGGCTGTCTCGCCGCCGGCTGAGTCGGCGCAGACGGCCTCGTTGCCGGCTGTCTCGTCTCCCGTCGTTTCGCCTCCGGCCGTCCCGTCCGTTTCGTCTCCCGTCGTTTCGCCTCCGGCCGTCCCGTCCGTTTCGTCTCCCGTCGTTTCGCCTCCGGCCGTCCCGTCCGTTTCGTCTCCCGCTGGGCAGGCTGTTCAGTTCGTGGAGCCGGTCCAGTTCGTTCGCCCGGCCGCCGAGGTTTCTTCGGCCCCGGCCCCGGCCCCGGCCCCGGCCCCGGCCCCCGCTCGGGCTCCGGCTCCGGCTCCGGGCCTGGCCTCCGGCTCTGTGCCCGTCCCGGCTTCGGATGAGCCGACGATGGCCGTCGAGCGGCGATCCACGGTCAACGGCCAGTCCGTGGAACCGGTCGAGCCGCCCGTCTCCGGGCGGGCCACCATCGTGGAGCGTGCCGTCGCCGCCGGGAACGGCGTGCTGCCGGTTCCCGTGCAGCGGGCGGCTGTGCCGTCCGCGCCCGTGTCGCCGGCTCCGGCCGCCACCCCGGCCTGGGCGTCCACCCCGACCGGGGCACGGCCGGCCGTCAGCATCGCCGGTTCGCCCTGGTGGCGGCTCGCCGTCGACCGTCTCAGCAAGATGGTCGCCGAGGAGATCACCGCCGAGGACCTGCCCGAGATGAACTACATGCGGCGCACCGAACTCGCCCGCAAGCTCGCCCCGCGCGTGCAGGAACTCGGCGAAGGCGTGGTCCGCACGTTCATCAACGAGTACATCAGTGAGCTGGACGGCGAGCACGTCGAATCCGCCTACCCCTGGCGGGACTTCCTGCCCTCCCCGGCCCTCGCCCAGCCCGGCTCCGAGGCGTGGCACAACGCCCTCCTCGACCTGCGCGCCGCCCTCGAGGAGGAACTCGGCGACGGCCAGCCCCTCGACCCGGAGGAACTCGCCGACCTGCTCGCACCCAGCGCGCCCCGCCTCGACGACGGCACGATCCGCCGATTTGTCGGCGACTACGTGCTCGCCCTCAGCGGCATGATCGCCCCCGGCAGCGCCCAGCCCTGGGCCGAACTCCTGCCCCGCCCGCAGAGCGTCCGTCCCGCCAGCGACGAGGACCTCCTGGAGATGCACGGTGCCGAACTCTTCGAGCATCTGCGCAGCACCGGGCGGTTGAGTCGCTACAAGGTGCAGGCCGTGACCGGGATCAAGAGCCGGGTCCAGGCCGATCGCATCAAGTCGATCATCGAGGAGCGTGCGGCGGAGACCGCTACCGCCTGACCTGTCCGTGGCCGGCTCCCAGCGCTGCCTCCGGGGCGGTGCTGGGGCCGGCTTCGTCAGTTCCTGAGCCCGTCCGGGGTCGTCGGGACCGACACTCGAACCGGTCCCGGTCACCGAGCCGCCTACCGAAACTGTCCCTGGTGTGGCCGGTGCGTGTGGCCCTCGCCGAGCCGGGCGGTTCTTGGTGGGCGGCGGACGCACCCGGTGGTGTGTTGGGTGTTGTGGCGGCCCTTGATGGGGCGGTGGATGCGCCCGTTGGTGGGTTGGGTGTTCGGGTAGGCCTTGGTGGGCGGTGTGGCGGCCCTTGATGGGGCGGCGGATGCGCCCGTTGGTGAGTGGGGTGTTCTGGTAGGCCTTGGTGGGCGGTAGATGCGCCCGTTGGTGGGTTGGGTTCGGCAGTCGCCTTCATGAGGGCGGTGAGGTGCTCGGTTTCGTTACCGGGTGCGGGTGGTGATCCAGACCGAGCGGGTGCTGTGAACCCTCAGGTCGGTCCGGGTTCTGAGGGCCTGCGGGCCTTCCATGGTGAGCAAGGCGTCCAGGGTTGCCGCGTCCTCGGGGGAGAGCTGGTCGGCCAGGGCGGATCGGATGCGGCTCAGGGTGGCGTGGGCGTAGCGGATCGCGGTCTCCGGCAGTGGTGACGGGATGTCGACGGTCAGGTCACGGGACTCGAGGATCGTGAAACCGGCGGCGGTCAGGCGGGACGGCCAGTCGGAGCCGATGTGCGGGAGATGCGCGGTTCGGGCCTCGTCCAGCAGGGAGTGGCAGCGGGCCTCCATGCCGGGCGTGCCGAAGCCCAGGTCGTCGGGGAGGAAGCGGGGCATCCGTTCCATCTCGATCACGGTCAACAGGCCGCCGGGTCGCAAGGTGGTGTGGATGTCACGGAGCACCCGGTCGGGGTCGGCCATGTGGTGCATCGAGGATGATGCCCAGATCAGGTCCGCCCTGGGAGTCGTCGGCCAGCCCTCGTCGAGGTCGGCGCGGAGCGGGTGGATCCGGTCGGCCAGGTTGTGGCGGGCGGCGCTTGCCCGCAGGTGACTCAGCATCTCGTCGGAGGTGTCGATCGCGGTGACGGTCGCCTCGGGGAAGCGGCGGAGCAGGGCGAACGTGCCGGTCCCGGTGCCCGCGCCGATGTCGAGGATGTCGCGGATCGGGTGATCTCCGGCCAGGTGGGCGGCCCGCGTGGTCAGCTCGGCCAGCTGGGTGGCGGCCACCTCGGCGTCCAGATCGAGCATCTCTTGCAGCCCGTCACTGCTCCCGTGACGGTGCCCACCATGCCCGTGCTGATCACCGTGTCCGTGTCCATGTCCATGTCCATGTCCATGTCCATGTCCATGTCCATGTCCATGTCCATGTCCATGTCCATGTCCATGGTCGTGATCGCCGCCGTGACCGTTTCCGCGTTGGTGCTCACCGCCCTGTCCGTGTGTGGGGCTGTGGCCCTCATCGCTGAGCGGGGCTGAGGTGCTGTGTTTGCTGCTGTGCTGGTGAGCGTGTGCCATGTGAACGACTGTAGGTTGAGATTGCGGCTGGCGCATACAATCTTGCGTATGACGCAAGACGCTGAGATTGATGCGATCGTTCGGGCTCGTATCCGGGGGCTTCGGATCGCCAAAGGGTGGTCGCTCGATGAGTTGGCGGGGCGGTGCTTTCTGAGTTCGTCGACGCTGAGCCGGATCGAGACGGGGCATCGACGGATCGGGCTCGACCAGCTCACGGCCATCGCGCGGGCGCTCGGGGCCAGTCTTGATCAGCTGGTCGAGACTGCGGGGGATGCCGTGGTCATCAAGCCTCATCACCATCCCGAGCGGGGGATGACTACGTGGGTGCTCAGCGGGGACGACGGGCGCAACGGGCTCACCGTGGCTCGCATCAGGGTCAGTCGGCCGGCGTCGCGGCGGCCCGAGGATCAGCGAGTCCATCCGGGGCGGGACTGGTTCACGGTGCTGTCGGGGACCGTGGAGCTGCTGCTCGGGGAGCGGGAAGTGCTGGTTCAGGAAGGGGAGGCGGCGTCGTTCTCGACGATGACACCGCATGCGTTCGGGGCGCGGGGCGGGCCGGCCGAGGTGATCGCCGTGTTCGATCCGGACGGTGAGCGTAACCACGTCGACGCCTGACGATCGTTTCGGACGGTGAGTGCAACTATGTGGACGCCTGACGATCGTTTCGGACGGTGAGTGCAACTATGTGGACGCGTGGCGATCGTTTCGGACGGTGAGCGCAATTATTTCGACGCGTGGCGATCGTTTCGGACGGTGAGCGCAACTATGTCGACGCGTGGCGATTGTTCCGGACGGTGAGCGCAACTATGTCGACGCCTGACGATCGTTTCTGTCCGGCAGTCGCTGAAGGGTCGGTCCGGCCCGACCTGCTTCACGCGAGGATTCCTCTTTCGTGGACCGGTGCATGGGTGGCCGTATCAAATGAAAAACCGGAAATGAGCGACATTTCGGAAATGCCTTAGAAGGCGTTGGGGATTTCGACGGTGAGCCCGCCGGAACCGTGCAAGGAAGGCGTCGGGGTCTGGGTTCGTGCCGGGCCGCCGGAAGGGCGCGGAAAAGGTGTCAGCGTGAGGCCGCCGGAAGGGCGCGGGAAGGGTGTCGGCGTGAGGCCGCCGGAAGGGTGTCAGCGTGAGGGCGCGGGAAGGGTGTCGGCGTGAGGCCGCCGGAAGGGCGCGGGAAAGGTGTCGGCGTGAGGCCGCAGGGCGTCAGGGTGAGGCCGGTGAGCTCGCGAGAGGGCGCCGGGGCCGGTGATGAAAGGCGCGGGGAACGGCGGGTCAGCGGGGTGGGGGGACGCAGGAGGAGCGCCAGGCGAGGGTGGCGTCGGCCGGCTCGGCGTGCGGGATGTGGTCGTCGTCGAGGGCCAGGGCCATCGCTCGCTCGCCCATCTCGACCAGCGGCAGGCGGACCGTCGTCAAGGCGGGGGTGACGTCGCGGGCGATCGGCATGTCGTCGAAACCGGTCACCGAGACGTCCTCGGGGACGCGGATGCCTCGCTCGCGGAGGGTGGCCATCGCGCCGACCGCCATCGAGTCGTTCAAGGTGATCAGGGCGGTCAGGCCGGGCTGTGCGTCCATCAGGGTGCCGGCCGCGGCGGCGCCGCCGTCGCGGGTGAAGTCGGAGTAGATGAGCCTCGACGACGGCAGCTCGACTCCGGTGTCGGCGAAGGCCCGGCGGAAACCGGTCAGGCGGTCGGTCGTCGTCGTCAGGTAGCGCGGGCCGGCGATCACGCCGATCTCGCGGTGACCCAGCTCCAGGATGCGCAGGCCCAGCTCGTGCGCGCCGGCCTCGTTGCCGGGCAGGACCGCGGTGCCGACCAGGCGGTGCCGGCCGATCACGGCGACCCGGCCGCCGGCCTGCTGATACGCCTCCAGCTCGCCGTTGAGCCGCTCGGTGAACTCGTCGTCGTGGTAGCCGGAACCGGCCAGGATCAGCGCGTGCACCTGCTGGGCGCGGAGCAGGCCGACATAGGCCAGCTCACGCTCCGGCTCCCGGTAGCTGTTGCAGATCACCAGGAGCCGGTCGTGTGCCCCGGCCTGACGCTGCAGGCCGCGGGTGATCTCGGCGAAGTACGGGTCGGAGACGTCGTGGACGATCACACCGACCGCCGACTTGCGGGGACGCGCCACGTTCTGCGCGTGCGCGTTGGGCACGTAGTGCAGCTGCCGCACCGCCGCGAGGACCCGCTCCCGCAGGTCCTCGTTGACCTTTTTCGCACTGTCGTTGATGACGCGGGAGACGGTCGCCGGGGACACCCCGGCGAGCCGGGCAACATCCGCCAGGGTGACCGCCATCCGCACAGGTTAACGGGCCAGGAGCGTCAATGTGTCGACGACCCGGTTCGCGAAGCCCCATTCGTTGTCGTACCAGGCCACGAGCTTGACCAGTCGGCCGTTCGCGGCGGTCAGGAGGGAGTCGAGGACCGACGACGCCGGGTTGCCGGTGATGTCCGACGACACCAGCGGGTCGGACGAGAACTCCAGCACGCCGCGCAGCGGTCCGGACGCTGCCGCCTCGAACGCCGCGTTGATCTCCTGGACCGTCACCTCACGGCTGACCAGGGCGTTCAGTTCGACCAGTGAACCGACCGGAACCGGCACCCGCACCGAGTATCCGGACAGCTTCCCGTCGAGCCGGGGGAGGACGGCGCCGATGGCGGTCGCCGCGCCGGTCGTCGTCGGGGCGATGTTGACGCCGGCGGCCCGGGCCCGCCGCAGGTCACGGTGCGGGCCGTCCTGCAGGTTCTGCTCCTGCGTGTAGGCGTGCACCGTGGTCATCGAACCGGCCTCGATGCCGGCCAGGTCGTCGAGCACCGACGCGACCGGGGCCAGGGCGTTCGTGGTGCAGGAGGCGTTCGAGACGACGCGGTGGCGGGCCGGGTCGTACGCGTCGTGGTTCAGGCCGTAGGCGATGGTCACGTCGGCGCCCTTGGCCGGGGCGGTGACCAGGACTTTCCGGGTGACATGGACGCCGGCGCCGGCGGTGAACCGGCCCGTCGACTCGATCGCGACGTCGATGTCCTGCCACGGAAGCCGGGACGGGTCGGACTCGGCGGTCACGGCGATCTTGTGACCGTTGACGATCAGATGATCATCTGCGGCTTCGATCGTTCCGGGGAAGCGGCCCAGGGTGCTGTCGTAGCGGAGCAGGTGGGCGAGAGTGCGGGCGCCGGTCAGGTCGTTGATCGCGACGATCTCGATGCCGTCGTCTCGTCCGGCGGCGACTCGGAGGACATTTCGTCCAATGCGGCCGAAGCCGTTGATGGCAGCTCTCATGCTGACAATTCTCCGGCCGGCGGCGAAGGAACGGCCGCTGGAGAACCGCCGGATCCCGCAAGCTTTCCGCCAAACGCCCTCCGATAACCGGTCGGCGTCATGTCCAGGATCCGCTGGAAGTGCAGCCGCAGATTCGCGCCGGTGCCCAGCCCCGTCTCCGCGGCGATCTGCTCCACGCTCAGCGCGCTCGCCTCCAGGAGTGAACGCGCCATATCGATCCGGGCCCGCAGGATCCAGTGCATCGGCGTGTACCCGGTGTCCTCCACGAACCGCCGGCCGAACGTGCGCGTCGACACCCCCGCGTGCCGGGCCAGGTCGGCCACCCCGATCGGCTCACCCAGCCGGTGCAGCGCCCACTCCCGGGTCGCCGAGAACAGTTCACCCAGCTGTTCCGGCACGGTACGGGGCACGAACTGCGACTGGCCGCCACTGCGGTACGGGGCGGCCACGATCCGCCGGGCCACCGTGTTCGACGCCTGCACGCCGTGGTCACGCCGGATGATGTGCAGGCACAGGTCGATCCCGGCCGCCACCCCCGCCGACGTCAGCACCCGCCCCTCGTCGACGAAGAGCACCCCCGGGTCGACGTCGATCTTCGGATACTCCCGGGCCAGCACCGGTGCCATCGACCAGTGCGTGGTCGCCCGCCGGCCGTCCAGGATCCCCGCCGCGGCCAGCGCGAACGCACCCGTGCAGATCGACACCGTCCGCGCGCCACGGAACGCCGCCTCCCGCAGCCCGTCGAGAATCCGCTGGTCCAGCCGCCGCGTCGGATTGCTGAACCCGGGCACGATCACAGTGTCCGCGTCGTCGAGCGCCTCCGGCCCGTGCCCCACCACGAACCCCAGTCCGTCCCGGCCCTCGACCGGACCCGCCGCGAGCGAACAATGCCGCGTCTCATAGGGCAGACCGTGCCGCGGGGCGAAGATCTGCGCGCTGATGCCGACGTCCAGCGGTGCGGCACCCGGTAGCACCAGAACCGTGATGCGGTGAACTGTCACCCCGGTAACTCTGCCGCAGCGCCGCCACCACCCTGGAAAGCCGCAGGCCGCACGTGTACCGTGGGTCGGTCGCGGAAAGGACGGTTCAGCGATGAATCAAGATCGGAGCCGCTCCACCGGGCGGCCGACTCTGGAAGAGGTCGCGGCCAGGGCCGGCGTCGGCCGTGGCACCGTGTCCCGAGTGGTGAACGGGTCGGCACAGGTCAGTCCCAAAGCGCGGGAAGCCGTCCAGGAGGCGATCGACGCGCTCGGCTACGTCCCGAACAGGGCGGCCCGCGCGCTCGTCACCCAGCGAACCGATTCGATAGCCCTGGTGATCTTCGAGTCCGGGGAGCGGTTCTTCGCCGAGCCCTTCTTCGGCCGCATCGTGCAGTCCATCTCATCGGTGCTGGTCGCCCGCAACCTGCAGATGGTCCTGATGATCGCGCAGGCCCCCGAGGAGCGCCGCCAGCTGGAGGGATACCTCACCCGCCAGCACGTCGACGGCGCACTGCTGCTCTCCCTGCACGGCGACGACCCGCTCCCGGCCATCCTCGAGGAGCGCGGCGTCCCCACGGTGCGGGCCGGGCGCCCCTACCACCCGGAGCCGGTCAGCTTCGTCGACGCCGACAACCGCGCCGGGGCCCGCGCCGCCGTCGCCTACCTCCGCGACCAGGGCCGCCGCTGCATCGCCACGATCACCGGCCCGCTCGACATGGCCGTCGGTATCGCCCGCTACGACGGTTACCGCGACGTCGTCGGTGAGGGCCCGGCCGCCCGCGGCGACTTCGGCGAACTCTCCGGCGCCGCCGCCATGGAGTGGCTCCTCCAGCAGTACCCGCAGATCGACGCCGTCTTCGCCGCCTCCGACATGATGGCCGCCGGTGCCCTCCGCGTCCTGCGCCGTGCCGGCCGCCGCGTCCCGCAGGACGTCGCCGTCGTCGGCTTCGACGACTCCGTCATCGCCCGCCACACCGACCCGCCGCTGACCAGCGTCTACCAGCCGGTCGAGCAGATGGGCCAGGAGATGGTCCGGCTCCTCCTCGCCAAGATCGACGGCGACGAGCCAGCCGACTTCGAAACGGTGCTGCCCACCCGCCTGATCCTGCGTGGTTCCGCTTAATCCTTTATTTGTACGCCGCACGCCACTCCCGTGGCTGTCCCCGCGACGCGGGCGGCTGGTCCAGCCGCCCAGCGCGCCGCACGGGCGTAGCCGTTGCCCACCGTCAAACCCCGATCGCACCGCCAAACCACGCTCCCCGGCCGTCCGTCCTTGATCGTGTTGCTGTTGCAGGCTGCGCGGCGGTCCGTCGTTGATCGTGTTGCTGTTGCAGGCTGCGCGGCGGTCCGTCGTTGATCGTGTTGCTGTTGCAGGCTGCCCGGCTGTCTGTCCTTGATCGTGTCGCTGTAGCAGGCTGCCCGGCGGTCCGTCCCTGATCGGGCTCGCCTTGATGCGCGCCCGTTTCGCGCGGGCGTCCCGTGCACCCACAAGCCAATCGGTTGCTCTCACCGCCTTCGGGGCGGCGGCAGGTGAACCCGGACCTGATATGGGGTGCTTGCGCTGCCCTTCCGCACTGTCGTGTTTTCGTGCGGGCGCCCGGCGCGTCCTCAGGCGGATCGGTTGCTCTTACCGCCTTCGGGGTGGCGGTAGGTGGACCCGGGTCTGGTATGGGGTGCTTGGGTCGCCCTTCGGGACTGTCGCGTGGGCGCCCGGCGCGCCCACAAGTGGATTGGTTGCTCTTACCGCCTTCGGGGCGGCGGTAGGTGGGCCCGGACCTGGTATGGGGTGCTTGCGTCGCCCCTTTGCGGGCTGTCGTGGGCTTGCGTGGGTGCCTGGCGCGCCCACAAGTGGATTGGTTGCTCTTGCCGGCCTTCGGGGTGGCGGTAGGTGGGCCCGGGTCTGGTATGGGGTGCTTGCGTTGTCCCTCTTTGCGGGCTGTCGTGGGTTTGCGTGGGTGCCTGGCGCGCCCACAAGTGGATTGGTTGCTCTCACCGCCTTCGGGGTGGCGGTAGGTGAGCCCGGACCTGGTATGGGGTGCTTGCATCGCCCTTCGGGTCGTCAGGGGCGCTCGGATTGGTTGTGGGTGCGCTTGTCGCCGTTGCTGGGGTCGCTGAGGGCGTCCGGATTGGTTGTGGGTGCGCCTGTCGCCCGTGGTGGGTCATGGGGTGACCCGTGAGCGCCGCATCTGCCCGGCGGCCGCGATGGAGGGCTGTAGCCGCTGGGGCATCGCGCGGTAGTTCGGGACGGTGCTGGTGCGGTTGAGGGCGGGGTGGCCGTACCAGAGAAGGGGGTTGATCATCGGGGTTGTGAGAAGGGTTCGACCTTGTGAAGGGGACGCGAGCAGGGGCTCTGAAGGGGACGCATGCAGTGCTGTGAAGGGGACGCAAGCAAAGCTGTGAAGGGGACGCAAGCAAAGCTGTGAAGGGAACGCAAGCAAGGCTGTGAAGGGGACGCATGCAGTGCTGTGAAGGGGACGCATGCAGTGCTGTGAAGGGAACGCAAGCAAGGCTGTGAAGGGGACGCATGCAGTGCTGTGAAGGGGACGCAAGCAAAGCGGTGAAGGGGCGCATGCAGTGCTGTGAAGGGGTGCAAGCGAAGCTGTGAAGGGGGTGCGGGGAAGGGGAGTGGGGGACGGCAGTGGGGGAAGCTGCTGGTTCAGGGGGTTGAGGCGGAGCGTAGGTCGTTCAGGCGCTGGCGTAGCAGGTCGGCTTGGGGCTGGCTCAGGCCGCCCTCGTTGAGGCGCTGGCGGACCTTGCCCAGCAACTGGTCGACCTGGTCGGTCACGTTGTCGGCTCCGGGGTCGATGAGGCGTAGCAGGTTCTGGAAGTCGAGGGCCACGTCGGCGCGGATCTCGCCGGACTGCTGGCCCTGTTCGACGGTGTCCTGGACCCGGTTCAGGGCGGCCTCGACCGTCAGGATCGGGTCGGTGGGGGTGATCCTGGTGGGCTCCGCCGGGGACGGCGGCACCGTGGCCGCGGCCGACGGTGACACCGTCTGCTTCGGAACCAGGGACTCGGTGCGAGGCGTCGTGGGGGACGGTGACGCCGGCGGCTGCGCGAACTCGACCGGGTCGTCGGGGGCGTTGGCGGCGTAGAGCAGCGCGACGACGATGGCGGCGAAACCGGCCAGGGCGGCGCCGAAGGCCACCCGCCGGGCGCCGGGGGACGTGACCCGCTGCTGGGCCGGCAGCACCTTGGCGTGGCCGGTCGGCGGCGGCTTGGGCAGCGGAATGGTGAGGCGGGCCGGCGCGGACGGGACCAGCCGGGTCAACGCACGGCGGGCCTGGGCTGCGGTCGGGCGGCGGCTCGGATTGTCGTCGAGGCAGCGCAGGATCAGCTCGCGCAGGCGGGCCGGCAGGGTGTCCGGCAGCGGGGTCGGGCCGTGGGCCTGGGCGGCGGCCAGCTCCTCCCACGTGTTCACGTCGTAGGGTGGGTCGCCGGTCACCATCTCGAACAGCAGGACACCCAGGCCGTAGAGGTCGGTGGCCGGCTCGGCGGGCTTGCCGTCGAGACGCTCCGGCGCGGCGTAGGCGGGTGTGCCGAAGCTGAGACCGGTGTCGTCGTCGTCGGGCTCGCCGGCGGCCGCGCTGATCCCGAAGTCGAGGAGCTTGACCCCGCCGGGGCACAGCATCACGTTGCCGGGCTTGATGTCGCGGTGCACCACCCCGGCGGCGTGCGCGGCGGCCAGCGCCTCGGCGACGGCGGCCCCGATCGACACGGCCTCGCCCCAGGGGACCGGGCCGTCGGCGTCGCACAGCCGGGCCGCGACGGTCTCACCGTTGAGCAGCTCCATCACCACGAACGGGGCGACCGAGCCGTCCGGCCGGACGGCCTCACGGTAGTCGTGAACAGCGGCGATGCCCGGGTGGGAGAGCCGGGCCGCGAGCCGTGCCTCACGCCAGGCCATGTGTGCGGCGCGGGTGTCGCCGGCCGGCAACTTGACGGCCACGGGCCGGTCGAGCAGCTCGTCGGTGGCCCGCCAGACCTGCGCCATGCCACCGGTCTCGAGGAGCGTGACGAGGCGGTACCGCGAGGCGAGCAGCACTCCCGAGTCCGGCCAAACTTCGTGCATCCCAGGACATTCGCCCAGTCCGGCACAGCATGTCAACTCCCGGATTCGCGGGGCGCGGCGCATCTCACCGTCCGTGAGAAAACCCGTAGCAACCGATCCGCAACCGGCGACGCACCGGACTGAACCCGGAACGGCGAACGATGATCTCACCCCCGAGCTGAGGAGTTCCGTTCGATGCGTATGCGCCGCAGCGCCGCCGCCGTCGCCCTGGCCGTGGCGGTCGCCGTCCCGACCGCCGTCACCGGCGTGGCCGCCTATGCCCAGAGTGCGACGCCCGCCACCAGTGTGGTCGCGGCCAAGAAGCCAAAACCTGACAAACCATCCAAGAAGCAGAACTTCCAGGCGAGCGGCTCGGTGACCGCCGTGGATGCCGCCGCCGGGACGATCACGGTGGCCGTCCGCAGCGGCACCAAGGACGTCCGCGGCAGGACGGTGACCATGAACGTCGCCGACAGCGCCCGGATCGTGCTGAACGGCCGCAAGGTGAAGCTGGACGCCCTCAGCGCCGGCCTCAAGGTGTCGGTGACCGGCTCCCGTGCCGACGGCGTGTACACGGTCGCCAAGATCCAGGCGGCCGGAAAGAAGAAGCCGCGGCCCACGCCGGTGCCGACCCCCACGGCGTCCCCCTCACCGTCGGAGACGCCGGCACCGGAGCCCTCCGAGTCGACCGAACCGACCGAGTCCCCGGAGCCGACGCACTCCGCATCCCCGGAGCCGACGCACTCCGCATCCCCGGAGCCGTCGCACTCCGAGTCCCCGGAACCGGAGCACACCGAGGACGACTGAGAGACCACCGGCGACCGGTACGCCCCATCCGCCATGACAAGCCGGGGCGTGCCGGTCGTCGGCGTTAAAACTAAGACCCCGGGCGTTGCGGCCGATTGCTGGCGGGGAGGGCCCGGAGCAGGACGGAGAGTTGCATGCCACCAGCGGTGCGCGCCGGCTTGTGGCGCGATCCGGTGCTGATCGCGCTGGCCGTGTCCGCCGTGATCGTGGTCGGTGCCTTCCTGCTGGACGTGGGTACGCCCCGCGCCCAGATGATCGCCTGCTGGGTGATCAGCCCGATCCTGGACTTCGCCCTGTACTGGCTGTCGCGGCAGGTGTGCCGTACCCCGGGCCTGCCGCCGCACGTCCGGCGGTTCTGGGGCGCCGTCGGTGTGGGCGGGCTGCTGTTCATGGCCGGCGACCTGGTGCAGCTGTTCTCGATCGTCGCCGATCCGGCGATCAACCGGATCACGTTCCATCCGGTGCAGTCGGCGACGATGATGCTCGGCGTGGTGGTCATGATGGTCGGCCTGCTGCTGCCGCAGCGCGCGGCGAGCCGGTCGCCCCGTGAGCAGACCCGGTTGCTGCTGGACACCGCGATCCTGATGTCCGCCTCGGCCGTGGTGGCGTGGTGCCTGATGACCCGGCCGGGAATGGCCGGCGCCCCGCCCGAGGCGCTCTTCCTGGCCGTGTTCGGCTGCGGCGTGGTCCTCTGCGGGATCTTCGCGGCGGTCCGGGCCGGCCTGACCGGGGTGTCCCCGATGAGCCGGATCGCGGCCGTCCCGATGGTGACGGCGCCGGTCGGCCTGGCCCTGTCGAGCGTGCTCCTGCCCAGCGGGAGCGTGCAGAACACCGGCGTCCAGATGGCCGCGGTGGTCTTCCCGTGTTTCCTGGTGCTGGCCGGGCCGCGGCTGCAGTTCCTGCACGGGGTGGACGGCCTGGACGGGGGCGAGTGGTTCAACCGCCGCCGCCGTTACAGCGTCCTGCCGTACTCCGGGACCCTGGTCTGTGCGATCGCCCTGGTGTACGTGCTCGCCTACCGCGGGCTCGGGGTGTCGGCGTGGGGTGCGCTGGCCGGCCTGCTGATCAACGTCGGTCTGGTGATCGCCCGGCAGGTGCTGGCGCTGGCCGAGAACGACGACCTGGTCGGCGCGATCCGGCACCGCGAGCAGCGCCTCACCTCCCTGCTGGAACACTCGTCGGAGATCATCTCGATCGCGGGCACCGAGGGCGGGTTCACCTACGCCAGCCCGGCCGTCGAGCGGGTCCTGGGTTTCCCGGTGGCCGATGTCATCGGAAAGTGCTCGCTGGACATCCTGCACCGTGAGGACCGGGCCCGGCTCGCCGCCGATCTGGACGAGTTGTACGCGACCCCGGGCGCCGAACTGACCTTCCAGGGCCGGTACCGGCACGCCGACGGGTCGTGGCGCTGGCTGGAGGTGGTGGCGGTGAACCTGTCCCGGGAGCCCGGCATCGACGGCGTGGTCTGCAACTCCCGCGACGTCACCGAGTCCCGGGAACTGCACGAGCGGCTGCGTTTCCAGGCCGGGCACGACGACCTGACCGGGCTGGCGAACCGGCGCGAGTTCACCGCGGCGATGGACGCGTGCCCGGGTGACGCCACGGTGCTCCTCATCGACCTCAACGGCTTCAAGCACATCAACGACACGTACGGCCACGCCGCCGGCGACGCGGTGCTCAGGCACGTCGCGGACCTGCTGCGGGACTGCACCGGCCCGGACGACGTGCCGGCCCGGCTCGGCGGCGACGAGTTCGCGGTGCTGACCAGTGGGGACCGGCCCGCGGCGGAGCTGACGGTGGCGCGGATGAGGGCCGCGTTCGCCCGTCCGGCGATGATCGACGGCCGGGAGCTGACGGTCGGCGCGAGCATCGGCCTGGCGACCGGCCCGGCGGGCGGCGGCGACCACCTGCTGAACACCGCCGACCTGCTGATGTACGAGGAGAAGCAGCACAGCCGGACGTTGACGTCATGAGGCGTTACGTCATCACGGCCGCACTGATCTGCCTGCTCGGCACCCTCTGGTACGGGTTGTGGACGGCCGTGTCCCCGGGCACGGTGGCGGTCGGCTACCTGTTCATGCCGCTGTCGATGGCCGTCGGCGGCCTGTCGGTGCGCGCGCTGCGGCGGGCGGTCCCGCTGGCCCCGGCCGGCCACCGGTTCTGGCTGCTGCTGGAGATCTGCTGCTACCTGTTCGCGGCCGGGTTCTCGGTGCTCGCCGTCGACGCGTTCCGGATGGCGCCGGACCTGCCGGAGATGCCTCCGGCAGGTGCCGTGCTGATCGGCGCCGGGGTGCTCGTCGCGATGTGGGGTGTGGCCCAGGTCCCGCTCGGCGTGACCAGCTGGTACGAACGTGGCAAGCAATGGCTGGACCGGACCATCGCGTTCCTCGGCTGCGCGACGGTGCTGTGGCATTTCGGTATCTCCCCGATGTTCTGGTCGGCCGACCCGTGGAGCACCTCGGCGCTGTCCGTGCTGCTGCTGGCGTGCCTGTTCGCGGCCGGGTCGATCACCAAGGTGGCGTACATCGCGGGTGGCCCGGTGGACCGCCGGGCGATGCGGCTGGTCGCCTCGACCGGCCTGATCGCGGCCCTGGTGGCACTGCTCGCCGTCCTCGGCGGCTATCTCGGGATCCTGCCCGGCCAGGCCGTGTGCATGCCGGTGTGCGGGCTGCTGATCGCGCTGGGTGTCCGCCGTCAGGCCTCGGCCACCCGGAACCCGCGGGCCGTGGGCAAGGGCAACCTGTGGCTGCCGTACCTGGCGGTCCTGGCGGTGGACGTGCCGGTCGCCGACGTGCTGATCCGCTCGTGGCACTGGGCGCCGGGCGTCTGGGAGGGCCGGCTCGTGGTGTCGGCGGCGGTCGTCGTCACCGGCCTGGTGGCGTTGCGCCAGTTCGTCGTCTACCGGGAGAACGCCCGGCTGCTGCGGGAGAAGCAGCAGTCGGAGGAGCGGCTGCGGCACGAGGCCACCCACGACCCACTGACCGGGCTGGCCAACCGTTCGTTGTTCCGGTACTCCCTGGACCGGGTCCTGGAGACCGCGCCGGCCACCGTCCTCCTGGCCGACCTGGACGAGTTCAAGACGGTCAACGACTCGCTCGGCCACGACGCCGGCGACAGCCTGCTGTTCGCGTTCGCGCGGGTGCTGCTGGACGCGGCCGGCCCGGGTGCCGAGGTGGCCCGGCTGGCCGGCGACGAGTTCGCGGTGCTGCTGCCGGGCGACACCACCGGCGCCGAGGTGGCCGAGCGGATCGCCGCCGCCACCGCCGTGCCGATCAGTGACCAGCGGCTGCTGGTGAAGTTCAGCGCCGGGCTGGCCACCGCCCCGCCCGGCACCCCGGCCAGCGACGTGCTGCGCCAGGCCGACGCCGCCCTCTACGCGGCGAAGGAGCGCGGACGCGGCAACTGGGTCCGCTACGCCGGCGGCATGGAACGCCCGGCGTCGGCGCACGCCCGGCTCGGCGGAGACCTGCGGCGGGCGCTGGACGCCGGCGAGTTCCGGATCGTCTACCAGCCGATCGTGTCGCTGGACGACAGCCGGATCGTCGGTGTCGAGGCGCTGGTCCGCTGGGAGCATCCGGAACGCGGCATGGTGTCGCCGATCGACTTCATCCCGGCGGCCGAGCGGACCGGCCTGATCGTGCCGCTGGGTCGCTGGGTGCTGCGCGAGACCTGCCGGCAGGCGGCGGCCTGGCTCGCCGAGTTCGGCCCGGACGTGCTGGACAAGGCCGCGCCGAACGTGTCGGTCCGTCAGCTGCACGACCCCGACTTCGTCAACGACGTGGCGGCCGCCCTCGCCGACTTCGGCCTGCCGGCGAACCGGCTCGTCCTGGAACTGACCGAGTCGGCGGTGCTGCGCGGCCAGCACGTCTCCCGGGTGCTGCACGAGCTGCACGACATGGGGGTGCGGCTGGCGCTGGACGACTTCGGCACCGGCGAGTCGTCGCTGAGCCTGCTGCGCGCCTTCCCGGCCGCGATCGTCAAGCTCGACAAGTCCTTCGTCGACGGCATCGAGCTCGACGAGCCGGACACCCCGGAGGCACACGCCCGGCAGGCGGTGGCCCGGGCGGTCGCGCAGCTCGCCGACGCGCTCGGCCTCGACACGGTCGCCGAGGGCATCGAGAACCAGGAGCAGGCGGACCGTCTGCGGCGCCTCGGTTACCACGTCGGTCAGGGCTATCACCTGGGGCGGCCGATGCCGGCGGAGAAGATCACCGAGATCTTCGCCGCCGGGCGGGTGAAGGCCGCCGCTTAAACCCCCGATATCGTACGGCGATGAGCGGCGCCGACGACGGAACAGAGACCGCCCGGTCGCTCACCGAGTGGCTGGATCAGCTGGCCTTCGCCGACCTGGCCGAGGGCGAAGCCGCCACGCGGATCGCCGACTCGGTGCAGCGGTGGGCACAGTGGCAGGGGTGGCGGGTCTACCGGCGGGCGCCGAGTGTCTTCCCGTTGCCGCCGCCGCTGAAGGGCAGCTCGGTCATCGACGTGGCCTGCGCCCGCCCCGACGGCCCGCCGCTGGCGATCGAGATCGACCGCACCGACCGTCAGCGGACCGTCGACAAACTGCTGGCCGAGGCGGCCGCGGGCCGGGTCGCGATCTGGGTGCGCTGGGGGACCGGCCCGTTCCCGCCGCCCCCGCTGCCGGTGCATCTGGTGGTGCGGGAGGCCACCCGCCGGTCCGGCCGATGGCATACCGTGTCGGCGGCGCCACCCGCGCCGCGCCACTCCGGGGCCGTGCCCTCCGGGGACGCCGTCCACGCCGAGGAGCTGCCGTGGGAGCTGTGACCGAGAGTCCGTACCGTCTGGCCTGGCGGGTCACCGAGCCGCTGCACGCGATGGTCTACTTCGTGCCGGAGGCTCCGGAGCGTTACGCGAGGTTCGGCATCCGCCCGATGGACGGCTACTTCGCGTCCCGGGGTGCCGCGTTCGGCCCGGTGGGGCCGGAGATCGTGGCCGCCACCTTCTACAACTTCAACCCGGCCCGGGTGGCCCGCGCGCTGCCCGCCGTCTGGTCGAAGGCGTCGCCGGAGCAGATCATCGAGGCCCGCCTGGAGGCCGTCGACGCCGCTCTGACCCGGGGCCTGGGTGCTGACGTGGTCAACGGCCCGGAGGTCGCCGAGGCGGCGGCTCTGGCCCGTGTGGCGGCGGAGAAGGCGGCGACCCTGCCGCACGGCCGTCCGCTGTTCGCCGCACACGCCGCGCTGCCGTGGCCGGAGCGACCGCACCTGGTGCTCTTCCACGCGCAGACGCTGCTGCGCGAGTTCCGTGGGGACGGTCATGTGGCGGCGCTGCTGGCCAACGGGATCAGCGGCCTGGACGCGATCGTCATGCACGAGGCCAGCGGCGACTCCCCGGCGGGCTTCCTGCGGGCCAGCCGGGGCTGGAGCGCCGAGCAGTGGGCCGAGGCCGAGTCCGACCTCCGTCGCAGTGGCCTGCTGGACGCCGAGGGCCGGCTGACCGAGGCCGGGGTGGCGCTGCGGGCCCACGTGGAGGACCGCACCGACCAGGTGGCCGAGGTGGCCTACCGGGCGATCGGCGAGGACGGCTGCCGGCGGCTGGCGGAGCTGACCCGTCCGTTGAGCAGGACCGTCGTCAAGGGTGGCCTACTTAACCCGATGAGTCTCGACACGCATTCCTCTCGGCCGAATCATTTGCCGGAGGGTAATCGGTAGGCCACGCTAGGTGCGTGACACAACATCTGCGGAGACACCCGGCGTCCTGGTGGGCGCAGTTCCAAGAGGCCTCCGAGCGGTTCGACACCGCGTATCTGACCGAGGGGTTGGGTGACCTGATCACCCCTAAGATCGGCTCGCCGCTGCTGCGGCGGGAGGCGGAGATCGCCGCCGACGTCGTGGTGCGGCACCTCAACAAACCGCAGGCCGAGGAGTTGGCGGACCGGGCTCGCAAGAGTGCCCAGCGGCTCGTCGAGACGGTGGCGCGGCTGGAGGAGCGTTCCGGTGACGGGTTCTCGCTCACCGAGGCGCACGCGCTGTGCCATCTGCTCGAGGGCCGCTTCGGTGAGGCCGCCAACGCGGCCGAGGAGTTCGTCAAGACCCAGCAGATTCTGCGGGTCTTCGTCGGCGCCATGCGGATGGAGCGGTTCGACGCGGACCTGGCGGTCAAGATGCTCGCGGCCGGGCACCAGCCGGCCGCCGCGATGCAGTCCGGTCTGGTCGTCGGGAAATACAGCTGGTGGCCGTCCTGGCTGCTCAAGATCGTCACCGAGCGGGCCATGGACGGGCATCTCGACCAGGAGACCGTCGAGGCGCTGGACAAGTGCGCCTACGCCGAGCTGAGCCCGGCCCAGTCCCGGATCGCCCGTCGCCTGCTGGCCGGTGAGGACGCGCTGATCGACGCGTCCGCGGTCCGGCTGGAGGGCCTGGGTGAGACCGACGCGGCCGAGAAACTGCGCAAGGGCGACCTGACCGCGGTCGCCCTTGCGGCTCGTCTCATCCCGGTCTAGCTCAGGCGCCGCCCTCGGTGAGGGTCACCGTGGCGGGCTGGAACGCCGAGCCCGTCACGTCGACGCCCGCGGCCTTGGCCTGCTCGATCGCCTGGTTGATGTAGTCGTTCGTGTAGGCCAGGCCCTCCGGCGCCGCCTTCAGGATGGTGTCGCCGGTCTGGTTCTTCGCGGTCTGCGAGATCTCCACGGTCTGCTTCCAGGCCGCCTCGTCGATCACGCCGATCCCGGTGCCGGCGGCCGGCCAGACCAGCTTGTTGACCTCGTTCATCTGCCACAGCTGGTGGCTCTTGCCGAGCTTGGAGCCTTTGGCGACGACCAGGTCACGGCACTTCTCCGCGTTGTCCCGGCAGTACGCCCAGCCCTTGATCGTGGCGGTCAGGAACTTCACGGTCTGCGCCTGGTAGTTCGGGTCGCTGAGCTTCTCGGTGTTCGCCCACACGGCGTCCTGGAGCATCGACGACCCCTCGGTCTTCCAGTCGATGATCGCGAAGTCGTCCGGCGTGTAGAGCTGCCCGGTCGCCGGGTTCTTGGCTTCGAGGAGCTGGGCGTACTCGTTGTAGCTCATCGCCTGGGCGGCGTCGATCTCCTTCTTCAGCAGCGCCTGCATGTCGAACTGCTGCTGCACCAGGGTGACGTCCTTGCTGGGGTCGAGCCCGGCCTTGGTCATGCCGGCGAACAGCTCGAACTCGTTGCCGAAGCCCCAGTTGCCGACCTTCTTGCCCTTGAGGTCGGCGGCCTTGGTGATGCCGCTGTCCTTCCAGGCCACCTGGTAGGTGCCGGAGCGGGCGAAGATCTGCCCGACGTCGGTGATACCGACCCCCTCCTCGCGGGAGGCCAGCGCCTTGGGGACCCAGGCGATCGCGTAGTCGGCCTTGCCGGTGGCCAGGACCGTCTGCGGGACGATGTCGACGCCGCCCTCGAGAAGCTCGACGTCGAGGCCCTGCTCCTTGTAGAACCCCTGGTCCACGGCGGCGATGTAGCCGGCGAACTGGGCCTGGTAGAACCACTGCAGCTGGAGCTTGATCGGGGTGAGGGCGCCGCTCGCGCCGGGGGCCGGGGTGCTGGGGGTGTCGGCGGTGCCGCAGGCGGTCAGAATCAACGCCGAAGCGGTGACAATAGAGGCAAATATCCGGTTTCGTCGCACAAAAACCTCCGGGAGTATCGGGGAGATCGTCAGGAGATGAGGCGCTGCCGCCACGGCATGGCGAGCCGTTCCAGCAGCAGCGTGACCAGGTAGAAGGTGAGTCCGAGGAGGCAGGCGCCGGCCACGAAGGCCCAGGCACGGGGATAGGCGGTGAACGCCGCGGCGGAGGTGATCCGCGCGCCGAGACCGTCCTGCAGCCCGCCGAAGTACTCGGCGACGACCGCGGCGATGACGGCCAGCGACGACGCCTGCCGCAGGCCGGTGAACAGATGGGGGAGCGCGCCGGGCAGCCGCACCTTCCGGGCGAAGGTCCACCCCGAGGCGGCGTACGTGCGCATCAGCTCCTGATGGACCGGGCTCACCTCGCGCAGCCCCCGCAGCAGGTTGAGGAAGACCGGGAAGAACACCACGATGCCGGTGACCAGGCGGCGCGGGACGCTGCTGGTGGACTCGAACATGTTGTTGAGGATCGGGGCGAGCGCGATGATCGGCAGCGCGTTGGCGACCGCCGCGAACGGGATCGACACCTCGCCGAGGAACCGCGAGCGGCTCGCCGCCAGCGCGGCCAGCACCGCCAGCAGGGTGCCGCCGATCAGGCCGAGGAGCGCGTTGGCGCCGCTGGCCAGGGCCGCGTCCCAGATGTTCTGCTTCTGCTCGACGATCTGGGCCCCGATGGCCGACGGCGCCGGGAGGATGAACGGGGCCACCCGCCCCGCCGTCACGAAGACCTCCCACAGGACCAGGGCGAGGACCCCGACGATCAGCGGCGGAAGTACGCGTCTCATGAGCGCAGCGCCTGTCGTACCTCGGTGATCTTCTCGAAGTAGACCGGAGCCTGCCGGCCCGCCTCGTCCCGGGAGGGAAGTTTGACCTCGATCGACGCGGTGATCCGGCCCGGGCGGGCCGACATGACGACCACCCGGTCGGAGAGGAAGACCGCCTCCGAGATCGAGTGGGTGACGAAGACCGTGCTGGTGCCGGTCGTGGCGCAGATACCGAGCAGCTCGGACTGGAGGCGCTCGCGGGTCATCTCGTCGAGCGCCCCGAACGGCTCGTCCATCAGCAGCAGTGGTGGCTGGACGGCCAGGGCCCGGGCGATCGCGACCCGCTGCTGCATGCCGCCGGAGAGCTGGCCGGGGTAGTGGCCGGCGAAGTCGGCGAGCCCGACCAGCTCCAGCATCTGCTCGGCCTTGGCCCTCCGGTCGCTCTTGGACATGCCGCGCAGTTCGAGGGGGAGTTCGACGTTGCGGCGCACGGTCCGCCACTCGAAGAGGCCGGCCTGCTGGAAGGCGATGCCGTACTCCTGCTCGCGGCGGGCCTGCGCGGCCGGCCGGTCCGCCACCGTGACGGTGCCGGTGGTCGGCTCGATCAGGTCGGCGATCAGGCGCAGCAGGGTGCTCTTGCCGCAGCCGGACGGCCCGATCAGCGACACGAACTCGCCGTCACCGACGGTCAGGTCGACATCGGAGAGGGCGAGGACCTCGTCACCGCGCCCCTGGTTGAAGATCTTGGTCAGCCCGTCGACGACCACGGCGGTCATAGAGTCACCACCTCCACGTGGCGCCGGTGCCGCATCAGCGGCAGTTCGAGAAGGGAGACGGCCCCGGCGACCAGCAGGCCCAGCAGGGCCGCGCCGAGCATCGCCGTGTAGACCTTGGCGGGATCACTGGTGGCCTCCCGCGAGTACTCGATGAGCAGCCGGCCGATACCGCCGCGCGTGCCGGTCGAGATCTCCCCGACCACCGCGCCGACCACCGCCGCCGCCCCGGCCAGCCGCAGTGCCGGGAAGAGGTACGGCAACGCGGCCGGGAACCGGAGTTTCACCGTCGTGCGCCACCAGCCCGCGGCGTAGCTGCGCATCAGCTCGACACCACTGGCCGACGGCGACTGGAGGCCGCGCAACATGCCCACGGCGACCGGGAAGAACGCCAGGTAGGCGGCGATCACCGCGACCGTCGCCCAGGCCGGCATCAGGGTGCCGCCCCAGCCGGCGATCAGCGGCGCGAGCGCCACCAGCGGCACGGTCTGGGAGAGGATGACGTACGGCAGCAGCCCGCGCTCGACGATCCGGAACCGTTGCATGGCCGCCGCGAGGACGAGCCCGATCACGGCCCCGGCCAGGAACCCGGCCGCGGTGATGCCGAGCGTGAACAGGCACGCGTCGAGCACCACGATCCACACCGGCCGGCCGCCGGTCATCTCCGGGTCGGCCAGCCGGCGCGCGATCGTCCACAGGTGTGGCATGGAGAGGTCGTCGGCGCGCGGGAGCACCCGCACGCCGAACAGCACCGTCCCCTCGGGATCGCCGGCCAGTTTGTACCCCTCCCAGAGGAGGGCTGCCGCGACCAGTCCGGCGATCACCGAGAGGACGCGCCTCACGAGAACGCCGGGATGATCTGCTCACCGTAGGCGGCGAGCGTCTGTTCCTTGCCGTCGTGCTGCAGGTAGACCGAGAACTGGTCGACGCCCAGTTCGCGTAGCTCCGTCAGCTTCTTGACGTGGCTCTCCACGGGACCGAGGACACAGAACCGGTCCACGATCCCGTCCGGCACGAAGGTGGTGTGACTGTTGCCGGCACGACCGTGCTCGCTGTAGTCGTACCCCTGCCGTGCCTTGATGTAATCGGTGAGGGCCTGCGGCACCGCGCCGCCGTCGCCACCGTAACGGGCCACGATGTCGGCGATGTGGTTGCCGACCATGCCGCCGAACCACCGGGTCTGCTCCCGCTGGTGCGTCAGGTCGTCGCCGACGTAGGCCGGCGCCGCCACGCAGAACTTGATGGCGTCCGGGTCCCGTCCGGCCTTGACCGCCGCGGCCTTCACCGCCTTGATCATCCACTCGGCGATGTCCGGGTCGGCGAGCTGCAGGATGTATCCGTCGCCCACCTCACCGGTGATGGCCAGGGCCTTCGGGCCGTAGGCCGCCACCCAGACCTCCAGGCGGCTGTCGGCCGCCCACGCCAGCTGGAGCTCCTGCCCGCGGACCGTGACCTTCTCGCCGTTGCCGAGACCCTTGATCGCCAGGACGCTCTCGCGGAGCTGGCCGAGGGTCTGCGGGGTGAGGCCGAGCACGCGCAACGCCGAGTCGCCGCGGCCGATGCCGCAGACGGTCCGGTTGCCGTACATCTCGTTGAGGGTCGCGAAGGTCGAGGCGAGGACCGTCCAGTCCCGGGTGCCCGGGTTGGTCACCATCGGCCCGACGACGATCCGCTCGGTCGCGGCCAGGATCGCCGAATAGACGACGAACGGCTCCTGCCACAACACGTGCGAGTCGAACGTCCAGAAGTGGCTGAAGCCGGCCGCCTCGGCCTTCTTCGCCCACTCCACCACCTCCAGAGCGGGTGGGTCGTTCTGCAGTACTACACCGATGTCCAATTGGCCCACCCCTTTCTAGATCAGGTAGTCGCTGAGGCCGCGCTTGACGTACTGCCCGCGCCCGGCCCGGCCGGTGTACTCGCCGCCGGACGCGATCACCTCGCCCCGGGACAGGACCGTGTCGACCCGGCCGTCGATCTCCCAGCCCTCCCAGGCCGAGTGATCCATGTTCATGTGGTGGGTCTCGGCGCTGATCCGGGTGCGCCCGTTCGGGTCGTAGATGACGATGTCGGCGTCCGAGCCGGGCGCGATGACACCCTTCTTCGGGTAGAGGCCGAACATCCGGGCCGGGGTGGTCGCGATCGTCTCCACCCAGCGGCTCAGCGACAGCTTCCCGTCGACGACGCCCTGATAGAGCAGGTCCACCCGGTGCTCGACGCTGCCGATCCCGTTCGGGATCTTGGAGAAGTCGCCGAGGCCCAGTTCCTTCTGGTCCTTGAAGCAGAACGGGCAGTGGTCGGTCGACACCACCGACAGGTCGTTGGTGCGCAGGCCCTGCCACAGGTCGGCCCGGTGCGTCTCGTGCTTACTGCGCAGCGGCGTCGAGCAGACCCACTTGGCGCCCTCGAAACCGGGTGCGCCGAGCTGGTCCTCCAGCGTCAGGTACAGGTACTGCGGGCAGGTCTCGGCGAACACGTTCTTCCCCGCGTCCCGGGCCCTGGCCACTTGCTCGAGGGCCTTCGACGCGGACAGGTGCACGATGTAGAGCGGGCAGTCGGCGGCGACCGACGCGAGCCAGATGGCCCGGCTGGTGGCCTCCGCCTCCAGCTCCTGCGGCCGGGTCAGACCGTGGTGGATCGGGTCCGTCTCGCCGCGCTCCAGGGCCTGCTTGACCAGCACGTCGATGGCCGGGCCGTTCTCCGCGTGCATCATGATCATGGCGCCGTTGTCGCGCGCCTTCTGCATCGCGCGCAGGATCTGGCCGTCGTCGGAGTAGAAGACGCCCGGGTACGCCATGAACAGCTTGAAACTGCTGATGCCCTCGTTGGCGACCAGGTAGTCCATCGCCTTGAGGGACTCGTCGTCGACCCCGCCCATGATCATGTGGAAGGCGTAGTCGATGTGGCAGTTCCCGTCGGCCTTGCCGTGCCAGGCGGCCAGGCCGTCCTGGATCACCTCACCGGTCCGCTGCACCGCGAAGTCGATGATCGTCGTGGTGCCGCCGATCGCCGCCGCCCGGGTGCCGGTGTCGAAGGTGTCGCTGGCGTGGGTGCCGCCGAACGGCAGTTCCATGTGGGTGTGCGCGTCGACGGCGCCGGGGATCACGTACTTCCCGGTCGCGTCGATGACCTCCGGCCCGTCGGGTGCCTGCCCCGGCGCGAAGATCGCGGCCACCGTCTCGCCGTCGATCAGGACGTCCGCCTTCACCGCGCCGATCGGGCCGACGACCGTCCCGCCCTTGATCAGGGTGGTCACGGCGCCACCAGCCCGTCGTAGCTGTCCGGGCGGCGGTCGCGGTAGAACTGCCACCGGTCGCGGACCGTACCGAGCAGGCTCAGGTCCAGGTCACGGATGACCAGCTCGGGGTTGTGGGTGTCGGCCACCTCGCCGACGAACTTCCCCTCCGGGTCGACGAAGTACGTCTGCCCGTAGAAGTCGTTGTCGCCCAGGTCCTCGACGCCGACCCGGTTGATGGCACCGATGAAGTACTCGTTGGCGACCGCGCTGGCCGGCTGCTCCAGCTGCCACAGGTAGGACGACAGGCCCCGGCTGGTGGCCGACGGGTTGAACACGATCTGCGCCCCGTTCAGGCCGAGCGCGCGCCAGCCCTCCGGGAAGTGCCGGTCGTAACAGATGTAAACGCCGACCCGGCCGACCGCGGTGTCAAAAACGGGATAACCCATGTTTCCCGGACGGAAGTAGAACTTCTCCCAGAACCCCTTCACCTGCGGGATGTGGTTCTTGCGGTATTTACCGAGGTATTTGCCATCGGCGTCGATCACAGCGGCGGTGTTGTAGAGGACTCCGGGCTGCTCCTGCTCGTACATCGGCAGGACCATGACCATTCCCAGCTCGGCGGCGAGCGCCTGGAAACGCTCGGTCGTCGGGCCCGGGATGCTCTCGGCGTACTCGTAGTAGGCGGCGTCCTGCACCTGGCAGAAGTACGGGCCGTAGAACAGCTCCTGGAAGCAGATCACCTTCGCCCCCTGGGCGGCGGCCTCACGAGCGTAATCCTCGTGCGCCTTGATCATCGATTCCTTGTCGCCCGTCCAGGTGGTCTGGACGAGGGCGGCGCGGACGACTCCGGTCGTCATTGCGGCCCCTCTCTTGTTGATCTCTTACGCACGCGCAGTGCGCCGGGAAGCGCCTGTGATCGTGTGTTTACTCCTTGTTATAGGTCCTGCGCCAGGTCTTGCTTGTCGGCGCCGGATGCCGTAGGACACTAACGACACAGATTGAGGCGAACAATTGCCCGTACGTTACGGAATGTTTCGGAGACGATAATTTGCTGAACCTGATCACCGGGGCGGTTCAGGACAGAAGCGCCCGTGGCATCGCGGCGGCGGTGAGCCGGTTGATCACGTCCGGCCGTCTGCCCGCGGGCGTCCGCCTGCCCACCGTCCGGGTGGTCGCCGGCGGGCTCGGCGTGAGCCCCACGACCGTCAGCGAGGCCTGGCGCAACCTCATCCTCGCCGGGGCGATCCAGACCCGGGGGCGATCCGGAACCTATGTGTCCGGTCCGCTGCCACCCCGGGCCCGGCTGAGGTATGCCCAGCTCAGCGGCGCACGGGTGGACCTGCCGCAGGACCTGTCCACCGGCGTGCCCGACCCGCTGCTGCTGCCCGATCTGACCGGTGCGTTACGGCGGATCGGGGACGGGCGGTGGGCCGGCAGCTACCTCGACGCCCCGGTGCTGCCGGAGCTGGAGGCGGTGCTGCGGGAGCGGTGGCCGTACCCCCCGGAGAGACTCACCGTCGTCGACGGCGCCATGGACGCCCTCGACCGCGTCGCGGGTGCCGCCCTGCGATACGGCGACCACGTGCTCGTCGAGAACCCGGCCTTCCCGCCGCTCCTCGACCTGCTCCAGGCCGTCGGCGCCACCGTCGTCGGCGTGCCGATGGACTCGGCCGGCATCGTCCCGGACGCCCTGCTCCAAGCCATCCGGGACTACCGGGCGGTCGCTCTGTTCCTCCAGCCGCGTGCCCACAACCCCACGGGTACCAGCATGGACCCGTCCCGCGCGGCGCAACTGGCGAACGTCCTCCTGGAAGCGCCGCACCTGCTAGTGGTCGAGGACGACCACGCCGGCGGCATCGCCACCGCCCCGCCCGTCAGCATCGGCCGCTACCTGCCGGAACGCACCGTGCACGTGGCCGGCTTCTCCAAGAGCCACGGGCCCGACCTGCGGCTGGCGGCGGTCGGCGGGCCGGCCCACGTGCTCGACGCCCTCGCCGACCGGCGACTGCTCGGCCCCGGCTGGTCCAGCCGGTTGCTCCAGGGCGTACTCCTCGATCTGCTGACCGATCCGCAGGCCGTGGCGCGCGTCGCGGCCGCTCGTGACGCCTATGCCGCGCGCCGGGCCGCCCTGCTCTCGGCGTTGCACGCCCGCGGGGTGACGGCCACCGCGGCGGACGGGATCAACCTCTGGATGGCTGTCCCCGACCAGCAGAACGCCCTGGTCGCGCTGGCCGCCCACGGCGTCGCGGCCGCCCCCGGCGCCCCGTTCTGCGTCACCCCGCTGGGTATCGACCATCTCCGCATCACCGCCGGCCTGGTCGCCGGCGGCTACGACGAGCTGGCCGAGGTGCTGGCCGTCGCCACCGTTCCGAACATCCGAAGGAGAACCCCGTGAGCGAGCTCCTCGACCGGCATCGCGCCGTCATGCCCCACTGGATGCCGGTCTACTACGGCGACGACGCGCTGGAGATCGTCTCCGGCAGCGGGCGCCGGGTGACCACCGCCGACGGCCGCACCTACCTCGACTTCTTCGGCGGCGTGCTGACCACCATGATCGGCTACGACGTGGCCGAGATCAGCGACGCGGTCCGCGCCCAGATCGGCACCGGCGTCGCGCACACCTCGACGCTCTACCTGATCCGGCAGCAGGTCGAGCTGGCCGAGAAGATCGCCCGGCTCTCCGGCATCCCGGACGCGCGGGTGTTCTTCACCAACTCGGGCACCGAGGCCAACGAGTCCGCCCTGCTCATGGCCACCAACGTGCGGCGCTCCAACCAGATTCTGGCGATCAAGAACAGCTACCACGGCCGGTCCTTCGGCACCATGGCGATCACCGGCCATCGGACCTGGTCGTCGAGCTCGCTCAGCCCCCTCACGGTCAACTGGCTGGCCTCGGCCGACCGGCTGCGCGGGCGGATGGCCCGGCTCGGCGACGCCGACCTGATCGACGCGGCCGTCGACGACCTCCGGGAGGTGCTCGCGACCGTCACGGCCGGTGACGTGGCCGCCCTGATCGCCGAGCCGATCCAGGGCGTCGGCGGGTTCGTGCACGGGCCGGACGGGCTGCTCGGCGCCTACCGGAAGGTGCTCGCCGAGCACGGGATCCTGCTCATCGCCGACGAGGTGCAGACCGGCTGGGGGCGTACCGGCGACCACTTCTGGGGTTACCAGGCGCACGGCGTCACCCCCGACCTGATCACCTTCGCCAAGGGGATCGGCAACGGGTTCGCCCTCGGCGGTGTGGTCGGCAGCGCCTCGGTGATGAACGCGGTCCCGGCGATCAGCTTCTCCACCTTCGGAGGCAACCCGATCAGCGCGGCGGCCGGCAACGCGGTCCTCGACTACGTGCTCGACCACGACCTGCAGGGCAACGCCCGCCGTGTGGGCGCGATCCTGCTGGACGGGCTCCGGGCGCTGTCCTGCGGGATCCTCGGCGAGGTGCGCGGCCGGGGCCTGATGATCGGCGTCGAGTTCGTCCGCCCCGGCACCACCGAGCCGGACCCGGCCGCCACCCTCCGGGTCTTCGACCTGTGCCGGGCCGGGGGTCTGCTGGTCGGCAAGGGCGGCCTGTACGGCAACGTCCTGCGGATGGGCCCGGCGCTCACCCTGACCGAGGACGAGGCACGGGAGGGCCTGTCGATCCTGACCGATGCGATCGTTACGACAGACGCCGAATACCAGATCCGATAAGTCCGACTTATCGTGATTTCTTCCTAAGCTATTGTTCACCTTTGCGCTACCTGTGGATGCAATCGGTAGCGAGCCAGTTGCTTTCCGTGCAGATTGGGGAAACATCAGGTTAACGCGAGCGGAACCTTGTACATGTCCCGTTCTGGCTATGGCAGCGCGCCCATAACTCGGTCACGATCACGGCGTGACAGAAACATCCGTGATCTTGGCGCTGGTGGTCATCACGGCCCTGGCCTTCGATTTCACCAACGGGTTCCATGACACCGCCAACGCGATGGCGACCTCCATCGCGACCAAGGCGCTACGGCCCAAGACCGCCGTCGCCCTGTCCGGTGTGCTGAACCTCGTCGGCGCGTTCCTCTCGGTCGAGGTCGCGCTGACCGTCACCAACGCCGTCGTCAAGATCCAGGACAAGAGCGGCGCCCCCAAGGCGGAACTTCTCGCCGACGGTGGCAGCACCTTGTTGCTGATCATCCTGGCCGGCCTCGTCGGTGGCATCGTCTGGAACCTGGCGACATGGCTCTTCGGCCTGCCGTCCAGCTCCTCCCATGCCCTCTTCGGCGGCCTGGTCGGCGCCACCCTGGCCGGCCTGGGTGTGGCCGGCGTCAACTGGAACGGCGACGGGTCGAAACTCGACGGCGTCGTCGGCAAGGTCCTGCTGCCCGCCGTGATCTCCCCGGTCATCGCGGGCGTCGTCGCCGCCGCCGGGACCTGGATCATCTTCAAGATCACCACCGGGGTCGCGGCCCGCTTCACCGAGCAGGGCTTCCGCTGGGGCCAGATCGGCAGCGCCTCCCTCGTCTCCCTCGCGCACGGCACCAACGACGCGCAGAAGACGATGGGTGTCATCACGCTCGCCCTGATCGCCAGCGGCCACTGGAGCGACCTGGAGAACATCCCGCTCTGGGTGAAGGTCTCCGCGGCCCTCGCCATCGCCCTCGGCACCTACCTCGGCGGATGGCGGATCATCCGAACCCTCGGCAAGGGCATCACCGACATCAGCCCGCCGCAGGGCACCGCCGCGCAGTCCGGCGCCGCCGCCGTCATCCTGGCCTCCAGCCACCTCGGCTTCGCGCTCTCCACCACGCACGTCGCCACCGGCTCGGTCATCGGCTCCGGCCTCGGCCGCCCCGGCGCCACCGTCCGCTGGGCCGTCGCCGGCCGCATGATCCTCGCCTGGCTGATCACCCTGCCGGCCGCCGGCCTCGTCGGCGCCGTCATGTACTGGATCGGCGACACCGTCGGCGGCATGGCCGGCGCGCTCGTCGTCTTCACCCTCCTGGCCCTCGCCTCCGGCGGCATGTACCTGCGCTCCCGCTCCGCCCGCGTCGACCACGAGAACGTCAACGACGACTGGGACGGCGAAACCAGCACCCCCGCCGTCACCCCCGTCCCCGCCGTCGCGGCGAACTGAGAGGGCCGACCATGCACAACTTCGGATTCGCCCTCGACGGCGCCTGGCAGGTCCTCCTCGCCGGCCTCGCTCTCGGCGCCGGCCTGCCGATCCTGTTCGCCCTCGGCATCCGTTCCCTGGCCTGGGCCTCCGGCGACGTCACGACGGGCGTCAGCACGGCGGACGCCCCGCGGCGGCCGCTCGGCACGGTCGTCGGCTACGGGCTGTTCGCGGTGGTCGTCGTGGGCGTGCTGCTCGGGCTGACGTTCATCGTGGCCAGCGGGTTCGGGTACAAGCTCGACTTCTCGCACATCTATCCGATGCTCGTCGCGAAGTAGGTTTCCGGGAAGGTCCGGCGCCGTTCACGGTGCCGGACCTTCCTTTTTTGGTACGGCCACACCTTCATCAGGCGCAGCCACGTGTCGCGCGCTACCGCGCGACGCAGGCGACAGTCCCGCCCGCCAACGCGCCGCACGCGCATATCCCTTGGTCACCAACCTGCGCTGTCCCGCGCCGCCCTGCACTGCCCTGCGCCGTGCCGTCCTGCGCCGCGCCGTCCGCGCCGCGCCGTCCGCGCCGTGCCGCGCCGTGCCGCGCCGCGCCGTGCCGCGCCGTGCCGCGCCGTGCCGCGCCGCGCCGCGCCGTGCCGTGCCGCGCCGTGCCGCGCCGCGCCGTGCCGCGCCGTGCCGCGCCGCGCCCGCGCTGTCCCGTGCCGTGCTGTCCCGTGCCGCGCCGCGCCGCGCCGTGCCGCGCCGTGCCGCGCCGTGCCGCGCCGTGCCGCGCCGTGCCGCGCCGTGCCGTGCCGTGCCGCGCCGCGCCGCGCCCGCGCTGTCCCGTGCCGCGCCGTCCCGCGCCGCGCCGTCCCGCGCCGCGCCGCGCCCGCGCTGTCCCGTGCCGTGCTGTCCCGTGCCGCGCCGTCCCGCGCCGCGCCGCGCCCGCGCTGTCCCGTGCCGCGCCGTCCCGTGCCGCGCCGTGCCTTTGTGTCGCGCGGTCCCGCGTCGTCCCGCGGCTGTCGTTTGCGCCGCCGCTGTGCCATCCACGCTGTGCGACCCCGCGTTTCCGTGCCTCGCAGCTTGAAAATCCCGGCGATCTTGACCGGCTTACCACCGCTTCCGGTGGAAAATCGACCAAGATCGCCGGGGTAAAGGTGGCCTCCCCGCTGGGTGGAGGCGGCCCGCTCCGCTGGGTGGCAGCGGCCCGTCCGCTCCCCACGAGCGGACGGGCCGGGTTGCGCGTCGTCAGACCAGGTCGCGGGCCAGCACGCCGATGTCCGGGTTGTCGGTGAACAGCCCGTCGATGCCGGTGCGCAGGAACGTCACCTGCTCGTCGATCGACTTACCGT
This sequence comes from Actinoplanes subglobosus, assembly GCF_042650585.1. Taxonomy (NCBI): domain Bacteria; kingdom Bacillati; phylum Actinomycetota; class Actinomycetes; order Micromonosporales; family Micromonosporaceae; genus Actinoplanes; species Actinoplanes subglobosus. The sequence continues at coordinate 166,409 of NZ_JBHSBL010000027.1, forward strand.
AGGCCGCGACGTCGGCACCGACCCGCAGTTCCGCGGGAAGGAACGAGTTCTCCGCCCGGAACGTGTACGGGATCACCTTGATCCCAGCGGCGTGGGCGTCGGTGACGAGGCTGGTCGGCGTGCCGAGTGTCCCGTCCGCCTTGCGCGGGATGATCTGCCCCTTCTCCGGGCCGATGCCGTCGATGAACTCCGACAGCTCCTTGAGCCCGGCCGCGGTCAGGTAGTCGGCGTACGGCCGCGGGTCGTTGAACGGCGAACCGGCCGCGCTGCTCAGGAAGACCAGCGGCACCTCGATCCGGTGATCGTCGGCGAGGTCACGCAGGTTGGCCGCCTCGAACGACTGGATGAACACCTTCGCGCCCCGCTTGTCGAGACCGTTGCGGCGCAGCGTCCGGACCAGCGGCTTCTCCAGCTCGAGCCCGATGCCCCGGAAGAACGTCGGGTGCTTCGTCTCCGGGAAAACGCCCAGGTCACGGCCCAGTTCCTTGGAGAGCCGCTTACGCAGGTCGAGCATCTCCTGGAAGGTCGGCACCTCGAAGTAGCCGTCGTACACCGTGTTCCGCTGCCGGATCGCCGGGATCCGCTCGACGGCGCGCAGCGTCTTCAGCTCCGCCAGTGTGAAGTCCTGCGTCCACCAGCCGGTGACGCTGACACCGTCGAGGACCACGGTCCGCTTCCGCCCGGCGAACTCCGGACGTGACGCGACGTCGGTGGTGCCGCCGATCTCCGGTTCGTGCCGGCACACCAGAACGCCGTCCTTGGTGATCACCAGGTCGGGCTCCAGGTAGTCGGCGCCCAGTCGCGCGGCCAGCTCGTACGACGCGAGGGTGTGTTCGGGCCGGTAGCCGGAGGCCCCACGGTGACCCACCACCAGCGGCTTGGTCCGGCCGCCGCCGTGTCCGTGCCCGCCGGCCCAGGCAGGCGCGGAAGCGGCCCCGGCCAGCGCCGGAGCGGCAGCGGCGACAGCGCCGAAGCGCAGCACCTGACGGCGATCTGCCACGTCTTCCTCCTGAATGCTCGGATCCGGCGACCACCACCGGACGTCCGCACAGAGTCGACGCGACCGAACCGACCCCCAGGCGACGATGCCATGGCGTTTCTGCGAACGAGGGGTCAATGGTCGTTCCCGGACGAGCCCGCCCGGGTCAACGCCTCGCCGTCACCGTCACCCTCAACCGGAGCGGTCGCCGCCGCTCCAAAGTGGTCGCTGTCCAGGCCTCCCGTCGTTCGGCCGACTCGCTGTTCCCGTCTGCGCCCTTTCCGCACACACTGGCCCTACCCATACGCTGGCTGTCTCCGCACGCTGGCTGTCTCCGTCTGCTTGCCGTTCCCGCCTGATCGCCGCTCTCGGGTGGTGGCCGGTCGGGGGTGGACGTCGTCGTCGGGCAGGCCCGTCCGTCAGCGGGTCAGTGCGGCCTGGAGCCGTTTCGCCTCGCGGACCAGGCGGGTGCCGCCGCCGCGAGCGGCCACATCGGGCAGACCGGGAACGGCAGCGCGGGCACCGACGGCGGTGGCCGCCCGGGTGGCGAGCTCCAGCAGGTCGGGAAGGCCGCGTGGCGCGGCTGGCAACAGTCGTGGCAGCGCGGCCGCGAGCACCTCCCAGACGGTGGCCGCCGCCCCCGCCTGGTGGGCGTCGCGCAGGGCCGGCGCCACCCGGGCCAGCTTGATGGTGCCGTCGCTGCCGAGATCGCCGAGGTCGGCGCCGAGCGCGGCGGCGAACGGCTCGGTCCCGGCGGCGAAGCCCAGGAAGGCGTCGACGGCCGCGACCCGGTCGGCCTCGTGACGGGCGGCCAGCCCGTACGCCAAGGCGAGGGTGACCGCCGGACCGATCGGGCCCGCCGCGTCGGCCAGCAGTGGCAGCAACGCGGCGTCGCTGCCGTCCTGGTCGGCCAGCGCGGCGATGTCGGTCAGCGCCCACGCCGCGACGGCCTCGCGATGCTGTGGCAGCACCATCATGAGAACGTCGGACTGGTAGGTGGTGGTCACGTAATACTCCGGGCGGGACCGCCGGGTGAGGGTGACCAGCGCGTCCTCGAGAAGGATCCGGTCGCCGGACTCGCGGCCGGACTCCAGGTTGGCGACGACACGACGGGTGACGACCCGGCCGTCGGTGTCGAGACTCCGCTGCTCGAATCGGATGCTGACCGGGTCGGGCATCCCGCCGGCGCGGAGCCAGCCGGCCAACAGCTTCCCGGAGGGGGAGGTCAGCTCCTCGGCGCGGGCCAGCACCTCGGCGTCGACGGCCCGGGGCACCCGGAGCATCGCCTGCTGGAGGTCGAGCTGCCACGGCTCGACTCCGGCGGCCTCGCAACGCGCGATCCGGCCGACCAGCACATCCGCGTCGAGACTGCCGGTGACCTCGGTCGGAGTGGCGAGCAGAACCGGGACCGGCGCCTGGGCGACCTGCACCGCGATCTCGGCGACCCGCAGGGTGAGGATGCCCGACGGGGTGTTGACCAGTGACCGGTCCATCCCGCCGCTGATGTCGGTGAGGCTCCGCCGCACGGTGGCACGCAGCCGCTCCCGCATGACGTGCCCACGCTCGTGGCCGAGCCGGGCTCTGATCACCTCGCCGAGGAACGGCAGGCGCCCCCAGCGGTCGCCGAACACACCCGTGTGCCTGTCGAGCACCGGCGCCAGCGACTCTCCGAAGCCCTCCGGCGGCAGCGCGACCAGGGCGGCCAGGATCCGCTCCCAACGCACGGCGGACGGATCCGCGAGGAGGGCGGTCACCTCCTCCGCCAGCTCGGCGGCGCTCCCGATCGACGGTGGCATCACCGGCGACACGGGGAGGACCGGAACCGCCGGCACCGGCGGACCGGTGGCCGAGGCGGGCGCGGGTCCACCGACGCCTGTCTCGCCCGCCACGCCGGCGCCCGTCTCCTGGGTCACCCCGGTCATCGCGGTCATCGCGGCGGTGAGCCGGGCCACCACCTCGGCGGGTGCGTGCCCCAGATGGCGGGAGGTCACCATCCGCGCGCTCTCCTGGATGTCCAGCGACGGATGGTCGAACGCCCCCGCGACCGTTTCCACAATCTCGCCGGCCCGGTCCGGGCTGCGCCGAGCCGTCTCGTCCAGCAGCGTCAGACCGGCCCTGACCAGCACCTTCTCCTTTCGGGTGAGCGCTCCCGCGCCCGCATCGAGCACGGTGGCGATCTCGACGAGGTCGTGCTGGCCGAGGGTGCGCAACGCGGCCAGCGCGATCCGGGCGACCGGGGAGGGCGCGTCGCCGACCAGCCGGCTGTAGGCCACCGCGAACCGGGCCAGCTCGGCGGGTGTGGGCGCGAGAGCCTCATGCAGCAGTGCGAACGGGCGCAGCGCCCCCGGCCGGTCGCCGCGGGCCAGCCGGTCGACGGTCGCGTCGAGGATCGTCTGACGCTCCAGGCGCCCCTCGGTCACCAGCCGGGCGATCGCGACCGGGAAGGACATCTGCTCGCCGCCGAAGTCGTCGGACGGCAGCTCGCTGCCGAGCCCGTCGATCTCGAACACCGACGGGAGCAGCAGGTCGAGCCATGGGCTGCCCCGGAGCACGTCGGCGAGCGGGGTGCTCCACGAGTGGGTCTGGACGGCATCCACCCAGCCGCGGACCACGCCCTCGGTGACCGGTGGCTCGGTGCCGCCCTCGAGGAGCAGGAGCTCGGCGAACCGCCAGTCGCCGCGCCACGCGTCACGGGCCGACAGCCCCTGGGCCAGGCGGACGCCGAGGTCACCGATCCAGGTCAGCTGCCGTGCCCGCGCGATCTCGAGGAAGTGGCGGGCCGAGATGTCGGGCCACTCCCGCATGCCCCGGCGGGTGAGCAGGGTGGCGGCGCGGGCGGCGGTCGGCACGCAGGCGATCACGGCGAGCGCGAACAGGCCGGCCGGATCGAACGACCGGGCCCACCACTCGCCGGACCCGTTGCGGACGCGCCGCTCGACCTCGGCGGCGAACGCCAGCCGCTCCTGCTCGGTCGCGCCGAGCAGGAGCGCCGTCAGACCCGCGCTGTCGTTGCGGCGAAACGGCTCGTCGATCCCGTCCCAGGTGAGAGGCATGGTCCCCACCCTAGAAGCCGGGTACGACAAGAATTCACATCCGCAGGTGATCCCAGTCGAGGAGGCCCGTCCCGAGATCGCGGACCGTCGCCAGCAGACCCAGCCGGGCGGCCCGCAGCACCGGGTCCTCGTCCATCACGAAAACCTCGTCGAAGAACCGGCCGACCGGCTCGACCAGCGGGCGTACGGCGGACACGAACCCGGCCACGTCGGAGAACCCGGTGACCGCCGTCACCGCCTCGTGCAGGGCCACCTCGGCCGGCTCCTTGAGGACCGACGGGTCGTAACCGGCCACCGTCCCCGGCGGCACGATCCGCCGTGCCCGCTGGATCGCCGCCGCGACCGCCTGGAACCCGGGATCCGTCACGGCCGTGGCCAGCTGCGCCAGCAGCACGTCGACCAGGGCGGGCCGTCCCGCGTGCGGCAGGACCGCGCGGACCCGGTCCACCGGCTGGCCCTCCTCGACCAGTAGCTGCTCCAGCCGCCGTGCCAGGAACTCGCGGCAGTCGGCGAGTACCTGCTCGGAGACCGGCACCGGCTGCCCGGCCAGCGCCAGACCGTCGAAGAGGTCGAACGGTGCCAGCGCCGGCGTGGCCCGGTGCACCGCGAGCAGCCCCAGCACCGCCCGCCGCACGGCGAACGGGTCACTGGATCCGGTCGGCAGCCCGACCGTCGCGGCCAGTCCGGTCACCAGGTCGAGGCGGTCGGCCAGCGACAGCACGGCGCCCGGGACGGAGGCGGGCAGGGCGTCGCCGGTGTTGCGGGGCAACTCGGCCTCGTGGACGGCCTGTGCCACCGGCCGGTCCTCGCCGGCGTGCAGCGCGTAGTCGCGCGCCATCACACCGGCCAGGCTGGTCATCTCGGTCACGAGCTGCGAGCCGAGGTCGAATTTCAGCAGCTCAGCAGCCCTTTTTAGAACAGGTGAACCAATTCCGAGGCGCTCGGCGATAGAGAGAGCAAGGGCCTCGATCCGGCGGGCCCGGTCGGCCATCGAGCCGAGTCTGTCGGTGAAGGTGAGGCGGTCCAGATGGGCTTTCATCTCCGCGAGTGGCTTCTCGCGGTCCGCGCGGTAGAAGAACGCCGCGTCCTCGTAACGGGCTCGCAGCACCGCCTCGTTGCCGGCCCGCACCAGTTCCACGTCGACCGGCCCGTTCGCCACCGTGACGAACATGGGCAGCAGCGCCCCATCCTCGTCGCGCACCGGGAGATATCGCTGGTGTTTGCGCATGACGGTGGTGAGCACCGCGTCCGGCAGCGACAGATAGCCCTCGTCGAAGGTGCCGAGCAGCGGCAACGGTTGTTCGACCAGGTCGGTGATCTGGTCGATGAGCGCGGCCTCGCCCTTGACGTCGATCCTGCCGTCGGGATAGACGAGATCCTGGGCGCCGATGACGATCAGCTCACGGCGGTCCTCGTGGTCGGCGACGATACCGTTGACCCCGAGCGTCTCCAGGAAGGACTCGGCCGACGCGATGTCGGCGACCGGCGGTTCGGCGGTGCGCAGCAGCCGGGTCCGGCGCCCGGCGGCGAGCGCCGAGACGGCCACCGGCACCACGTCGTCGCCCCAGAGCGCGGTCAGCCAGCGGACCGGCCGGCTGAAGGCGAGCATCGGGTCGTTCCACCGCATGTTCTTGGCCGCGCGCAGCCCGGTGACGACCTCCGCGAGCACCGCGGCGAGCACGGCGGGTGCCGCGCGTCCGGCTTCGTGTTTCCGGACAACCACGTGGGGTACGCCGTTGAGCTCCTCGGTTTCGACATCGGCGAGACTGGCGCCCTGTCCGCGGGCGAAGCCCTCGAGCGCCTTCGTCGGCGCGCCGTCCGGTCCGTAGGCCTGCTGGACCTTGGGGCCCCTGACCGTGCGGACGTGGTCCTCCTCGCGGGCCGCGACCGCCGCGACGACGGCGATGAGGCGTCGCGGGGTGCCGAAGACGCGGACCTCGCCGTGGCCGAGGCGGGTGCCGGCGAGCCCCTCGGCGACCAGCCGGCCGACCTGTTCCCGGGCGGAGCGCAGTTCGGCCGGCGGCAGTTCCTCCGTGCCGATCTCGAAGACGAGGGTGCGCTCGCCGTCCCCGGTCTGGACGGTGGCGGCGGGCCGGGCCGGGGCGAGCGGTTCGACGGTGCCGAGCGGCAGGCCGAGTTCGGTGCGACGGTCGATCCAGAGCCGGGCGACCTCACCGGCGAGCCGGCGCATCCGGCTGAACTCGGCGGCCCGCTCGGCCGTGGAGACCGCGCCGCGGGCGTCGAGCACGTTGAAGGCCTGCGAGCACTTCAGGACGTAGGAGTGAGCCGGGACCGGGAGCCCGATGTCGATCATGCGCTGGGCCTCGGTGGCGTAGATCTCCAGCAGCCGCCGGTTCGCGTCGATGTCGGCGTCGTCGAGGTAATAGCGCGACATCTCGTATTCGGACTGGCCGAAGACCTCGCCGTAACTGACGCCGGGGGAGTACTCGATCTCCTTGAAGTGGGTCTTCTCCTGGAGCGCCATGATGATCCGCTCGATGCCGTAGGTGATCTCCACACTCACCGGATCGAGGTTGACGCCACCCACCTGCTGGAAATAGGTGAACTGGGTGATCTCCAGCCCGTCCAGCCACACCTCCCAGCCCAGCCCCCACGCGCCGACGGCCGGGGCAGCCCAGTTGTCCTCGACGAAGCGCACGTCGTGGGCGGCCACATCGACACCGAGGGCCAGGAGACTGCCGAGGTAGAGCTCCTGAGGGTTGCCGGGATCGGGCTTGAGGATGACCTGGAGCTGGGTGTGGGTCTGGAGGCGGTTCGGGTTCTCGCCGTAACGGGAGTCGTCGGGCCGCACCGACGGCTCGGGGTAGACGACGCGCCACGGTTCCGGTCCGAGCACCCGCAGGAGTGTTGCCGGATTGAGCGTTCCGGCGCCGACCTCGGTGTTCATCGGCTGGACCACCAGGCATCCCTGATCTGTCCAATACGCGGTCAACCGGGCCAGTGCGTCCTGCATGGTGAGCATGGGTCCGAAGTCTAGGTGTGCCCACACGGGGGTAGGTACGCAAATATGCTCGTCGGAGATCTTTACGCCTTTCAGGACCTCCTATCGGATGAGGAGAGCGCGACCGTGCACCGGGTTCGCGAGTTCCTCTCGGCCGAGGTCGTCCCGATCGCCAATGAATACTGGGCGCGGGCCGAGTTCCCGTCCCATCTGATCAAGCAGTTCGCCGGGCTCGGCCTGGCCGGCGTGGAGCGGTCGTCGCTGGTGGACGGCTGGCTTGCTCTGGAGATGGGCCATGCCGACGCCTCGATGGCCACGTTCTACGGGGTGCACGCCGGTCTCGCGATGGGCAGCATCCAGGAGTGCGGCTCGCCCGAGCAGAGGGAGCGGTGGCTGCCGTCGATGGCGTCGTTCGACCGGATCGGGGCGTTCGCGCTGACCGAGCCGACCGGCGGCTCGGACGTCTCGGCGGGTCTGCGCACCACCGCCCGGCGGGAAGGCGACACCTGGGTGCTCAACGGGCGTAAGCGGTGGATCGGCAACGCCACCTTCGCCGACCTGATCGTCGTGTGGGCCCGTGACGAGGCGGACGGCCAGGTCAAGGGTTTCGTGGTGGAGAAGGGCGCGCCCGGGTTCACCGCTACCAAGATCGATAACAAGATCGCGCTGCGGATCGTGCAGAACGCCGACATCGAGCTGGCCGGTGTCCGGGTGCCGGAGTCCGACCGGCTGCAACTGGCCGGCTCCTTCAAGGACACCGCCCGGGTGCTGCGGGCGACCCGGGCCGGTGTGGCGTGGCAGTCGGTGGGGCTGATGATCGCCGCCTACGAGATCGCCCTGAGCTATGCCGGCGAGCGCAAGCAGTTCGGCCGTCCGATCGCCAAGTTCCAGCTGGTCCAGGACCTTCTGGTGCGGATGGCCGGCAACGTGACCGGGTCGCTGGGGATGTGCGTGCGGCTGGCCCAGCTCCAGGACGCCGGCGTCTACAAGGACGAGCACTCGGCGCTGGCCAAGGCCTACTGCACCACCCGGATGCGGGAGGTCGTCGGCTGGGCACGCGAGCTGCTGGCGGGCAACGGCATCGTCCTCGACTACGACATCGGCCGTTTCGTGGCCGACGCCGAGGCCTTGTACTCCTACGAGGGCACCCGCGAGATCAACTCACTGATCGTCGGCCGGGCCATCACCGGCCACGGCGCATTCGTCTGATCCCGGCGCGGGGCGCGAGGAAGGCGGCCGCGTACGGAGGAAGGCGGCGGGGCAGGGGGCGCGGGGAAAGGGCGCGGGGCGCGGCGGAAGGCGGCGGGCCGCGAGGCGCGGGGGAAAGGCCGCGGGGCGCGGGGAAAGGGCGCTAGGCGCGGGGGAAGGGCGCGAGGCGCGGCGGAAAGGCGGCGGGGCGCGGGGGAAGGGCCGCGGGGCGCGGGGGAAGGGCCGCGGTGCGCGGGGGAAGGGCCGCGGTGCGCGGAGGAACGGCCGCGGGGCGCGGGAGGAAGGCGGCCGGGTATGGAGCAAGACGGCCGAGCTCCGGGAAGGACGGCACGGCCCAGAGGTGGCAGAGCCGTCGCCCGGCCCTGGAGGGATGGCGGTGCGCGTGGGACAGCCGTGGCCGGGGCCGGGCTGTCCCGGACCCGGCCGCCGCCGTTGTCGTCGATCAGATGTATTCGCGCTGGGTGCGCTTCTGAGAGGCGCTGAACGACAGGTTGCAGGAGGTGAGTTCGTTGTCGCTGGCCGGTGCCGCGCTGGTCCACTCGAGGTAGAAGTGACCGCGGGTGATGCCGGGGTTCAGTTCGAACTCGGTCGGGCCCTCGCCCTCGGGGAAGTCCCGCCAGCCGGGAGCGCCGGGCTGGTAGGTGTTCGTGGCGTCGGCGGTGAAGCCGATCCGGCCGCCGGACTTGGGGCGCAGGCATTCCCGGTTCAGGGTGACCTTGATCGGTCCCGCGCTGATGAACTGCTCCGGGCCCTCGGTGGTGCATTTCGGCAGGCACGACAGCGCGTCAGCCGTCCACGAGTAGAGGAACTGGTCGACCGGCCGGTCGACGTAGACCTTCAGGCCCCAGAAACCGTCCGCCGAGATGTCCCTGGTCCGGTGCTGGTACTTGGCCATGTAGTCGCCGCTGACCGTGGCCGCGGTCGTCCAGCGGAACTTGCCGGAGCTGCCGGCCTGGGTCGATCCCAGGTGGACCTGCTTGTCCTCCGGCTTGTTGCCCTGGAAGTAGAAGTCGACGCGGCCGGCGTTGCCGGTGTCCTTGCCGACGATCCCGGCCCAGCCGCTGAGGACGACCCGGCCGCCCGGTGTCGTCTCGGCCGGTCCGACCTTGAATTCCATGTCCGTCACGATCTCGTTCTTCGGTGGCGGGGGCGCCGCCGCGGCCGGTGCCGAGCCGGTCAGCGTGGCGACCAGCGCGACGCCGATCGTGAGCACGCGAGTACTGCCCACCGTGTCCTCCCCGTGGGGTAGTTTCGTGATGATTCAGCCCGAAAACTACCAGTCAGGGATGCACCTTTCGTCGCTTCTGGCGGGTTGGCGGCGCGTCCGCGCAACGACGAACCGCCGCCGCCCCGCGCCGCGAAAGCCGGCCCGCGCCGCGAAAGCCGGCCCGCGCCGCGAAAGCC